>JAITHL010000045.1 GCA_031279975.1 Treponema sp. | reverse complement strand
CCACCGCGTTTACCGTGGCATTGGCCGCGGCGATGGCGGCGTCCCACTGTTTGGACTGCTGGGCCTTTCCCGCGTTGGCATAGGCCGTATCCGCCCGCTTATAGGGTTCGGCGTATTCGCTCCGGGCGTTGATCGAATTGGCCCAGTCAAGCCGGGCCTTGGCTTTGGCCAGGGCGTTTGCCGTTTCCTGGGCCTTCCGCTGTTCAACAGCCGCCGCGGCCTGTTCGGCTTTCCGCCGTTCTTCCTCGGCCTTGGCCGCCGATTCTTCCTGGGACTTGAGTTTTTCAATTTCCGATACCGCCGCCACGGCCTTGTTTGCCGGCGGCGCAACGGCGTCGTAGCGTTTTGCGTTCATCGCCTTTTCCGCGTCTTGATACGCGGAGCTGGCCTCCGTATACGGCTGGGGGTATTTGGTCTTCGCGTCAATCGAATCGGCCCAGGCAAGCCGTTCTTTCGCCTCCCTTAGAGACTCATTGGCGCTTCGTATCTTCCGCTGGCTGGTTACATAGGCGTCAGACTGGGCGGCGGCCTTTACCGCGTCCTGGGCGTACTGTTCAGAAGCGGCGTAATCGCCCTGGTTAAACCGCGCCTTCGCCTGTTCTAACAGCCGGAGGCTTTCCAGATAGTATTGATTTTGTTCAAGGTCATCCTCAGCGGCGGGGCCGGCAGGCGCCGCCCCAAGGGGGGGCAGCAGTATAATCGCCGCCAAGTGGAAAAAAACAATGAAAGCGCCGCGCTGTTTTGCGATCCGGTTCATTTGACTACCCTCGTTCCCGCAAGTTCCCGTTGTACGGTCCGGGCCAGCTGGCCGCTCTCGACCACCTTTTTATCCGCCTGTTTAATTGAGTTTTCCGCGTTCCGGCGTTTTTGCGCCGCGTTCCGGCCCGCCGCGGCAAACAGGGTTTCCGCCTGGGAATATTGGGCATGGGCCTGCTGGTATTCCCGCTTTTTCATCGCCCCGTCCCCTTGGGCCAGTACCGCTTCAGCGGCGGCGTAGTCCGATTTCAGGGCGATCTGGGCCTTGGCTTCCAGCGCCTTGGCCTGTTCCGCCTTCGCGGCCTTGGCCCGTTCCTCGGCCAGGCCCTTCCAGCTTGCGTCGATTACCGCTTGATAGTTGGCCAGAGCCGCTTCCGCGGCGCTTTGGGCGGCGGGAATATCCTGCCGCTGATAGGCCGCGTCCGCGGCGGCGGTATTTTCTTCCCCCTGGGCGTAACTTTTCCCGTCGTACTGCATGAGCTTGCGGCTTGTAATGTCTCCCCGGAGTTTAGCCCCCGCCGCCATGCGTTCAGCCAGGGAATAGTATTCCCGGGCGGCATTGTAGGAACCGGCGGCGGCGTAATAATCCTTCTCCCCATAACGCCGCCCCCCTTCCTGGGCCGCCGCGTCCGCCGCCTGGAGCGCTTCGCCCTTTGTTTTTTCCGCCCCTGCTTGGACCGCCTGTTCCCGGGCGGACTGGGCTGTTTTGGCCTCCTCCTCAAAATACCGGGGCAGGTTTTTTTCGTTTAATTGCCGGTAGGCGTCCGCCGCGGCGGTATATTGCTTCGCCCCTTCCTGATACCCCCCGGGGTCAGAGGGGCGCAGGGCTTCCGCTTCGGCGTATTGGGATTCAGCCTGTTGATAATCGCTGGGGAAATATTCGGCGCCCTTAAAATCCTGGGCCAGTTTCCGCTGGGCCGCCGCGTCCGTCTTCGCGGCTTCCCACTGTCCGGCGTTTCCTGGAGCGGTTTTTTCAGCCCCCCCCCGCGTATTCGGATCAGCGGGAGCGGC
Organism: Treponema sp.; assembly: GCA_031279975.1. Taxonomy (GTDB): domain Bacteria; phylum Spirochaetota; class Spirochaetia; order Treponematales; family Breznakiellaceae; genus JAITHL01. The sequence goes on along the minus strand of JAITHL010000045.1, from coordinate 23,626 downwards.
CCCGGGGGCGCTTTTACAAGATACTATAGAGAGCGCGAGAAGCATCCCTATTACCGCCATGATGGTGCTTGTGGTTCGATTCATAAAAACTCCTTCATATATACTGAGTTGCTTTAGGGCATGAAACGCTGATTCCGGACCCGCGTCCGCGTCCTGCTTATAGGATGCGGAGCGCCTCCAGACTCAGCGCTTCCTTAAGGTAATTCCCCGGCCTTGGGAACCATCGGCGCCGGAGGGCTCATCTTTTCCGGCGTAGATTAACAAAGCGGGAAAAATCATTGATATTTATAACGACAATTCTATCCGCGTAAATTTCCATTTTATGCTGGGTTACCAGGCGGCCCAGGGTTTCCCGGGTTTCGGCAATGCCCATGCCGGCCCAATGGGCAATATCGTCAACGGTGGTTTTAAACTCCCGGCGGTCTGTGCCGCGGTCAAGGTTGGCCTGGGTTTCATCCAGCATCAGGAACACATCCTGGATTTTTGCCTGCGGCTCGTTGAGGGTGAGGATCATGAACCGCCGTTTGGAATCATAGATGCGCTTGGTAAACATCTTGAGCAGTTTCAAGGCGATTTGGGGATTGCCCAGCATGAGAATTTCAAAGTTCTGCCGGTTAAATTCCAGCACCGTAACCGTATCCAAGGCGATTGCCGTGGCGGAGCGGGGCGAGTTTTCCAGAATAGCCATTTCGCCGAACATCTCCGAAGGATTGAGGATATCCAGGGTTTTTTCAATATCCCCGATGATCTTTACCAGTTCCACCCGGCCCGACTGGATTAAATAGAAGGTATCGCCCGGCTCAAATTCGGAAAAAATCATCTCCCCGGCTTGAAACGTCCGGGCAAAGCGCCTGAAGGCGCTCATGTCCATAGCCATTTTATGCCTCCTCCAGGGCTTTCAGCGCCCGTTTAGCCCTGATATGCGCGCTGTTATCCGGATCGGTAACAAGGGTCATAATCTTTTTGTAAAACGATACGGCCTGATCCGGCAATCCCTGTTTTTCATAGGACTGCCCCATATAATACAGGGCGTCCCCTAAATCAGGATGTTTGGGGTACTTGGTGATCATCATGGTATAGGATTGTATGCATTCATCATATTTTCCCATCAGAAAGAAACACCGGCCCAGTTCAAAGGAGCTTTTTGCCACAAATTCGCCGTCCTCGCCGGTATCGATGATCTTCCGCAGGGACATATAGGCCTGCTGATACTTCTGCTGAGTTATGAAACTCACCGCCTCATAATAGGCCTTGGCGACGCCCTGCTGGGCCTCTTCTCCTGAAGGCGGCGGCGGGGACGGGGCCTTCTTGGCCGGGGCGTTCCGTTCGGCGTTTCCCGCCGCCGCGCCGTAACGGGACAGGAAGTTCTCCGCCGTCTCAAGATTCTTCGCGGCTTGAACCGCCTGCCGCCCGGAGGGGTAGTAGGTAAGGTACCGGCTGAATACATACTTGGCCTGGGAAAAGCGCCGGTTTTTCAGGTAATACTCTCCCACGCTGAAAAGGCCGGGTTCCGGGTCTTCCGGCTCGGTCTTTTCCATAAGGTTGGATACCTGCCGGTGGATGCGCCGCAGCTGGGTTGAGAAAACCTTGAGCATCTTGACGATAATCCGGGTATTCCCCATGGCCAGATGCTCAAATTCGGGAACCGAGAAGGTCATGGCCATGGAATCCGTCATGGCGATGGCGTTTTCTTCACGGGGATACCGGCCCAGGGCGGATTTGACCCCGAAGAACTCGCCCGGCTGCGCCATATCGTGCATGTCCCGGCCTTCCTCGATATTCTGGTATACCAAATTGACGCTTCCCTTCTGTAAGAGGAATATCCGGTCCCCCGCGTCTCCTTGAAAGTAAATGACCGACCCAGCGCTGTATTGGAATGCTTTGGGCATATTATCCTTCCTCTGTTTCCGGCTCAAAGGGTAAAAAGTCAAGCACTTTTTTAAACCCTATTTTTTTCCGGGCCTGGATATAATGGGCCGCGGGGTTTCCGATGATAAACCGCGGCGCGCCGTTGACCGTTATTTTCGTGTATCCAGCGGGCAGGCTTCCCCCCAGGATGCCGATAAACCGCATTTCCCCGTAGAGGGGCTTGCCCGCCATGATCAAAAGCTCGATATCCCCCATCGTGGCGGCGGCAAGATTCTCAAAGGGATCGTCCATTTTTGCCTTGATCACCAGCAGGTCCGCGATTTTTCCCCGGTCCAGGGTTCCCAGATACTGGTCAAGCCAGAAGGACCGGGCGGCGTTTTCCGTTACCATCTGGAATATCCGTTTTGCCGGCAACTCCTCCCCGTAGAGCTTCTGGTACAGCCCGCGGGCGTAGCGCATTTCAGCCAAGAGATTATAGGAACCCGTATGGGTGGAATCGGTGCCTATGCTTACATTGATCCCCGCCTGGATAAACTTCCGTATCTTACAGGTTATATTAAACATAAACATATTGGAAGCGGAACACCAAGAAACGCTGGCCCCGGCTTTGGCTACCTTTTGGATATCCTCATCGCTGAAGGCGAGGCAGTGGATCAGCAGGCAGTGCTTATCCAGCGCGCCCAGGCGTTCTAAATGCTCCACCCCCCGCATAGATTCTTCATCAAATCCTTCGGACAGGTGGGTGATAAAGGGCCATTGGTTTTTCACCGCCCGCTGGTGCTCTTTCTGTATCCCATCCCCCCACTTCAGATCATAGGAAGAGGATTCATGGGCTATCCCATAGTTGAAGAGCGCCCGGATGGGCAGCCGGGGGAGGATGTTCCGGTTGAGGGCCGGCGGAAAGTGATCGTTAACCGTGGTAACCCCGGAAAAAAGATTCTTATAGGCGCCGAAGATATACAGGTCTTCCACCGTAAGGTTTGAGCGTTCCTGGTAGGTGGGCGAATCCTTGAGGTCCTTATCCCAGGGAAGCCAGCTTAAATAAAAAGTTCCCGCCTTAGGCCCGACCCGGGGCAGGTAGTTCCCCCGCAGATGGTCATGGGTGTTGATCAGCGCCGGATACACCATCGAAGCCCCCTGGAGATCCACAGCCAGGGGCGCGCCGGCGCCAGAGAGCCGCTCCCCGCATACCCCCACATCCCCTGGGCGGACTCTTTCGGCTGATGATACGACAACCCCATTTTTTAGCGTATAGGTAAGCACTTCCGGGCCATCCTTTTCCCAATATTGTACTATAGTAATAAGTAGAAACCGGATCCGTCAATGTTCTAGTTTCAATTCTTGGTTATAATTTCGGCTTAATAGGGCTTTTTTCCAATCCCTGATTCGCCCGCCGCCCGGTCCGCCCTTATACTATACGCTATATGATCGATTTACATACCCATTCAACCGCCTCCGACGGTTCATTCCAGCCCGCGGAGCTGATCCGCGCCGCGGCGGACAAGGGGCTGCGGGCCTTGGCCTTAACGGATCATGACACGGTTGACGGCCTTGCCGGGGCGGGCGCGGAAGCGGAACGCCGGGGCCTTTGGTTTATTCCGGGAATAGAATTGGAGATAAGCCGGGGCAAATACCTTAAAAACGGGGAAGCCCAGGAGGTGTCCGGGGAATTCCACCTCCTGGGCCTGGGAATTAACTGGAAGAATCCGGTTTTTTCTCAAGCCGTCGCGGATTTAGGGCGTTACCGGGAAGCGCGGAACCGGGAAATCCTCCAGCGGATGGGGGATATGGGCATTGAGGCGGACTATGAGGAACTGCGGTCCCTGGGGGGGGGATCAATCGGGCGGCCCCATTTTGCCGCCCTGCTGCTGCGGCGGGGGATAGTCAAAAACCGGGAACAGGCCTTTGCCCAGTATTTAGGCGGCGGGCGGCCCCTCTATGTTCCTAAAAAGGGGCTGGATTTTACCTATGCCCTGGAAATTATCCATGCCGCCGGGGGGATCGCCGTGCTTGCCCACCCCATGTCCCTCTATATCGCTTGGGCCCATCTTCCGGGATTCATCAAGCAATTGGCTGGGCAGGGCTTGGACGGCATGGAGGCATGGCATCCCACCGCAAAGCCCCGGATATGCAAGCGCCTTGAGGCCTTGGGAAGGTCCCTGGGCCTCATTATCACCGCGGGCAGCGACTTCCACGGCGCCGCCCGCCCGGACCGGAAGCTGGGCCTTACCGCGGGGGGCCGGGAAATCGGCGACTCCTATTTGGAGGGCCTGCCGGCCCGCGGACCCCTTCCCCAAACGCGCCCCATAGGGTATGATGGCCCTACTTTAACCAAGGAATGACATACGATGGAACCCATTATATTGGCCTCCGGCTCCTTGCGCCGGCAGGAGTATTTCCGGCTCATGGGGCTGCCCTTCAATATTATGCCGACCCTCATCGAGGAGAACCGTCAAGGCCGGCTCAAGCCGCGGGAGGCAACCGAAGAATTGGCGATCCGCAAGGTGAATAAGATAATCGACTTGCTCCAGGGGCGGCTTCCGCCCTGGATTTGCGGGGCCGATACGGTTATTTCAGTGGACGGGGAGATATACGGGAAGCCCAAGGACCGGAATGACGCGGAGATCATGCTCCATAAGCTGCAAGGACGGGAACATGAGGTGGTTACGGCGGTGGCCCTCTTTAACGGGAAGGATAGGTCCATTGACTGCCGCTCAGTGGAAAGCTATGTTACCTTTATCCCCCTCTCGGACAGCGAGATAGAATGGTATCTGAATACCGGCGAATGGCAGGGGGTCGCGGGGGCCTATAAGGTCCAGGGCCTTGCGGCCTGTTTTATCGCGTCCATCCGGGGGTCCTATACCGGCATCGTCGGCTTGCCAATGCGGGAATTTTATGCTATGCTCCGGGAGAACGGCTACCCCTATGGGGGAGCCTAGGGTAGCGCTGAATAATTCAATCGAGAAGTATCCAGCGCTACTTTAGGGTGATTTTTCGCGGTTTTCCATAGGAAAACGGGAAAAATAATAGGGAACCGCTGATTGCGGACCGAAAGTCCGGAGTCCATTTAATCAGCGGTTCCCTAGACGGCGGCGCGTATGATTAGCGCCGGATAACGCAATCAAGCGTTCGGGCCTGCGTTTACGGCGAAGGCCCGCATCTTCCGCCGCCCCGCGGGGGCGGTGAGATACAGGGAAGGCGCCGGCCTCGGAAACGTTGAACGCCCGCGGGCGTTTCATCCAGGCGGCGGGGGAGGAATTTGTGGCGGTAGTTACAATGAAGAGCCTATTGGAATCGGGGGTTCATTTTGGCCACCAGGTAAAGCGCTGGGACCCGCGGATGAAAAAATACATCTTTGCGGAACGGAACGGCATCCATATTATTGATCTGCAAAAAACCATACAGGCCATTAAGGACGCCTACGACGCGGTTCGTAAAACCGTTTCATCCGGCAAAACCGTGCTCTTTGTGGGGACCAAAAAGCAGGCCCAACAGGCCATACAGAAAGAAGCTGAACGGTGCGGGATGTTCTATGTAAACAACCGCTGGCTCGGCGGTATGCTTACCAACTTTGTAACCATTAAAAAATCATTGCTCCGGCTGAAAAAGCTGGAAAAAATGGAGATCGACGGAACCTTTGAGAACCTTACCAAGAAGGAAATAGCCTCCCTGGGCAAGGAACGGGCAAAACTCCAGAAAAACCTGGGGGGCATTAAGGAAATGAAGGATCCGCCGGGCATTCTCTTCATCATCGACACCCGTAAGGAATCGATAGCCGTCGCTGAGGCCAAACGGCAGGGCCTCCCCATTATCGCGGTGGTGGACACGAACTGTAATCCCGAGGGGATCAATTATCCCATACCGGGCAACGACGACGCGATACGGGCCATTACCCTCTTCACCCAGATAGTCGCCAATGCGGTGGTGGAAGCGGATAACGAAGCGGGGCTCAAGATAATCGAAACCCTTGGGGATGAAGATGAGAATATAGAAGAAATCATGACCGATGTATCCATCAAGGAAGAGGACCGGGAAATTGATATAGCCTCCTATTCCGCGGGCGCGGAAGCCCGGGATACGGAAACCGCGCCGGAACATGAGGATGACGGGCTTCCGGTGGATGTGGAGAAAGTATATAGAACAGAATAGCGGCCCCGCGGGCCAAGGACGGCTGCTTGCGCGGCCAAGCGGAGCCGGGGCGCAGGGGTCTTGCGCCCTGGGGGAGTATTCCCCCAGAAGCGTGATACAAGGAGTTTAGGGTATATGGCGGAGATCAGCGCGGCGCAGGTTAAACAGCTTCGGGAGAAAACCGGAGCGGGACCTCTGGAATGTAAAAAAGCCCTGGCGGACTGCGGGGGTGATTTTGAGAAGGCGGAAAAAATACTCAAGGAAAAGGGGCTTGCGGCGGTGGAAAGCCGGTCGGGCCGGGCTGCCAACGAAGGGAAGATATTCGCGCTCATCAAGGGCGCCAAGGCGGCGCTGGTGGAATTGTCCTCGGAAACCGACTTTGTGGCCCGGAATCCCGAATTCATAGCGCTGGGGAACGCCATCGCGGAGCGGATACTGGAAGAGGGTTATACGGAACCCAACGAGGCCCTGCACAGCATGGCCGCCGGCCTGGCCGCTAGGATTCGGGAAAATATAGCCCTCAAACGGTTCTGTCTTATCACGGCGGATACCAATGAATACCTGACCAAGTACATCCATGGAGACGGCGCCATCGGGGTGGTGGTGAAACTGGCCGCGGATAGGGAGGGCGCCTTTCAAAAGGAAGCGGTTGTCTCCCTGGCCTTCAACCTTGCCCTCCATATAGCCGCGTTTAACCCCCGCGCCTTAGAACGGGCTGGCTTAGACAGCGCTTTTATCCAAGAGCAGGAGGAGGTATTCAAAAAGCAGATGGAAGGGGATGAAAAACTGGCGGGAAAACCGGAAAAGGTGATCCAGGGCATACTCAAGGGAAAATTACAGAAGTACCTGGCGGATATCTGCCTGTTAGAACAGGGGTATGTAAAGGACGAGAAGATAACCGTTGCCCAGGCTCTGGCGGATTGCGGAAAACAAGCGGGAACGGTCTTGCGCGTTACCGGTTACGCCTACTTTAAAGTGGGCGGTTAAGCGCCGCGCCAAAGGGACAGCTATGCAGAATGTTATTCCAGCAACTGAAGAACGGATGAAAAAGACCATCGCCAGTTTAAAGGACGGATTCGCCGCCCTGAGAAGCGGGCGCGCGTCGGCCGCCCTGTTCGATAAGATCAAGGTGGAGTACTATGGCAATAAACAGCCCTTGCATCAGGTGGCCAATATCTCGGTCCCCGATGCCCGGCAGATCGTGATACAGCCCTGGGACAAGACGATGATCGGCGAAATTGAAAAGGTTATCCGCGCTTCGGAACTTTCTCTGAACCCCAGCAACGACGGAAAAATCATCAGGATAGCCATTCCCCCCCTGACTGAACAGCGGCGGAAAGAACTGGCCAAGCTGGCGAAGAACCAAGCGGAACAGAGCCGGGTTGCCGTGCGGAACATACGACGGGACGGCAATGAGGAATTGAAAAAGGCCCTGAAGAACGGCGAGCTGACGGAGGATGAGGAAAGCCGGGGAGGTGAGGAACTGCAAAAGTTGACCAACGCCTATATCGAGAAGATCAACCAGATTTTGGAAGAAAAAGAAAAAGAAATAATGGAAGTCTAATGCATCCCGCGTCTCATACGGCGAAAGGCCCGCTCCCGGCCCATGTGGGCATCATTATGGACGGGAACGGCCGCTGGGCTCAACAAAGAAATCAGCGCCGGAGCCAAGGCCATCTTGAGGGGCTCAAAACGGCAAAACGCATAGTCCAGGCCGCTGGCGGCTTGGGGATCGCCTATTTGACCCTCTATGTTTTTTCCACTGAAAACTGGAAACGGACCGCCGGGGAAGTAGGGTTTATCATGGGGCTGGTTAAACAGTACCTGGCGGCGGAAATGGATTTTTTCCGCAAGTCCCGTATCCGTATCCGCCATGCCGGAGACCCGGCGGGCCTGCCCCGGGAAATCGCGGGGGAAATTCAGCGGGTCTGTGAGGACACCCAGGATTTTACGGGGCTTCAGGTGATCCTTGCCTTGAATTACGGCGGCAGGGACGCCATAATCCGGGCGATACGCCGGCTTATAGCCCAGGGACCCCAGGAAGGGCCCCTCACAGAAACGGAATTCCGGCGGTGCCTGGACAATCCCGATATTCCTGATCCCGATCTGATCATCAGAACCGCCGGGGAGTGGCGGACCAGTAATTTTCTGCTTTGGGAAGGCGCCTATGCGGAGTACTATGTGTCCGATAAACTGTGGCCCGATTGGACCGCTGAGGACCTGCGGGAAGCCCTTGCGCGCTATCAAACCCGGGAACGGCGCTACGGCGGCGCGGGAACATGAATACCTCGATCCAGCGGCTATTGCTGTTTGCTATTACCCTGCCCCTCGCGGCGGCCATGATCCTGCTGGTCCCCTATAGAAACCATCTAATCGTGAATATCAGCGCCGTCGTACTCAGCGCCCTGGGGTCCATGGAATTCGGTATGTTGCTGCAAAAACGGGGCCGCGCCGTCCATCCCCTTGAAGCCCTGGCCCTCGGAAGCCTGGCCCCCCTGGGGATAACCTTACAGGTCAGCTTCGGCGTCCATCCGGCGCTGTTTCCGGCGTTGCTCGCGGCTGGAGCCGCCTGGCCGCTTATCTCCCCTGTTTTTTCCCCCGCCGGCGCTTTTAAGGACGCGATACATGCCATGGCCGCCGGTTTTTCCACGCTGATCTATCCGGGGCTGTTTATGCTCTGGATTATTCGGATGGCCCAATTCGCCCACGCGGGGATAATCATCCTGGTCTTTCTCTTGATGGTGGTGGGGAACGATTCCTCCGCCTGGGCCGCGGGAATGCTTTTCGGCAAGGGAAACCGGGGAATCATCCCTGTAAGCCCCAATAAGAGCCTGGCCGGTTTTATCGGCGGCATGTTCACCGCCCTCCTGGTGGGCGCCGCGGCGGTCTTCCTAACGCCCCAAGCATTTGTCTGTAAGAAAATTCCCTCCCTGGCCGCCGGAATACTCCTGGGCGCTGGTTCGGGGATCGCGGCAAACCTGGGCGATCTTGCCGAGTCGGTGATGAAGCGGAGCGTCGATGTAAAAGATTCGGGTTTCATCGTTCCCGGACGGGGGGGGATTTTGGATTCCATTGATTCTATTGCCTTTGCGTCGCCGGTTTTTTATGGGTTATATTGGTTTTTCTTTGCCTGAGGGCATGCCCTGGAGGAAGGTCCCGCCCAAGGAAGGGCGGGCGGACGGGACCGGGGCATGAAAAAGAAGGTTGCGGTCCTGGGCGCTACCGGTTCTATCGGCAGGAGCGCCCTGGATGTTATCCGGGCCGAAGGGGATTCCTATGAGCCGGTACTCTTCTCAAGCCACCGGAATTTAGGGGGCTTGCTTGCCCTGTCCCAGGAATTTCCCGCCGCGGCGCTGGCGCTTACCGGGGTGGAAACGGAAGCGCCGCCCCAGGGCGTTCTGCGGGGTATGGCGGGGCTCCGCCGGGGAATTGCCGAAGCCGCGGCGGATATGGTGGTAAATGGGATTGCCGGCGCCGCGGGCTTGGAACCTTCCCTGCTGGCCCTGGAAGCCGGGGCGGACCTGGCCCTGGCGAATAAGGAGACCGTTGTTATGGCCGCCCCGCTGGTCTTTGCCCTGGCGGCCAAGCGGGGAAGGCGGATACTGCCGGTGGATTCGGAACACGCGGCGATTTTTAACCTACTGGAAGCCCACGGACGGGAGGCGGTGGAAGAGCTCATCCTGACCGCATCGGGCGGGCCGTTTCGAGGCTGTTCCCGGGAGGAACTTTCCCGGATAAGCCCTGATGAGGCCCTGCGCCATCCTACCTGGAAAATGGGCCCTAAGATCAGCGTTGATTCCGCCACCCTGGCCAATAAGGGCTTGGAGGTTATCGAAGCGGCGGGGCTCTTTGATTTTCCCCCCGGCGCCGTTACCGTGGCCGTCCACCCCCAAAGTATTGTACATTCCATGGTGCGGCTTAAAAACGGCGCAATATACGCCGAGCTTTCCCAGCCGGATATGCGGCTTCCCATCCATAACGCCCTTGCCTACCCGCTATGCGGCCCCTGCGCCTTTGGAAGGCTGGACTTTAACGGCCTAACCCTGGAATTTGAGAAGCCTGACCTGGAACGTTTTCCCCTGCTTCCCCTGGCGTATCAGGCGGCCCGGCTGGGGGGGCCGTATCCGGTAATATATAACGCCGCCAACGAGGCGGGCGTGGCGGCGTTTTTAGCGAAATCTATTGGTTTTCTGGATATACCCCAAGTCGTTGAGTATGTTATGAGTAACGATTGGCAGGCCGGAACTTGGAACCTCCGGGAAGCCGGGGTTTTTGAAGGGCTTGCCCTTATTTTAGAAACCGACCGCAAAGCCAGAAACGCGGCGGAGGCGTATATTAAAACCTATTCCCGGTGAGGGCCTTGCGGCGCTGATTGCGGACCTTCGGTTCGAATTTAATATAGATCAGCGCCGCCCTCGGGAACCGCTGATTGTGGACCGGAGGTCCGGCGTCAAGTTAATTAGCGGTTCCTTATGGAAGCAGCGGGAAATTTTATTCGAGGGAGAGGCTATGTTGGCGGTAAAGATTATCTTAGGGCTCCTGGGGCTGGGGATCGTGGTATTTATCCATGAATTAGGGCATTTTCTCGCCGCCCGGCTGGCGGGCATTGAGGTGGAAGCCTTTTCCCTAGGCTGGGGGAAGATCATTCTAAAGAAGAAAATCGGAACGGTGGAATACCGTTTGAGCCTGTTTCCCCTTGGAGGGTACTGTAAAATGCGGGGGGAAGGCGATTTCCGGGAAGCCTATGAAAACAACGCCCAGGCGATCCCCGCGGTTAAGGGGACCTATTACGGCGCCGCGCCCTGGAAACGGATTATCGTTTGTTTCGCCGGCCCCTTTTTCAATCTGGTTTTCGCGGTTCTGGTGCTTTCGGCAATCTGGGGCGCCGGCTTTGAGGTGCATACCCTGGATAACCGTATTGTTCTGGCCTCGGAGGTCAGCGGCGGCGGGGACTATGCGGCGGATGCGGCGGGGCTTAAAACCGGAGACCGTATCGTTCAAATAGGGGACCGGGCCATTGCCAATTACCATGATATTCAGGAAGCCGTAACCCCGAATGCGGATAGGGACCTCCCGGTGCGGGTGGAACGGGACGGGCAGCTCATAGACCTTGCCGTGCGGCCCCGTTTGGATAAGCAAACCGGAGCGGGGAGAATCGGGGTGTATTTCTGGACCGATCCGCTTATCGAAGCGGTGGCGGCGGAAAGCCTGGCGGCCCAGGCGGGGCTTATGCCGGGGGACCGGATACTCCAGGTCAATGGGGAGGACCTTCCCCACTCGATGGCCCTGATGAAAATACTCCAAAACCAGCCCGCAAGTATAACCGTAGTATTTGAACGGGAAGGCCGGACCCATACAACCGCGATGCCCATGTCCTATACGGACGGGGAAGCGGCGGATATCGGCGTCTCCTATAAAACTATCCGGTATCATACGCCCTCCTATTCCATTCCCCAGGCCCTCATCAAGGGGGCGGCGGAAACCTGGAAAACCTTTACCCTTTCCCTCCGCAGCCTTGCCCTGCTTTTTCGGGGGGTTGATCTTACCAAGGCGGTTTCAGGGCCGGTTCGGATAACCTATATGGTCGGGGAGGCCGCCGCCGAGGGGTTCCAACAAGGGATCGGCTCCGGGATCGGTTCCATGGCCGGCTTCCTCTCCCTCATTTCCATCGCCCTCTGTATTATGAACCTCCTGCCCCTTCCGGTTCTTGACGGGGGGATGATCCTGCTTTTCTGTGTTGAAACGCTGCTCCGGCGGCCCCTGCATCCCAAGGCGGTCTATGCCTTTCATACCGCCGGGGTTGTCCTCATTGGGGGCCTCATGCTGCTGGCGATTTTTGGCGATATTCTGTTTCTGGTTCACCGGTAGGCGGCAGGCGGGAAGCTATGGCGGCCCATACAATACCCTGTTTTTGTGAGGCACCCCTTATGGTGGAAGCGCCGGAATGTATTGATCTGGACGCGGAGCCCTGGTATCTTGCTGAAATACTGGATGGAACATTCATGAATTTTACCTGCGCCAGTTGCGGAAAACTCCATAAACCCGAATTCCCCCTGACCGTTCGCTGGCCGGGGAAAGCAAGCCTGCTGGAAGTTATTCCCGAAGCGGACCGGCTGTTTTTTTACCGGCAGAAAAAAGAAAAGAACCGGACCGGCGAAATGGTTATCGGCTATCCTGAGTTAGCCGAGCGGCTTGCAATACTCCGGGACGGCCTGGAACCCATGACGGTTGAAGCGCTTAAATACTATCTCTATCTCAAGGGGGAAGAACATTCCCCGGAGGAGATCGCGGTCTGGTATCACCGGCATACCCCGGATACGCTGGAATTCTACCTCCGGGGCGTCCGGGAAGACGCCATAGGGGTTACCCAAATACCCCAGGCGGTGTATGAAAACATCCTGGGGGACTATAAAAAACGGCCCAAGGCGGCGTTATTCAGAGCACTCCGGACGGGCCGGTATCTTTCGGTGAAGAACCTGATGTTTCCAGGAACCATGGGATGAAAAGCGCCGGTCCCTTTTCCAGCGTCTTGTATGTATTCCTTATGGTCCTTGTTCCCTCCTTGCCGGCCCAATCCTGCGGCACTGGTCCGGCGAATTTCCCGGGCTCCTTTCAAAACGGCCCCGCGGAGGGCCATCGGGGGCCGGTGCGCGCCCTGGCCTCTGCCAAAAACCTGGCGCTCAGCGCCGGAGCGGATGGATTTTTAGGGGTCTGGGACCTGCGAACCCAGGCTGCCCTGGATAGATTTCAAATAAGCCCCTATGCCCTGCATGCCTTGGCGGTTCATCCAGAGCGGCCCCATGCCGCGCTGGTAGAATCGGATAATTCCGGCGGCTATTGGGTTTCGGTTTGGGATTATTCCACTAAACAGCGGCTTTTTACCCGCCGCTTCGGCGCCCCCCTTGCGTATATTGCCTATTCCGCCGGGGGAAATTTTATTATCCTGGCCCAAGAGTCCATCGCGGGGCTGGTGTTCCTTGACGCGCAGACCGGAGCAATACGCCCGTCTCCCACAGGATTTACCGGTTCCGTGAGCTTTGCCTGTACCGGCAAAACCGAACGGACTATGGTAAGTTACTCTCCCTTGGGCATACTTTCCTATTGGAATCTGGAAAGCGCTGAAGCCCTGCGGCATTTACCGGTTCCCCCGCATATTGGGTCCCCGGTTTTGTTCGGGAACAACCGGTTTTTGGGGGGAATCGATGCCCAAGGGTTAGTAATCCTCGACGCGGTTTCAGGGAACGAACTAGCCCGGGAGCCGCGTATCGCGGCGGGAAGCCTCTATCCCGCCGGACAAACCGGCGATGGATTTTTCTGGATACAGGAAACCCAGGTATGCTATTATGTCTTGGATAACAAGGGCGCGTTGCGCCTGCAAAACGCCTGGGAACTCCCGCCGGATATGCCGGCGGTACGGTGCGCCGCGGTTAGCCCGGACGCCCCGTCCGGCAATGCCCCCCTCCTCCTCGGCCTTGCGGACGGCATGATCTGGGCCATGGAAACCGGGGAATTCCAACCGCTTAAGGCCGCGCTGATTGCTGAACAACTGATCGTGTATGGGGCCGAAGCATCAGGCACCACCCTGGGCCTGCTCCTGGACCCTTATTTTGCCGCTTTTATTCCCCTGGATTACACCGCCCTGCAAGGGGGAAGTTTTCTGGACCTGGAAGCGGTGGAACCCTATACCCAGCTAACAGCGGTTTCCCATGAAACATTTCCTGAAGACAGCTTTCTCTTTTGGCAGCCAGAGGCCGTCGAACCCCTTCCGCTCATCCGGGGCAAGGGGGCCTTCCGGCATCCTTTGGACGCGCTGCCCCTGCGGCGCCCCCTCCGTTCCGCGGCGTCCCTGGGGGAACAGCTCTTATTCCTTGATTCGGCGGGAAATATCTGCATCCTCTCCGCCCCTACCCAAAGGGCGCGCTATTCGGCTTACTCCGCCGGGGCTTTGGACGCGGCCTTTATTGATGAGCAAAACATCATCATCGGCAGGGGCGCTCTTTCGGCCAATACCCCCTTTCAACGGGTCAACGTCAATACCGGCGAAACCCTGGCCCTGGCATACACGGCGCCGGTGGGGGCGCGGCTGTACCGGGGGGCAAGCGGCGCCGTCTACGGCGCTGTCATAAGCGGGGGCGCCGGGACCAGCGCTACCAAGCTGCTCCGGATCAATATCCAGCAACCCGCCCAATCGGACCTGCTGGCCGAAGCGCTGGGGGAAGATATTGGCTTTGGCATTGCCGAAGCCGCCGGAAATGCCGCGTCCACGCTGGGCAGGAAGGGCGCGGTCCTCTACCATGCCCAAGGCTTCATTCCTTTTGAACGGCATGCGGGTTTGCCGGTCCGGCTTATCAGTGGGGGGGCGTATTTTATCACGGTGGATACCGGGGGAAGCGTCAACTGGTATGACGCTGAAACCGCTGAACTTCGGGCGCTTCTGCGGATATATACAAACGAATGGCTCCTCATTACGAGGAACCGGGTGATCGCCGGAAAAACCCGCTTCCCCGTTAGCGGGGGGGCCGGGGGCAATAGGCCCCCGGCGGGGGCGCGGGGGTAACCCCCCGCAAAGCGCGGATGAGCGTCTTACTCCCTGATCCCGTCATGGGAAGGATTTTTTCGAACCTTCTCAATAGCAAAGGCAACCGCCTCCCGTATACTTTGGGCATAGGAATCTTCGTGAATAGCCTGGGCCGCATAAAGGGACCCCAAGAGGGAAAAGCGGTATAGGGGTTTTATGGAATTCAGCGCCACCGCCGCCATATCCACCACGCATTCATTACAACGGCATATCTCAGGCTCATAGACTTCAAGCTGTTTGCCAAGTTCATCCAACACCAGTTTCTCCGCCTCATTAACCAGGAATTCAAAATTATACTCATCGATAAAAGCCATCTTCTCCCTCGTTTTGTCTTGGCGGCCGCTGGAAACACGGTTTCCAGCGGACCTTTTCATGAGCGTTGTTTAATAACTTCGGCTATTAAACAACTTCCGCTAAAAACGTGGTTTTGCCGGACTGGAAGTCCGCAGGCTTAACCTGAAAACCACAGAACTTGTTTACCGGACCGAAGGTCCGCAACCAAGCGCCTTAGTAAACAAGTCTATTATTGCCGTAAAAGGCTTATCGTGGCAACCAGTTCCGGGATTATGCCGGCTGTTCACGGGATAGGGGCATGAATTTGGCGTACTTAGGGTGAAACACTATCTTAATCGTCCCCACCGGCCCATTCCGCTGTTTTGCGATGATCAGGTCCGTTGGTATGGTTCCCCCGGAATGGTCTTCTTCGGGATTTTTCAGTTCCCGTTCCCGGTGGAGAAATATAACCAGGTCCGCGTCCTGCTCTATGGAACCGGATTCCCGGAGATCCGCTAGACCGGGTCCTGAATGATCCCGTTTCCCTTCCGCCTCCCGTTTAACCTGGGAAAGGGTTACGATGGGAATACTCAGCTCCCGGGCTAGGCTTTTGAGGGACCGGGAAACCTCGGCTACCTGTTCATGCCGCTGCATTTGGGTGTTCTCTGAACTGATCAAGGTGAGGTAATCAATAAAAATAATCTCCACCTTCTGCTGGGCCCGAAGCCTCCGGGCCTGGGCCCGGAGGTCCAGCAATTTCATATTCGGCATGTCCACAATGTAGAGGGGCGCTTCGTATATCTTTCCCGCCGCGTCAATCAGTTTCTGTAAATCGCTGTTTTTCATATACCCGGTGCGCAGGGCGTTAGACTCAATATTCGCCTCCGCGGATATCAAACGATGGGCCAAGGCCATATCAGACATTTCCAGGGTAAAAAACGCGGCGGCTATTTTCCGGTGTATCGAGATATTCGCGGCCATGGAGAGGGCCAGGGCGGTCTTCCCAATGGACGGGCGGGCGCCGATAATAATCAGTTCCGACGGCTGAAACCCTGAGGTAAAGCGATCCAGGTCTTCAAAGCCGGAGGGAACGCCGGTATAGCTCTGTTTTGCGTAAAAGCGGTTTTCAATGATCTCGATGGCCTGGGGAATAATATCCTTGATGGGCCTAAAGGTCAGGGTCTGCCGCTCATCGGTTAATTCAAAAATACGCTGCTGGGTTTCCTCTAGGATAAGGCGGGAATCCTGGGATTCATTAAAGGATTTTGCGGTAATTTCGCCGGCGGCCCGGATAAGGGAACGGCGTATGGAACAGTCCTGAACAATCCGGGCATAATAATCGATATTGGCCGCCGTGGGAACCACATTGGTCAGTGAGGCCACATAGGCGGCCCCGTCCGCGCCGTCCAATTCCCCGGTCCGGCGGAGCTCCTCCACCACGGTAATGATGTCCGCCTTCCGTCCCTCGTTAAAAAGACTGAGTATCGCGTTATAGACCCGGCGGTTTGCGTTGGAATAGAAATCCACCGGCCTTAGATACTGAATGGCGGTGGAGATAGCGTCCTCGTCCAAGAGTAACGCCCCCAGGGTAGCCTTTTCCGCGTCGTCATTGTGGGGAGGAATTTTATCCTTCAGTACGGTCTGGGCCATTGGCGCTATTGCCGCGTTTCCCCTTGTTCAACCGGCGTTTCCGCCGTCCCTGGAACCGGATCAGGGGACGGTTCCAGGTGCTTGGTTTCAGGGGCGTCTTCCGCAGCCGCCTCATGAGGCGCTTCCGTTTCGGTTTCCCGCTGCTCCGCCGGGAGTTCATGGCGCCTTCTCGTCCTTCTGGCGGAAGCGCCGCTCTTCGCTTCGGTTTTGATAATTTGGGCTTCCACCGTAACGCCGACCTCCGCCGCGGCGCTCTCGTAGAGTTTTACCTGTATCTTATATTTGCCCACGCTCTTAAAATTGTTTCCCGGAACCTCGATCCGCTTCCGTTCCATGGGGAAGCCCTGTTTGGCAAGCTCATCCGCAATGGATTGGGCGGTTACCGCGCCGTAGAGTTTTCCGTTCGCCCCGGCGGGCATGGCGATCACCAGTTCCAGGGCCTCCAAGCGTTCCTTAATTCCCGCGGCGTTCTTCCGTTTTTCCGCCTTCCGCGTTTCAATCTCTTCCTTCCGGGCCTCAAACAGCTTTACGGTTTTATCCGTATAGGGAAGGGCTATGCCCCGGGGAAAAAGATAATTCCGGGCGTACCCCTTGGCCACGTCTTTTACATCCCCTTCTTCCCCCAGGGGATTTAAATCCTTGTTAAGAATAACCTTCATAATCCAAGCTCCTTTAGCGCAAAAATATCGCGGCGCGTTTTTGCAAGCGCCGCCGCCATCCTTGGGGAACCGCCGCTTGCCGTGACGCTACGGACTAAAGTCCGCAACAGCGGTTCCCGCGAACCTATGGTTCTATGCCCCCGGAGTAGAGGAGGACGGCCCGTTATGCTTGGGCCTCCGAAAGGGCGCCCAATTTTCAGCAATCCCCAGAAAAATCAGCGCTCCCAGGAAGACCGCGTTAATTCCAGGACTCATAATAAGAAAAACCATGAAAAGGTTTAGCAGCAAGCGCCCCAAGGGGCGCAGGCGGCCCAGGAAATAGGCGAGTATCCCCCAGCCTTGGACCAGGTACAAGATACCGCAGATTACCAAAACATTCCACGCCGGAATCTCCAGCGGGGCAAGGCGGGTAATCCGTCCAAACACAATGCCCAGCAGGGAACAGGACAAGGCCCAAATAATGCTTGTCGGCGCCTGAAAGCAGGTTATGCTGGTCCCGGCCCGTCCGCGCCGGAACAATAGGGCCAGGACCGCCGCAAACTGGCGGGTAAACCCGAAAAGGATCATATAGGCGGCGACGGCCCCGCCCCGCAGGGCAAGGAACCGGGCTGTCTCCAGTATCGCCTCCGGGGTAATGTACCGCTCCGCCAGGGAACGCTGTACCGCGTCCGCTTCAGAGGCGGCGGTATACAGGGACGCAAAGAATTCCGCTTGTGATC
Organism: Treponema sp.; assembly: GCA_031279975.1. Taxonomy (GTDB): domain Bacteria; phylum Spirochaetota; class Spirochaetia; order Treponematales; family Breznakiellaceae; genus JAITHL01. The sequence goes on along the minus strand of JAITHL010000045.1, from coordinate 5,750 downwards.
GCATCGGGGGATAAATATCCCCTAACAAGGGTATGAGGGCTACAGCGCCGGCGGCGGAAGCTAGTACGATCCGGTATACCGCCGGTACCCGTAAAAGCCTTCCCCCCCGGGAAGGGGGCGCCATGATCCAGAGAAAGCCCGCGGCAATGAGGGTAAAGTAACAAACGTTTAGCAGCGCGAAGCGCCGCCCCTGGCCGGAAACCAGGCTTATCCCCAAGGAAAGGGCGGCGTATCCCAGCGCCGCCAGGAGGCCGCAGAACCACGCGGTGTCCTTATTATACCAAAAGGCCATGACGCCGAAGGGCAATAGGAACAGAAACCCTACTATCCCGCTCTGGGTACACCCGACGCATACCGCGGCTCCGGCCAGAGCGGGCAGGCGGGCGATTGGGGTCCCGCGCTGGGCCGCCAGAGCGGGGTTCGGCCCGTTATTCCGCCACAAAGGGAAGCAGGGCAATGATCCGGGCCCGCTTAATCGCTAAGGCAAGGACCCGCTGATGTTTCGCGCAGGTGCCGGTCATCCGGCGGGGCAGTATTTTCCCCCGTTCGGTAATAAACCGGCGCAGCACATCGGCGTCCTTATAGTCTATCTTCAATTTTTGGGTACAGAATTTACAGACCTTCTTCTTAAAATAGACCTTTCCCTTTCCGCCCCTGCCGCCCCGGTCCTCCCCGTCCCGGGTCTCGCTTTGGCCTTCCGCGCCCCGCTCCTGACGGGGCGGATGGTCATGCTCCGTATATTTTTCATCCGCCATATTGACTCCTTGTGTATTCTGGACGCCCCTGCTGCGGGCCGGCGTCCTGGTATCGCCCTTGCGCTTTGCCCCCGGCGGGACCCTTAGAAGGGAATATCATCGGAAAAACCGTCATCCCCCCCCTGGGGCGCTGGCAGGTGGTCCCGGTGGGGCCGTTCCGGGGCGTCCCGGCTTCCCGCGCCGCCGGTATTGAAGGAAGCGCCCGATCCGCCTCCGCCGCCCAGGAGCTGAATATTGCCGGCTACAATTTCAATCTTGGACCGGTTTTGCCCATCCTGCTCCCACCGGTCTTGCCGGAGTTCCCCGTCAACCCCCACCAGTTTTCCCTTCACCAGGTATTGATTGAGCGACTCGCCCTGCCTGCCCCAGAGAACAATATCGAAGAAATTAGCCTCGTCTACCCATTGATCCCCCGCCTTCTTCCGGCGGTTGACGGCAATGGAAAATTTACAAACCGCCTGCCCCCCGGAGGTATACTTGAGTTCCGCGTCCCGGGTCAGCCTGCCAATCAGCACCACATGATTGATGTCCACCATCAGTACCTCCTAGCCGTCGATTCTTACAAAGAGATATTTCAACAGATTGGCGTTGAGCTTGAAAATACGGTCAAGGACCATAATTTTTTCCGGCTCAACCTTGAGGGTAAAAAGAACGTACCGTCCCCGCCGTCTTTTTTTAATTTCATAGGCCATATCCCTATCGCCGATTTCATCGGTTTTTTCGATCTCCGACCCGTTTGCTTTAAGGTCGGTTAACACCTGTTCCCGGCCTGCCTGGTATTGGTCTTCTTCCAAAGGAAAAATAACCGTCAGTTCATACTGACGCATGACGCCCCCTTACGGACATATAGTTTACGCTCCGGGAAACTCCGGATTTTTAAGGAAACGGCGCGGGCCTATCCCGCGCGCTTCAAAGAGGTGGGGTAAGCATACCGGATAGGGGCGCATTGGTCAAGGCGCTCAAGTTCCGGTCGCATTTTCCGCTGAATTTTCCGTCTAAAGAAGGGCGGCAATGCGCCGATATTGGTAAATAATGAGTGCCCATATCAATTTCGAGGATAATATCTTTATTATTACTATGAAAGTCCGGGTCATCCGGGACCTCCTGCTCTTAGACGCGGACCCGGATATTTTTTTGGATAAGACCCTAGAGGATATTGAATTTATTAACCATGCGCTGGACTTGATTTTGAACGCCCTGATGAATAATAACCGGTATATCGAACGGGATGAGCAGTTCCACAACCTGTCCGAAACGGAATGGAAATTTACCCATGTCCTAACCAGTTTAGCCAGCGGGGACAGTAATTTTACCGCGCAGGAGCTGCCGGGGATACGCGAGAAGGTTTCGGCCATCCGCGCTCAAGCGGCGGAACGGCGGAAAACCCTGGAAACCCTCTTTATCAACAATGTTAATAAGCCCTTAGCGGAACCGGTGGTCAGCGTGGATGAATTAAGCGAGCTATTGAAAGAATTGAAATAGCGCCGCGGCTGTTCCAAACGGTCCCGCGGGGAGCCGCGCCGTGTATGCTATAAGCGCGCGGGGCAAACCAAGGGCTTGCGGCCCCGCCCCGCCCCGCGGCGGGATGCTTGTTAGGAAAGAACCCGTGAGAATCACCGGAGGGATATTGCGGGGCCGCCTGGTTGCGGTTCCCGGGGGCGTCATAAGGCCCGCTATGGATCGTATGAGGGAATCGGTGTTTGCAAGCCTGGGGGATATTAGGCGCTGTTCCTTTCTGGACCTGTTTTCCGGCTCCGGGGTTATCGCGTTGGAAGCGGCCTCCCGGGGGGCCGATCCGGTTGAGGCGGTGGAGGCGGACCCGCTTAAACGGAAAACCCTGCTGCGCAATGTTTCCCTCGCCCCGGTGAGGATACAGTGCCGTTTCCAAAGCGTTGAACGGTATATACAACGGATGAAAAGGCCCTTTGCTATTATCTTCTGCGATCCCCCATTTTTGTACCAATACAAATGGGCGTTGGCCGAAGCCATCGCCGCTTCTTCCCTGGCCGCCTCCGGCTCCCTCCTCCTGCTCCACCGGAACCGGGAAGACGCGCCCCCCGCGGACCTGGAAAAGACCCTTATCCAAGAGGGGCGCAAACAGTACGGACGCTCCATCGTTGAATTTTTACGGATTCCGGGGAAGGATAATAGTTGATTTTTTTGGTAATGTATGCTATACTAGAAATACAGGACGGCGTTGAAGCCGGCGGGCGGCGGGGGCCGGGTCTGAAAAGATTGCCCGGCGTGTTGAATTTTGGAAAAATATGACAAATACTTGTAAAAAGAGCAACGGGAAGTACATGGATAAAAACCTATTCGGCCGCTTTGAAAATCAAGCTGTGTTTATAAAAACGCTCCAGAAGCCGGCGATGGACGGCGCCCAAAAGGCGGCGCTTAATCGAAAGGGCAACAGGTTATACAACGCCGGGGATATTGAAGGCGCTCGAAGGATATTTCTTACCACTGGATATTCCGACGGGTTGGTTCGGATTGGCGATTACTATAAATCAAAGGGGAGAAAGTTAGACGCCCTGCGTATGTATTGGATCGCGCCGGACAAAACAAAATCCGAATCCATTATTATGGAACTATCCGCGCTTATTAAAAACCTAATCCATGAAGACGAGGAACCACCGCATGTCAAATGAAATTACCCGCTTTCCGTTTAACCAGAATCCTGCCGGCATGGTTGACGCTCAAACCGCCGAAGCGCCGCAGGACCCGCCGGCGAATGGGGAGGCCGCCTGTTCCCGGTATGACGACAATCCGGAACTCTCTGAGATTTCAGAATTATCCAAGAAGGGTTACCTCCTGCTCAAGGAAAACAAAACCATCGAGGCCATGGATTGTTTTAGCCAAATTCTCGCAAAGGATGAACATAACAACTATGCCCTGGTCGGTATGGGAGACGCCAGCAGGAAGCGGGGGGCCTTCCAGAAAGCGGTGGAGTATTACCAGCGCTGTTTAGCCCGCCATCCGGGGAACAACTACGCCCTCTTCGGCCTGGCGGATTGTTACAAGGCCCTCAGTAAGTATTTTAAGGCCATTGAAATTTGGGAACAATACCTGCTCCATGACGACAAGAATATCACCGTCTTAACCCGGGTCGCCGATGCCTACCGGAAAATCCGGGATTTTAAGCGCTCCAAGGAAGTGTACGAGAGGGTGTTGTTTATGGAAGAGAACAATCCCTACGCGATAATCGGCTTAGGGCACCTGCACTATGACTTTAAAGAGTACCGGGAGGCCCTCTCGTATTGGGAAAAAATGCTTGAAACCAAGCGGGAGCATGTGGATATCCGGGTGCTTACCTCCATTGGAAACTGCCACCGGAAATTAAAAACCTTTGAAAGCGGCATCCCCTATTTTGAGCGGGCCCTGATCCGGGACCCGGGCAATTTTTATGCCCTGTTCGGCCTGGCGGACTGTTACCGGGGCTTGAACCAGCAGCACCGTTCCCTGGAGTATTGGAACCGGATACTAGAACAGGACCCCCGGAATAAGGTGATACTCACCCGGGCCGGGGACGCCTACCGGAATATGCAGGATTTTGCTATGGCGGTTGAATATTACCGCCGGGCACTGAATATCGAATTCGATACCTACGCGGTGCTGGGGCTGGCGGTGGTCGCCAAGGCCCAGGGAAAATACGAGGAAGCCGCCGGGTCCCTGCGCCGGCTCGTCCAGCAGGACCCTAAGAATTACCGTTTCTACATCGAACTGGCGGACTGTCTTATGCAACAGGGGGAAAAAACCCAGGCTGTCGAGACCCTGGGTAATTTTCAAAAAATGGGGTACCGGAACGCCCATATTATCGAGTTTTTGGATAGATTAAAGTCCTCTTAAGCCATGGGTGTGCGCCAAGGACTTGCCGGGTATCCCTTGGAGGCGCTCCAGGATATGCTCAACTTCCTGCCCTCCTACCGGGCAAAACAAATTTTTACCTGGATCAACCGGGGAAGCCGGTCCTTTGAGGCCATGACCGATCTGCCCCGTCCGTTGCGGGCGGAACTGGGCCAGCGCTTCAGCCTCTTGACCGCCGCAGTCCGCGCCCGGCTGACAGACCCGGACGGCACGGAAAAACTCCAAATATGCCTGCAAGACGGCGCGTTGATCGAGTCGGTTCTGCTGCGCGGCAAGGAAGGCCGGCGGACCGCCTGCCTTTCCACCCAGGCCGGCTGCCCCATGGGCTGCGTTTTCTGCAAGACCGGCGCGTTAGGGCTGCGCCGCAATCTGGACGCTTCGGAAATCGTGGAACAATGGCTCCTGCTCCGGTTCCCGCCGGAGTCCGGGCCGCGGGACATTGCCAACCTGGTGATCATGGGCATGGGGGAACCGCTCCTGAATTTGGGGGAATTACGCAAGGCCCTGGGGGTCTTTATGGACCCCCAGGGGGCGGGGATCTCTAAACGGCGGATAACCCTTTCCACCAGCGGTATTGTGCGGGGAATCCGCGATCTGGGGGAAAACGGTCCGGACATCCGGCTTGCCCTGTCCCTAACCACCGCGGATGAGGCGCTGCGGGAAAAGCTCATGCCCGTAAGCCGGGCCAACCCGCTGCCGGCTCTCAAGGAAGCCCTGCGGGAGTATCAGCGCCGGACAAACCAGCGCGTTACCCTGGAAATGACGCTGCTCAAGGGCGTTAATATGCGGGAGCGGGACATTGCCGCGCTGGAAAAGTTTCTGCGCGGCTTAGACGCGGCGGTTAACCTTATCCCCTGGAATGCCGTGGAGGGTCTCTGTTTTGAAGGCCGTCCGCTCCAGGAACCGGAACCCCAGGAAACCGCCCGTTTTATGACGGCCTTGGAACAGCGGGGCATCAGGGCGACCCAACGTTTCCGCAAAGGCCGGAGCATACACGGCGCCTGCGGCCAGCTCGGCTGATCGGAAACCGCTGGGACCAGGGGGCTTCTGACCACTAAGGAAGCGCTGATTAATTCGGCATTATCAAAAGAGACCGCGGATTAACGCGGATTAGCACTGATTTTCACAGAT
>JAITHL010000073.1 GCA_031279975.1 Treponema sp. | reverse complement strand
GGTCCGCGGATTGCGAACCGCTGGTTCGGCACGGATTAGAAGGGTTTTTGTTACTGGAAATCCGCGTTAATCCGCGCAATCCGCGGGCTGTGTTTAAAAACTTGATTTAATCAGCGCTGGCCTAGCGGCCCTGCCCTCCGGTACGGGCGCGCGGCGCCGGCCCTATTCAAGGGTCGCCGTAAGGGAATAGTTTCCTTTCCGGTAACTGCTTACTTTCAGGTACACGGGCCCTTCAAGGGCAAAGGCGCTTACCCGGGCGTTGTATTTATCGCCCGAATCATCGTCTTCATCGAGCTTTTCGCCGTCCCGGTCATAGAGGATCAGCGCCGTGTCCAAGGAGCCTTCGGTATGGGCGATGATCACCCGGCCTCCCGCTGGGATATGCAGGCGGTACCAATCCTCCTGCATATAGGATTGCATGGAGCCAGCGAAGGCGGTTCCCGGCGTAAGCGTTATTGCCTGGGGAACCGGATCGGCGCCGGTATACCAGGCGCGAAAGCCCCGTGAATAGGTATAGGTTCCCCCTTTTTTCCCCGCGGCGTTATAGGCGCCGGTAAAATTTCCGTCCACGGCGCGGCTTCCCAGGTAGGGGATGTTTGAGGGGGCGGTAATGCTGGTTAATTTCCCGCAATTGCCGAAAGCCTGGTTGCCCACGGCCTTAATGCGCTCCCCCAGGGCGACCACCATGAGGCCGCTGCATGCGTTAAAGGCGCTGTCCATAATAACCGTAACGTTCTTGGGGATACTGAGCTTTCCCAATTTCTGGCACCCCGCAAAGGCGCTGTTTCCGATGATTTCAAGGCCGCTGGGAAGGGACAGCGCGGCAAGGCTGGAGCAGCCGGTAAACGCGCCTTCCCCAATGGAGACCAGGCTGTTGGGAAAGTTCACCGCCCCCAGGGAAACGCAGGAGGCAAAGGCGTTTTTTTCGATACGCTGTATTCCCTGGGGGATAGTTACCGAAAGGAGTTTCTTATTGGCGAAGGCCGATTCGCCTATTTCGGTAATGCCCAAATGGGCGGGAATGTTCACCGTCCCTTCATTGCCCGTATACTGAACCAGTATGCTTCCCCGCAGGGTGTAGTTTCCCCAGGTTTCTAAAAGGGGGGACGGGCTTTGCCCGGACAAAACCGTTAAACCGCAAAAAAGCCCTAGGGTTATCAAACGTTTCATAAAGCCCCCTTTTGTTTTGTCATAGCCGAAAGCCTTTGCAGAGTCAAGCCGCGGGAGGGAATCCGGCGGCGGCTTACTTTCCCACGCAAAATTGGCTGAACATGGTTTCCAGAATTTCCGCGGTGGATACTTCCCCGGACAGTTCCCCCAGGGCGTTCACTCCCTCCCGCAGCAACGGGGCGATGATGTCCAGGGGCGCCGCGTTTTTGGAGAGGGCCAGGGCTTCGGCCACCGCGTTCCGGGCGGCGTCGATGCGTTCCTTTTGCCGGGGGCTTCCCAAGGCCGCCGGTCCTTCTGGAGCGGCGGCGGCGGTTTCCAAGGCCGCGGCGGCGGCTTCCATGAGCGCGGGAATACCCTCGCCGGTTTTCGCGCTGATCCCCAGGACCAAACAGGCCGGGGCAAGTTCCGTTCCAGCGGCAAGGGATGCCGGCAGGGGTATGAGGTCCGCCTTATTCCATAGCAGAAACAGCGGGGGGCGTTTGGGGGGTTCTGTTTTTTTCCAGGCGGAAAAGAAATCCCGGTCCTCCGGGGTAAGGCCGGCGCTTCCGTCAAGGAGGTAGAACACCAGGTCCGCGGCCTCCAGCAGTTCCCGGCTCCGTGTTATCCCCAGCCGTTCCACCGGGTCTTCCGAGTCGTGAAGCCCGGCGGTATCGGCCAGGCGGATGGGAATGCCCTCCAGGGCTATCCAGGCTTCGATCCAATCACGGGTGGTGCCGGGTATATCCGTTACAATAGCCCGTTCCTCCCGCAGGAGCAGGTTGAACAGGCTGGACTTTCCCGCGTTGGGCCGGCCGGCAATCACCGCGAGGGCCCCGTCCTGGTACAGCCGTTCCCGGCGGTACGACGCGGCCAGGCGTTCCAGCCGCATAAGGGCTTCCTCGGCCCCGGCCTGGTCCGGGAGCCGCCCCGCCTCCTCTTCGGAACACGCAAGGCCGGCCTCGTCTTCGGAATAATCCAGGAAGAGTTCCGTTGCGGCCAGGACCTGGACCAGGCGTTGTTTCACGCTGTGGATTTCCGCTTCCAGTACCCCGGAAAGCCGGCCAACCGCGCGGGCCCGGCCCTGATCGGTCTTGGCGGCTACCAGTTCCATGACCGCTTCAGCCCGGGTCAGGTCCAGTTTGCCGCGCATAAAGGCCCGGAAGGTGAATTCCCCGGGCAGGGCTTCCCGGAACCCTATTCGCCCCAGGGCCTCCAGTATCGCCCGGGACGAAGCCGCGCCCCCGTGGCAGGTAATATCCGCCCCGTCTTCTCCGGTATAACTTTGGGGGGAGCGGTAACAGGCGATCAGAACCTCATCAAGCCGGTCTTCAGCGGCGGCGCCGGTCCGTTCAGTCTGGGGTTTCAGAAGCCAGCCGTGGATAACCCGGTTTCCCGCTGACCGGAGGAGCTTATCGGGCCGGGAAAACAGCGAGGCAAGCAGTTCCAGGGACCCGGTCCCGGAAAGGCGGATAAGCGCCAGGGCGCTTGCGCTCCGGGGCGTGGCAAGCGCCGCGATAGGCAGCGCGTCCCCGTAGGCTGGTTTTTCCCTATTCCCCATGGTTGCTCCTTGGCAATCCCAGGGCCCGGAAGAGCCGGGGCGCGCCGCAGCTTGCCCAGAGCCCCAGGAGCCCGTACTGGACAAAGCGGCTTAGGGCTGCGTAGGGGGATGCCGCGCCCCATCCGGGCAGTCCGGCAAACAGGGAAGCCGGGCCGGGGAGCAGGAAGGCAAGCCCCTGGTACAGGGCCGCCGCGCCGGTCATGCCGATCAGGTAGCGGGCGGCCAGGACGGGGAGGCCGGGTTTGCCGGTCCTCCAGGAAAAGGGTTCGATCCGCCTGCGCCGCATAAGGCTGTACCCCGCGCAGAAGCCTAAAAACATGCCGCCCACGGGAATGGCCGTTTCGGCGGCGTTCATCACCAGGGCGGCGGCCGCGGCGCATAGGAGCTGGGCCCTGGTTCCCCCGGCGGCCAGGCGGGGTTCAAGGGTGTTTCTCCACCAAGCCGCTCCGGCCAGAATGAGGCCCCCTAAGAGCCAGCCCCCCAGGAGGTCGGCGGGGAAGTGGACCCCCAGATAGAGCCGGGTAAATCCCATGATCCCCGTGATGATCAACGCGCCCCAGGGCCGGAAGGCTTTGAGGGCGGTCCAAAAGACCAGGGATTGCTGGGCGTGTCCTGAGGGCATCCCATAACTGGACTCAAAGGCCCGCCCTACCGAAGGGTCCAGCGTATAGGGCCGGGGCTGTTTCAAGAGGTTTTTGAAAAAGAGGTTGGCCCAGAGGGAAACGAGCAACGCGGCTCCCAGCCGGAATCCCCGTTTTTCATCAACGCACCAGAGGATCAGGAGGACCGCGGGGATATAAAACCACAGGCTTCCCATGCCGGTGATCCACCGGATGATTCCGGTCAGAACCGGATGCTCGATGCGCTGAATCTCCTTAATCAGGGCAATGCCCTGCCAATACCAGGCGTAAGGCCAGGGGTATTCCGCCGCCGTGATGGTTATGGTTTCATTCATTATATACCGCCCTAGAAATTCGCAAAAAAAGTATCGCTTATTCGATTAATCGCCGCAAGCTGGAGCCGGTCCGGTTTGCCCAGGGTCTTATACTGGAGGAAAAGGGAACGTAATTTCCCCTCCAGCGCGCCGCGGGTTATGAGGATGAGGATAAAGAAGCGGTATTCACCGGCCTCAATGCCTTCGTTGTTTTGGGGCGGAAAACGTTTCAAAATCCAGTAATCCTCCGCCCGGCGGGCTTCGGGATAGGAACTATCGGAAACCGCCCGGATGATGTATTCAAAATAACGGCCGTACGTCCTATCGGGGAACCCTTCCGAATCGCGGATAAACCGGTTTTGGGCCCGGATGGCAATGAGCCGCCCAATATCCTGGTTTACCCGGTAGCCCGCAAGCCATTGCTGGAGGGCGCCCTTATTGGGTCCGCCAACCTCGTCAACAAAAACATAGTAGTTCTGAAACTCCGGCATGGCCTCAAGCCCCGCTATTCCCGCCGCGATATACTGGTTTACCCATTGGGGGGGAGGCTGATTCGGGTCCTCGGACTCGGATTTGCGTTTATGATCGCCCACAAGGTAGGGCGGGGGGGCCTGGAGCGTGTATCCGGCGGCGTCAAGCGGCGCCGCCGGAAGGCCCAGGGGTGTTTTTTTCGGCTCCGACGTACAGGACGATACCAGCAACAGGACTGCTATCCCGGAGCGGAGCGCCGCTAAGGAGCCTTTCATGGCAAACCGGCGTTAAACCGGATTGGAACTCCGGTCTGTTTCCGCTTGAGTCCGGCTTGCCGCCGGTAAGGCCGCCGGCAGGGCCGAAGGCTTTGGCTGGTCCTCTTGCTTGTTCAAAGCGTTTTTGGTGTCCGCCCCTGGTTGGGGCATAACCTCAACCGTAGGCGCGGCCTCCAGGCGCTTGGGGGAAGGACTGTTCCCCGTGTTTTTTCCCTCTAGCGGAGGGGGCGCCCCCGACCGGGCTTTCGGTTCCGCCTTCGGCAGGCCGCCGGGTACGGCCCTGTCCGGCGCGGGAGAAGGTTCCCGCGGCGCTTGCCCTTCAAGGACCGGCGGTTCCCGCGGCTCCGCTTTGGGTATCGCCAGTTCAGGGGTAAAGAGGGTTATCACGTCGTCCAGTACTATTGTACAGGCCGGTTTCCCCGGTTCTCCCCTCGCGCCGCTCGCCGCTTCCGGGACGCCGCCGATCCGGAAGACCCCCTGGCCGGTGAGGGCGCCCGGCAGGGGAAGGGCCTCCGGCGTTTTGGTCCAATCTTTTTGCAAAGACGGCTGGTTTAAGGGCCCGTCTTGGAGCCGCAGCTTTGCGTAAAACCGGCTTTCGGTAAAGGTAAAACTGAGTACCGCCGTAATGAAATCCTGGCTCTTCCCAAGAAGTCCGGCGGAGGCCCTCCGGGATTCGCCCGCAAGTTCATAGGCCAGACGCAGTTCCCCCGTTGTATAGGCCGCCTCCAAGCGCAGGGGTTCGGAACTCCCGTTCACGTAAAACCGGGCGTTGAAGAGGACGCCTGCCCCGGAATCGGCAGGGGAGTTCCGTTGGGGAAGGGCGAAGTGGAACAGGACCTGTCCCCGGCCTCCGGCTGCGTTGGGCGGCAGGGTAAAGAGGGTTTTAGGGAGGGCGTATATTGCGCCGGAATCGATTTTAAGGCCGTACCGGTTCCGCCAAGGCATCCAGGCAACGGGGTTGTTCGTTTCGGGGATCAGACTGGCCCCGGGTTTCTGGGGGGCTGTGTCATCTTGCAGGGTTCCCGCGCATTGATACCACCGCAGGGTCCCCGCGGCGGCCCATTCCGCGTTATCCGGCTCCAGGAGGCTTAACAGGGTCCGCTTCAGGGCCTCAGCCCCGGCGCTTTTTTTATCGTTCTTGGCAGATACGGGCAGGGACAACTCAATACGCTTCCCCTTGAGTCCGAAGGCATCGCGGGGCTTCAGGGGAAACGCCTCGGCCTTGAGGGTATGAAATCCTGACTGGGCCGGCACTTTCCAAAATATCCGGCTGATCCCCTGGGAAAGATGGCCCTCGGCGATACGGTTCTTTCCATTATACCAGATCAGATAGGGGTCTAGGCTTTGGTCCGTTGTGATCTGGGCTTCCAGCATGAGGGTGGCCCCTGAGCTGATGATAGGGGCGTCCTCAAAACCGCCGGGCAGGTAGGTTTGTATATCCTGCAAGGCAAACTTCGCGCCGGCGATAAAGAAGATGGGTTTTTCAATGGTACTCAGCGCCCCCAGAGGGCCGAGCACCTGGAAAACCAGCAGGTATTGCCCAATTTCCAAAGAGTCCGGCAGGAGGAAGGGGGGAAGATACTGATCTATTTGGGGAAGATAGCGTACCGGCTCACCGGAAGCGAAGGGCTGAACCGGGGCGGCCGCTCCGGCGGGTTGAGGGGCTGGTGAAACGGGCTGCCCGGTTGTAAGGGTTGCTTCACTATAAGTGTTTTTTGAAGCGCCGGTTGTCAGAGCGCCGCCGCTTGTTGAAGCGCTCTGCCCGCCTGAGTATTCGCCGCCTGCGGAGGAGTCCGCCCAGCTTGATCCGCCGCTTGTTGAAGCGCTCTGCCCGCCTGAGTATTCGCCGCTGGAGGAGGAGTCTACCCTGCTTGATTCGCCGCTTGCCGGAGCGCTCTGACCGCCCGCAGCCCCGCCGCCTGCGGAGGAGTCCGCCCCGCTTGATCCGCCCCTTGTTGAAGCGCTCTGGCCGCCTGAGTATTCGCCGCCTGCGGAGGCCGTATCGTTCCAGCCCGCGTCCTTGGGCGTAAATCCGGCGTTTATGGGGGAAGCGCCGCTGTCCGCCAGGGCCGGGCTTTGCGCGCCGGCGTTGCCGCCTCCGGCTGGGTTTGCGGCGGCGGGGGATTGGCGGGCATAACGGATCAGTTTAGTGATAAGGTTCCCATTCATTGAATGGAGGGAAACCTCAAGGGCAATAATATCAGGATCGCCCAGGACGGAATTGAGAAAAAAAGGCTGTATTTCAGCGCGGGCGCCCACAATGGAACATTCATCCAGGGAATTCCCCGCGGCCATCGCGCTTACCTGGTAGCCGCCGGAATTTCCGGTCATCATGGTATCAAACTGCCCCCCGCATCGGGTAAGGAGCAGGATTGAGGCTGTCCATTGGGCCAGCGTCTTAAACTTCCAAAACCGCATAATCACCTGAACCGCCCGCTCATTCGCGGGGATTCTCCTGGGGAACCACTGATTAAATTGCCGCCGGTCCTTAGTCCGCGCCCGCGGGTTGGGAAACCGCAAGGGCCGGTGAAAACAGCCGTTTTTTAGCGGCCCTCTATAAGTATATCATATATCGACATGGACAACTATTCCTTTTTATGGGTATTTTTACCCCGGTGGGGTAAATTTCCACTGTGTAACAACTTAAGGGGGGACCGGGGGGCCTTTCGGCCCCCCGGCGGGGGCGTTGCGGGGGTAGAACCCCCGCAGAGGGGGGAGGGCGCTGCCGCGCAGCGCCCGTAGGGGCCGTGTCCGCCAAGCGGACACCCGCCTTCCCCGGCTTATTTTTTTTAGTTGTTGGCAGTAGGCCAATTTCCGGGTTTCCCGGGGGCGCCTTGTTTTTTTTTT
>JAITHL010000219.1 GCA_031279975.1 Treponema sp. | reverse complement strand
CTATTCGTCTGCGGGCATCGTTGTACCGGCTGCTCTGGGGATATTCGCGGACCAGGCGGCGGTAATAATCCAGCGCGGCAAGTATGTTCCGGCTGGGACTGTTGGCCTCGTAGAATTGGCCGTAGAGCCACCAGGCTTCATCGCTTCCCGACGGGTAACGGTTGTGGAACATATCAAGCTGGGAAATAGCCTGAGCAATTCTACCAGCATCGAATTCCTCTCTGGCTTTTTCCAGAAAGGTCTCCGGCGTGGCGTTTACCTGCGCTTCGGAAGCCGCAACGGATGTCTGCGGGGCTGCGGCGGAATTGCCGGCGCCAAGCGCCGGAGGCCGAACCGGAACCACCCCTTCATCACTTACCGGGGGAACAGGCGGCCTGGAACTTGTTGACGCAGGGGCCTCAGCCGGGGCAGGTGGAACGGCTGCCGCAATTTCCGGCGAGGCCGCTGCGCCGGACGAATCCGGCAAAGTTTCCGTCTTTGGACTGCCGGTGGAACCCGGCGCGCCGACTGCTGTTCCGCTTTCCGGCCCACGGCCCCGCCTCAGGGCCTGCGCCTCTTCAAGAGAATTTGGCCAGCGTGGTTCAGCCCGCACCCTTCCCCGGTCAAAAGAAGAGTTAAACCATCCGGTTCCGACGGTTTCCGGAACGCTGCCGACTATCACCTGGACAAAATCATTAAAAATAAAATCGCGGATAAAATCCTGCTTAAAAAATTTCAGCGTATAGGAGCCGGCGTCTTCGGTACGAAATACAAAACTCTGCCCTTCGGAATCGAGCCTGCGGGAATCGTAGACAATGCCCCGGCGGGCAGCCTGTTCCCCCAGAAACACCCACCCGGTTCCCCGGAAGGGAACTTCTACCAACTGTCCCACCGTTACCCGGACGATCCGGGAAAAAACTATTTCTTCGCCCTGCGCTTCTGGGGCGGGAATAATGTCATCAGGCGATTCCGGTGTTGAAGGTGGCGGCGGCGGTGGAAGCGGCACTGGCTCGCGGACTATGGCCGGCAGGGGGGCTTCCAGTGACTGCGAAACAGGCGGCGGAGCCGGTTCCACAGGGCGCGTCGGCGGCGCAGGTTTGGCAGGGGCCGGTAGCGGAGCGGGCCGGGGCGCGGGAGCCGGACGAGGAGGCGGAGGGCGAGGTTCCGGCGGAGTCTGCGCAAGCCGGGAGGGCTCAGGAGGGGGAGGAGGAAGGGGAGCGGGTTCGGGAGGAACAGGAACGGGAAGCGCCAGGGGAGGCGGCTCTGGAAGGGCCGTGAGGTTTAAGGTCTCCTGCGGGGGCGGCGCCGCCGTATCCGCTTCGGGCGCTTCAATTCTAGGTTCAGTCTGTTCCGTAACGGCTTCCGCCGGGGAGGGTTCAATAACAACAGAGAGAGGCTCCGCCTGAACGCCGGTAGTTTCGGAAACGGAAAGCGGGTCCGCTTCTTTTTGGGCTGTTTGCACGGTTAGGGAACGTACCTCATCGGACGGTTCCGGCGCGATTTGGCCGTCATCCCCATTTTTGGGAGCGCCGGCACAGGAGACTACGGCAAAAAAACTCAAAATTATCAATATTTTTTTCATGGAACCTTCTCCAAAAGTTCATCTACGGTTTTTTCAACACGGTCGCGCCACCGTTCTTCGCCATTTTTCAGCGGATCCTGCCACCAGGGCGCGGCGTCATCCATTGTCCATGTGGTACGCCGCTCCCGTTCCAGCAAAACTCCGGGAACAAAATCCGGCTCGGCAGGCAGAAACAGTTCGCCGGATGGAATAAGCGCCTGCGGGGACAAATTGCTCCCCCTTATGGGCCGATTCGGGGCGGGGGAACTGCCCCTCGCCAGGAAAAAAACAGCGGCAAAAAGCAGCAGGACCGCAATCCCACCGCCACCCAGGGCCAAAAGGCGTTTGTCTTCGGGAATTTTCTCCAGAAGTTTATCAACCAGGTTTCGCACCAAATCGGCTGATTTCCGCCATAAGGGCAAGGCTGCCAATGTTTCAAGCAGTTTCCAGAAACCCTCCCCAAAGGCGGTGAGCAGAGACTTCAGCTTTGTCAATAAATTCGGCGCAAAGGACATGACAGGATTAATTATAACAGAAAACATTATGATTGAAAACGGTATGTATGGCAGGGCCAGCGCATATAAAATCGTATCTCCTTATCCTGTAAGGAATTACAAAATCATGAGTAAAACAGTCTAAAAAAGCTAATTCCTTATCCCATAAGGAATTAAAAATTTATATGCGCTTACCCTGGCTGGAGCGTACCGGTGATCCTCTCCACGAAAGGGCTTTTTTTGGGGAATTTGGGCAGGGTCCAATACTGAGTAATGCCCTGGGAGGCAAGATAGCTCTGTGCGTCCTTCATGTTCTTGCTGCCGTTGACGGCTTTGCTGGTTTTCCGAAGCGGGCGGCCTCTTTTTCCAGAGCGGCTTTGGCGTTCTGGCTTGGGGGAGAAGGCGATATGCACCGCCGCCTCTTTGGTGTAGCGGGCTACGCCCGCTTCGCGGGGGAGGATTTCTAGCCGCCCTCACCACTGTCTACCGTTTCCTATACCCTTGCCCAACTTCTTCGAATCAACGCTTCCTTAGCTGTTTGGCAAAGGACTTGAATTTGTCCGCCTTGACGCGGGTTCCGGGAACTTCCAGTATCTGCCGGGCGACTTTGTTCCCCAGGGCGGCGCAGGCGGAAATGGAGCCGCCCCGAATCCAGGCGGCGGTAAAGGCCGCGCAAAACGCATCCCCCGCTCCGGTGGCGTCCCTCGGCTTGGCAATCGTAAACGTTTCTTCCCGGTAAACGGTTCCCCCGGCAAGCACCACCGCCCCCCTGCCGCCCAGCTTAATCACCATGATGGGGAAAATTTCTCCCTCGGTCATGGATTTGAGTACCGGGCAAATTTCCTGCAAAATAAACGCCTCTGTTTCGCGCTCGCCGTACGGCGCTTCGGCGGCGGGGTTTTTCTTGATTGTGTGGTAAAAGGCAATGGCCTCGGCGGCGTTCATAAACACGATGAGGGGATAGTTGCGACAGTAGTGTAGAATTTCCTCGGTCTTTTCACGCACCTGAAAAACCGAGGCGGCGTCCAGCGCAACGGGTATTCCGT
>JAITHL010000216.1 GCA_031279975.1 Treponema sp. | reverse complement strand
GGGCGCAAAAAGCGCGTAAATTGCTTTGCAGCCGGGCCCTTTTCCTGGAATAACCATTTCCCCCCCCCCCCCCCCCCCCCCCTTCACCCCTAATTTACCCTCTAACTAATCGAAGCATTGCCCGGAAGGGGCTTTTTGCCCTGGTCTTAGGGGTTATCGCGCTTTTCTTTGCCGCTTGCCCCCAGGCTGCCGATATGGTTAACAGCGCGGCAACGGAACGGGTAAATGACTTTGCCCTGGACGCTTATGTTACCGCCCCGGCGGCGGGCGTTCTCCCCAATACCGCCGCCATTGTTGGGCCGCAGTACCTTGGCGTTATAAGCTGGAAAAAGGCGGACGGCACCCCCCACAGCGGCAATTTCGCGGCGGGCGCCGTGTACAAAGCGGACGTTACCCTGAACGCCAAGAGCGGCTATACCTTTGCCGCGCTCCAGGCCAACAGCTTTACCTACCCGGGCGCGGCGGTTAGCCATGCGGCGGGCAGCGGGGCCAGCTTGGCGGTTGGCGTTACCTTTCCGGCCACGGACAGCTTTGTTGCCGTTACGGACATTGCGGGCATTCCGGCCCAGGCATTGGCGCAAACCGCCCTTACCCTTGCCGGCGCGGTTCAGCCGGACAATGCTTCCCATAAAACCATAGTCTGGACGGTTACAGATCCTGGAACCGCCGGCGCGGTTATCCCCGAAGGAACGGACACGCTGAATACCGCGGCGGCGGGAACCGTTACCGTTACCGCTTCTATCGCAAACGGCGCGGCGCAGGGCAGGGCCTTTACCAAGGACTTTACCATTACGGTACTGGAACCAGGTTCCTTGATCGCCGTGAGCGATCTCAGCCTTACCGGCCGCGTTACCGCCCCGGTAAAGGGCGCCGTTCCCGATACCGCGCCCATCAGCGCGGCGCAATTCACCGGAACGGTCGCGTGGAAAACCGCGGGCGGCGCGGCGCATAGCGGCAATTTCGCGGCGGGCGCGGCGTACCTCGCGGAAGTTACCCTGAACGCCAAAAGCGGCTATACCTTTGACGGCGTTGCGGCAAACGCCTTTACCTATACCGGCGCGGCGGTTGCCCATGCGGCAGGCGGCGGAGCCGGCCTGGCCGTAACCATCACCTTCCCCGCCACGGGCAGCGCGGAGAGCGTTACCGTTACGTTCCAGACCGGCGGCGGCAGCGGCATCCCCAGCCAGACCCTGCCCGCGGGGGGCGGTTATGTGTACCAGCCTGTTCCCCCGGTTAAGACCGGCTACGCTTTTGCCGCCTGGTACGCCGACGCCGCGTTTACCCTGTACTTCAACTTTAACAACCCGGTCAGCGCGGACACGGTGATATACGCCAAATGGGACCCCATTACCTATACCGTCGCGTTTGACGGCAATGGCGGGGCCGGCAGTATGGAGGCCGTTACCTGCGTCTACGATGCGCCGCGGACCCTGCCAGCCAACGGCTTTACCCCCGGAGCGCTCTTTGCCGGCTGGAATACCCAGCGCGGCGGCGGCGGTACGGCGTATACCGGCGGGCAGGAAATCGTGAACCTAATGGACGCCCAGGGCGCAAGCATTACCCTCTATGCCCAGTGGTCCAAAATTATCGATGCCAGCCAAATAGCCGCGTATCTTGCCGGGAAAAGCGGCGGACTAACCAGTGACGATCCTATTCCCATGGTTGTAGCGCTGGGGTTAAGCGGGGCCAACTGGGAAGCTGTTATAACCGCCATTGTTGACTCCGGGAAGTATGTCTCCCTTGACCTTGCGGGTTGCACCAATGGTCTATCAAACGGCGGCGGCGGTCTGGGCAGCGACGGTGTTTTTGATCCATATTATTCCCGGGGTTATCTGGGAATTGATAACAAAATTGTTAATCTCACCCTGCCTGACGCTGCGGGGAGTATCGCTGAGGCGGATAGTATGGGTTCCTATTTTTCCGTAAGGTACTGGGCATCGCTCAAAACCGTAACCGGCGCTGAGGTACATATTATCAACAATAATAGTTTCAATGATAACTACGGAGGAAACGTCCGAACCAGCGTCAGCTTCCCGATGGCAACCAGCATAGGCGAAGGGGCCTTCATCAACAACTACGCCCTGACCAGCGTCAACATCCCGAAGGCAACCAGCATAGGCCGCGTCGCCTTCGGCGACTGCCGCAACCTGGCCAGCGTTACCTTTGGCGCAACGCCGCCTGCGCTGGGAGACAACGTACTCATAAGGGTAGATGATAATAATACGATAACGGTAAGGATTCCCGAAAGCGCCAAGAGCGCCTACGGCGTTCCCAACTTGCCGGGCACGAACTTTAACAACAGCGACCGTACCACCAACAACTGGGGCAACCGCTTCAGGAAATGGGGTGTGAACGGAGTTGACCACTACGTTAATCTGATCTTCGAGACCTACTAAACCCGCGCAAGAGAAGCGGGGGATTCCCCGCTTCTCTTGCGCGGCGCGTCCGGCGTGTGCGGAACGGGGTCCGCAGGTTGCACGGATTACGCAGATTGCCGCTGATTGCGCTGATTACCGGTACTAATATCAGCGTTAATCTGTGTAAATCCGCGTTAATCAGCGGTTCCTTTCGTAACAAGGCCCGCGGATTACGCTGATTACGCGGATTTCCGGTAACAAACCCCTGCTAATCCGTGCCGAAGGGTTCGCAATCCGCGGCCTCCCTTCTAATCCGTGAAAATCAGCGGTAATCCGTGAAAATCCGCAAGCCCCCTTTGATAAATCCGGTCCGCAACCAGCGCGGCCCTAGGCGCGGCCCCCTATTCCGGGGTATCATGGGCCTACCCTATGGAAATGACCGGAATAACCCTGGGCAGGATCAGAGCCTCCATAGCCCATGCCATGAAGAGCCCCTTTTACCGGGAACGTTTTGCCGGAATACCGGCGGAAGCGGTTCAAAGCCGCGGCGATTTTGAAAAGCTCCCCTTTACCGCCAAAGAGGACCTGCGGGACGCCTACCCCCTGGGGCTGCTCGCGGTGGATGATGAGCGGGTGGTGCGCCTCCACTCCTCATCGGGGACAACCGGGATGCCGGTGATCATCCCCTATACCCAAAAGGATGTGAACGACTGGTCCCGCATGTTCCGCCGCTGTTATGAAACCGCGGGAATTACGGCAAAGGACCGCCTGCACATTACCCCGGGTTACGGCCTCTGGACCGCGGGGATAGGCTTCCAGTTGGGGGCCGAGCTTTTGGGGGCCATGGCCATCCCCATGGGGCCGGGAAACACGGATAAACAGATCAAAATGATGGAAGACCTGGGTTCCACCGTGCTCTGCGCCACCGCCTCCTACGCGCTCCTTTTGGCGGAAGAAATTGAGCGGCGCCGTCTGCGCGGGCGCCTTTGCCTTAAAAAGGGGGTTATCGGGTCCGAGCGCTGGGGCGAAAAGATGCGCGGGCGTATTGCCGCCGAGCTGGGGGTGGAACTCTACGACATCTACGGTCTCACCGAGGTCTACGGCCCTGGCATCGGCATCAGCTGTTCCTGCCGGGCCGGGATGCACCTATGGACCGACTACCTCTACTGCGAGATTATTGATCCCCGCACCGGCGAAGTCCTGCCCCCGGGGGAAGGCGGCGAACTGGTGATCACCACCCTGGAAAAGGAGGGCGCCCCCCTGATCCGCTACCGGACCCGGGACCTTACCAGGGAGCTGCCGGGCCCCTGCGCCTGCGGCCTGCCCTATCCACGGATCGACGCCATCACCGGACGTTCCGATGACATGGTGAAGGTAAAGGGGGCCATGATCTACCCCGGTCGGGTGGATGAACTGCTTGCCCTGATACCGGATGTTTCCAGCGAATACCAGGTATACATAGAGCGCCGGGACAACCGGGATGTGCTGAACCTGTTTTTTGAGACCCCCCTGGCCGCCGGCGAAGGGCGCGCGGCCCTGGAAAAAACCGTGGAGGCGGTCTTTAAGGCCGAAATCGGCCTTACCCCCCGGGCCAAGGCCCTGGGCATAATGGAACTCCCCCGGAGTGAAAAAAAATCTATCCGTATTTTTGATAAACGTTAATGGGGGGAAGCCGTGTACCCCCTCTGCGGGGGCCTTGGACCCTCCGGTAGGGGCAGCGCGTCATGGCTGATATTGTGCTTGCGACGGTTAACGCCAAGTGGATACATCCCTCTCTGGCGCTGCGGCTCCTTAAAGCGAATCTGGGGGAATTGGAACGCCGGGCGGAACTGCGGGAATTTACCCTGCGGCAGCCCTTGGAAGAACAGGCCGCCGCCTTGCTTGAGGCCGGGCCCCGCATTCTGGGCATGTCGGTTTCCATCTGGAACCACCGGGCGATCATGGGACTACTTGAAAACCTGCAAGAGCGTTGGGTCCAAAGGCCGGCTATCATACTCGGCGGGCCTGAGGTTTCCTTTTTACCGCCGGACGCGGAGCTTTTCCGCCATGCCGATTGGGTGGTGCAAGGCGAAGGGGAGGAGGCGTTCCGGGAACTGTGTCTTGGGATTTTGGGGGCAGGCGGCCTCCCCCGGGAAGCCGCCGCCGGAAAGTTTATACGCCCCAAGCCGGTGGACCTGGAACGCCTGGTTCCGGCCTACCGGCTCTACACCGAAGAGGACCTTCGGCGAAAACTGGTGTACCTGGAGGCTTCACGGGGCTGTCCCTTTGGCTGCGAGTTTTGCCTGAGCGCCGCGGCTGCGGGGGAATCCCGGCGGGTCCGGGAATTTCCCCTGGAAACCGTGCTGTCCCAAGTAGAGGAACTGATACGCCGTGGCGGCGGGGCCTTTAAATTCCTGGACCGGACCTTTAACGCGAATATTCCCCGGGCCCGGCGGATCATGGAGTTCTTCTTAGCCCGCCTCCCCCCGGGTCCGGCAAAACCGCCCTTCTCGGTACACTTCGAGCTGGTTCCCCGGAACATTCCCCAGGATTTGCGGGCATGTCTAGCGCGTTTTCCGCCGGGTTCTTTACGGATGGAACTGGGAATCCAAACCCTGAATCCCCGGATAGCCGCCCTGATCGGGCGGCCCGCGGACCCTGAAGCGGAACTGGAAACCCTGCGCTTCCTCATGCGGCATACCAGGGGGATACTCCATGTGGACCTCATTGCGGGGCTGCCCGGGGAGGGCGCCGCCTCCTTTGCCCAAGGTTTTGACCGGCTCTGGACGGCCCTGCGCGCCCCGGCTTCTTCGGCGCGCTCTTCCCTGGAGATACAGCTGGGGGTCCTCAAACTCCTGCCCGGCGCGCCGCTTGCCCGGCATACCCAAGCCTTTGGGATGCGCTATGCGGCGGCCCCGCCCTATGAGGTCCTGGAGACCGCGGCCCTGCCGGCGGCTGATCTGGACCGGATAAAAAACTTCGCCCGGTTTTGGGAATTGATCATGAACCGGGGGCATTTTCCGGACCTGGCGGCGCGGCTTATTTCCCCGGAACAGGGGGCTTTTCATCCCTTTATGGCCCTGTCGGATTGGCTGCTGCGCTGTTTTGGCCGGAATTGGGGTATACCCCGGCAGGAGCTGCGCTCCGCCCTGGAAACGTATGCCGCGGGCGCCGCCGGGTAACAGCGCCGTGTTGCGGACCCGCGCCTTCCCCTTGACCAAAACGTTCCGGCAGGTCTATACTGGAAGGATGAACCAGGAGGTTGATAGTGGGCTTACGCAAGAACGACGGCGCGGACAGTAACCCTAGTAGTAAGCGCAAAGCCGGGGGCCCCTATAAGCCGTCCGCCTTTTGCTAGGAAAGCGCTGATTACATCAAAATGCGGCTGCGGATAGCGCAAATAATGATTATTTATTCCTGTAATCCGGTATAATTCGCGGATTTTTCTGATTTAACCGCCGCCGCGCGGTTAGTTCCCATTGTTTTGTGTCCCCTGTTACTCGCTAAACAGACCGCCCCGATGCCGTATTATAACGCAAGGAGGATGCTCCCATGAAAGACGAAATCGTAGCCATGCTCAACGCCGGGCCGCTTGACGTATCCCGGCTGAAACCCCTGCTTTCCGGTATGAACACGGTAGATATGGCGGAGATATTTGAGAATCTCAGCAGGGAAGAAAAGATAACGCTCTTCCGGCTGCTCCCCAAGGCCGCCGCCGCCGAAGTTTTCGCCTATATGGAAAGCGGCGGGCAGCAGATTATTGTGGAAGCCCTTACGGACGCGGAGATCAGCGAGATTATGAATCACCTTTTTGTGGATGACGCGGTGGACTTTATTGAAGAGATGCCGGCCAATGTGGTTAACCGGGTCCTGCGAAATGTGCTTCCTGAAAAAAGAAAAATTATCAACCAAGTGCTGCAATACCCCGAAAACTCGGCGGGCAGCCTGATGACCACCGAGTATGTGGACCTCCGGGAAGACCTTACGGTCCGGGAAGCCTTTGCGATTATCCGCAAGACCGGGCTTAACAAGGAAACCATCTATACCTGCTATGTCATGCGGCGGGACCGGACCCTGGCCGGCGCGGTATCGGCCAAGACCCTGCTGCTCGCCCAGCATGAGGAACGGATCGGGGATATTATGGACGCCAACGTCATTTTCGCCTATACCACGGATGATCAGGAAGCCTCCGCCGGTTTATTCAAGCGCTACGGCTTCCTTTCCCTGCCGGTGGTGGATAAGGAAAAACGGCTGGTCGGCATTATCACGGTGGACGACATTGTGGAGGTTATTGAGGAAGAAAACACCGAGGACTTTGAAAAGATGAACGCCCTCAGGCCGTCGGATGAGCCCTACCTTAAAACCAGCATTATGAAATTGGCCAAGAACCGCATTGTTTGGCTGCTGGTCCTCATGCTATCCGCCACCATTACTGGCGGCATCATAGCCCAATTTGAAAACGCCCTGGCGATACTGCCGGTACTGGTGGCCTTTATCCCCATGCTCATGGATACCGGGGGGAACGCGGGTTCCCAGTCTTCCACCCTGATCATCCGCGGCATGGCCTTGGGGGAGATTGGGATACGGGATTGTATCCGGGTCCTCTGGCGGGAAATACGCATAGGCGCTCTCTGCGGCCTCGCCTTGGGGTCGGTGAATTTTATCCGCATCTATGTGATGAACGGCAAAAACCTCCCGCTTGCCTGCGTAGTTACGGCAAGCCTGTTTTTTACCATTATGACGGCCAAGAGCGTCGGCTGTATACTCCCCATAATCGCCAAACGGTTTAACATCGATCCGGCTATTATGGCGGCGCCGCTCATTACCACCATTGTTGACGCGGCGTCCCTCATTATTTACTTTTCCATCGCCAAGGCGCTGTTCCAACTATAAAGGGGAAGTATCCCCCTACGGGCGCTGCGCGGCAGCGCCCTACCCCCGCAACGCCCCCGCCGGGGTGGTTCCGCGTAGCGGAACCACTATGGAGTTTTGGGCCTTGCCCAAAACTCCGAGGCAATCCGGCAACGCCGGATTGACCGCCCCCCGGTCCCCCCTAAATTGGCCGGTACGGCCCTTGTATTTCCCCTGGAATGTGAGATACTAGAGCCATGCCAGCGCTTACCAAAAAAGACCTTATTGAAAACGCCGCGGCCTTTGAACGGGCGGGCGTACAGGTCCCGGCTTTTGCTATTGACCGGGTACGGGAAAAAACCGCCGCCGCTCCGGTGTGGGTGCATTTCGGCGCGGGAAATTTGTACAAGGCCTTTCACGCGGCCCTGCAACAGACCCTGTTGGAACGGGGGCTTGCCGACCGGGGGATTATCGCGGTGGCGCCGAATGATTTTGAGAGCGTCAAAACCCTCTATGCCCCCCACGACGGGCTCTTTATCCGGGTAGTGATGAAGGCCGACGGTTCCCTGGTGAAACAGGTGGTGGCAAGCACCGCCGAGGTACTCCCGGCGAATCCTGAAGACGCCGCGGCCTGGGGCCGGCTGCGGGAAATTTTCGCCCATCCTTCTTTGCAAATGGTAACCCTTGCCATCACCGAGAAGGGCTACGATCTGCGCGGCTTAGACGGCAAGCTCCAGGCCGGCCTGGTCCGGGAACTCGACCAGGGGCTTGCCGCTCCCCGGCACACCATGGCAAAGCTCTGCGCCCTGGTCTATGAGCGGTATCAAGCCGGCGCGCTCCCCCTGGCCTTGGTATCCACCGATAACTTTTCCCATAACGGGGATAAATTACGGGAGGCCGTGCTCACCGTGGCGCGGGAATGGCTTGCCCGTGGCGCGGTTTCCCCAGGGTACATCGATTACCTGACCGGCGGGCAGCGGCTTTCCTTTCCCCTTTCGATGATCGATAAGATAACGCCCCTGCCCTCGGAAAAGGTTGCCCAAGCCCTTGCCGCCTCCGGGATTGAGGGCATGGAACTTATCCGCACAGAACGGGGAGGGGTAAACGCGCCCTTTGTCAATACCGAAGAGGCGGAATACCTCGTTATCGAAGATAATTTTCCTAATGGACGGCCCGCGCTGGAACACGCGGGGGTGTATTTCACCGACGCGGCCACGGTGGATAAGGTTGAGCGCATGAAGGTCTGTACCTGCCTGAATCCCCTGCATACCGCCCTGGCTGTCTTCGGCTGTTTGTTGGGCTACGATTCAATCGCCGCCGAAATGGGGGACCCGGAACTGCTGGCCCTGGTACAGGGCATAGCCTACCGGGAAGGGCTTCCGGTGGTAACTGATCCGGGGATCATTAATCCAGAGGGCTTTGTCCGGGATGTGCTTACCATACGCCTCCCCAACGCCAATATTCCTGATACCCCCCAGCGCATCGCCGCGGATACCTCCCAAAAGCTCGCCATCCGCTTCGGCGAAACCATCAAGCGCTATATGCTTCAGGGGGAAATCGAAAAACTCGCACTCATTCCCCTGGCGCTTGCCGGATGGTGCCGGTATCTCCTGGGGCTGGACGATACGGGCCGCCCCTTTACCCCCAGTTCCGATCCGCTCCTGGGGGTTATGCGGGGGGAACTTGCCGGGGTTGAACTGGGGAACCCCCAGACCGGGGAGGGGGCGCTCAAAAACATCCTTTCCAATGAAAAGATATTCGGCCTGGACCTCTATGCCGCGGGGCTCGGAGGGAAGGTGGAAGCCTATTTCACAGAACTTATTGCCGGCCCCGGGGCTGTCCGGAAAACCCTGCAAAAATACACCAAGACCGCCCGGTAAGGGGGATGTATGCCGCTGTCAACAACTTAAGAAATGAGGAAAGGGGAAGTCGCGTACCCCTCTGGGGTACGACCCCTACGGGCGCGCTTCGTTGCGCCCTACCCCCTCAGGGGGGCCGTAACGCCCCCCGGTCCCCCCAGGGTCAGCGCATATAATTTTTTGGGCGCATTTTTTGCCGCTACGCGGCAAAAAACCGGGCTATCCGCTCCAATTCCTCAAAAAGCCTTCGGCTTTTCTGCGGGATTTCCGCTTCTAT
>JAITHL010000207.1 GCA_031279975.1 Treponema sp. | reverse complement strand
TGGCGCGGCGGGAAAAAGAACGGGCCCAGAGCCGGGAATGGCAGAGCCGCTCCTTTTCCCGGGAGGCCGCGCTGATTCAGGAGCAAGAACGGTCCCGCATAGCCCGGGAACTCCACGACTCGGTGGCCCAGGACCTGTGGCGGCTCTCCCTCCACGCGGGGGGCATAGAGCGGGCCGGCTCGGAGGATGAGCGCCGGCGCCTGTGCGCGGAACTGGAAACCGGGCATAGGGCGCTCTTGGAACAGGTCCGTTCGATATGCGACGGCCTCTTTCCCCCGGATTTCCGGCATCAGGGGCTGGCCCTGGCCCTGCGGCGTTTGTGCCATGATTTTGAGCGCCGCTCCGGCATTGAATGCCGGATTTCCGCGCGGGAGGACCTCCGCCTGGAACCCCTGGACCCGCAGTTACAGATACAGTGTTTCCGGCTGGTCCAGGAAGCCCTGGCCAATATCGAAAAGCACTCCGGCTCCCCTGAAGCGGTGGTGGTGACGCGGAACGGCAATTCCGGGGGAATCCCTGTGTTGCTGATCTGCGTTTCCGACAGCGGCAGGGGCTTTGCGATCCGGGACGGCGATGGCGGGCGCTTCGCGGCGGAGGGCCATTTTGGCATACGGAATATGTATGAACGGGCGGCCATCGTTGGCGGAAAACTCACCATTGACAGCGAACCCGGGGAAGGCGCGACCGTAAGCCTCGAAGTTCCCCTGGGGCTGCCGAAAAACCACTTAACAGATGTCGGGGGGGGGGGGGTAAATGGACGCTATTTTATTGATAGACGATCACCCCCTGGTGCGGGACGGAATCGGGAAGCGGCTTGAGGAAACCGGCCGTTTTGCCATTGCCGGGGAAGCGGCCAGCCTTGCCCAGGCCCGGAGCCTCTTGGAAACCATGAGGCCCCCGCCCGCCCTGATCATCCTTGATATTTCCCTGGGAACGGATAACGGGCTGTCCTTTATCCCCGAAGCCGGGGCAATCTGCAAAGCCCGGGGCGAAAAGCCCCCGGCCATACTGGTCTATTCCATGTACAAGGACCCCTTTCTAGCCCAGAGCGCCCTGAAAAGCGGCGCCAGCGGCTATATCTCCAAATCCGCGGACCGGCTGGAACTGACCGCCGCCATAGACGCGCTGCTCGGCGGGGGGCGCTACCTGGAAAAGAGCCTTGACGTACCGGACCGTACAACAGCCTGGACGGAGCTGACCCGCCGGGAACTGGAAATACTGACCATGATAAAACGCGGGCTCACCAACCGGCAGATAGCGGACGCCTTGTGCGTCAGCGTCAGAACCGTGGAAAACCACCTGGGCCACATATACCTTAAAACCGGCGCCGTTTCCCGCCGCGCCCTGCTTGATATGTAAGGCCGGGGAAGCGGAAGCTGCCGCCGCATACCTATCTATCACCATAATGGGAACGGCAGGTATGAATTTCGATAACGCCGCTGTCAAGGGCGCGGTTTTTGGAAGCCGCCGGAAAAACATGGTTTAACCAGCGGTTCCTTATGACTGCGTGGTTTGGGTGTTTTCCCCGGAGCCCTTTAGCTTCGCCTGTAGCCGCCTGAAATCCTCCAGGCTCTCCGCCTGCTCCATAAGCGCCAGTATCTCCAGCTGCTTATTCTGCGCTCCCTGTTCCAAGCCCTCCTCGCGGCCCTCCTCGAACCAGACTTCCTTCGCTTCCTCCGTGTCCCATTCGGTTAACAGCATATTAAATACCTCCGAACTGTTGGCTTCAAAAAATTCTTTCAATATGTCATGCTCTATGCAGTGCTGGATCGCAGCCTTCATCGCTTCCTCTTTCGACAGTTCACGCTCCAGTTCCCTCACCTTGTCAACAAAATAGCTGTACCCGAAAAGCGTCCTGCTCTTCTCAAGCATCTCCTGATTGTACCCCTTGTTTATGTTGTACACCCGCACCGTCAATTCCAAGTCCGGCGCGGCGGGAAGCGCCCCCCGTAAATCACCGGTGTCTTTGAAGGCATCGGAGAGCCGGAGCGTGGTTTGTCCGGGGCAGGGTTTTTTCCCGTTGTACAGCACGATGAATTCCGGCGCGGGGATTTTCTCCAGCGCGCTTTTGTACAGCTTCCGCCGCTCGATGATTTTTTCGTAAATGCGGGCAAGGTACATGAGCAGGCGCAGGGGCATATTGGGATTTACCGTGCTTTGGTGTTCAAGGACTATTACCAGGCGGTTCCCGATGGTAAAGGATATGTCATTGATTTGTCCCATGTACAGAACGCCGGAGAGGGTATTCAATTCAATGGGCACACCGGGGGGCAATGCCGCGCCTTCCAAAGCGCCGTAGAGCCGACCGCAGGGCGGCGCTGCCGCTGAACAGAAACGAGAAAACGCTGTCTTTGTACCGGCCGTTTGCGCCTATGATGCCTCCGGGGTAACTATAAACAAATTGGCCGGTATTTGCAAGCAAACTGGGGGGCTAAGGGGTCCGGCGCGGGACAGCCGGGGTTCCCCCATGAGGCCCCCGGCTTCCGGGGGTCCTCCGCCTTCCTGTCGCGGAGGGTGAATCTGTCCTTACCCTTTCCTATGACGAGGGTCTGTTTCTGGTACTTGGCGGCACAGTCTATTTCGCCGGGATTCAGCTTGATGGCCCGGCCTGTGGATATATTGTAGACCCCGGTATTTACCAGGAGTTCCCAGCCCGGGGCATAACAGCACCGCGCCAGGTCATCCGCCGGTGAAAATCCGCCGGATGAAAGTCCACAAGGAGTATAAGTATGCGGATCGACCGCGCCGCTATTCCCCCGGAAACTAAAATCCGCTTCTTTGACGGCCTCTTTGAGGAACTGGTTAAATACCCCTTCGGCTCCATGCCCAAATAGAGCAGCCGCCGTATGATGTCAATCAATATGCGGGGGAATATTCCACTGTCAACAACTTAAGGGGGGGACCGGGAGGTTCCCCGGAAAGAAAGCTCCCGAAAAAGCGCGGTTTCACCACAACCACAAATCGAATTGTTGAGGGGAAATCCAGGGCCAGTGCGCCATGTTTTCCAATTCCTTATAACATAAAGAATTAGCTTGCGCTCATTTTTTAGGCTAAAATCGTAATTCTTTACAACATAAAGAATTAGCATACATAGCGCGCTGGCCCGGGGGTGTAGGACGTATTTTTCCTCAAAACCTATAGGTCAGCAGGGTTTTGACAAAATGATTATCCCGGTACTGGCTTAACTCCCCCAGCCGGTCCTTGCCGCCGAAGACGCCGCCGGATACTTCCAGGACAATATCCCCCTGGGTCCAGGCCAGGGCGGGGATAACGTAGCAATCCATGTCCTCAATGCCCCAGATAACCGTCGCTTTAAGCTCCAGCTTATCCCCGAATAGTTTTTTGTCCGTCCGGAAGGTAAGCTGGGTGGTAGTGGGATGGGTTTCGGCTTCCGTGTCGAAAAGGCTGTCCGCGCCGATGCGGTTATACCGCAGGCGGATGCTTTCGTTGATCTGGAGGTTTACGGTTATCCCCCAGGGCATAGTCCGGTCAAACCCCGCGGACCATACCAGCGAGGGGTTATACACCAGGCCGTCGCCGCCATCCCTATCGCCGGTGATATTCGCCCCCAATTCGCCCCGGAGGTTAAACCCAAGAACAACCTGGGCGTAGTCCGCCCCGATATGGTGGAACCGGTTATACTGGATGGTATACAGGGAGTCCAGCGGTATCCCGGCCATCACCGTTGCGAGGTCTTTTCCCGCGCCGAGGCCGGCCGCGGCGGCCTGTTGGGCGGCCTCTAAGCCCGCTTGATTGAGCGCCACCGCGGGCCGGGGCAGGAAGCCGCTATAGTACTGGACGCCCCAATCAACCGGCCCTGTGGTTGCGGTAAACCGCGCCCCCCCTTGGGCATATTCCAGGGCCGTGGTAGCGGGCAGGGACGGCTCGTGGCTGTCCATGCGTTCGGCCATGAGGCCGGCCACCTGTTCTTGCATATCTGGAGGGACCATGCCGATAATATGGCCCCCCAGCCGGTCCGGGAGTTCCCGGTACAAGCGGGGGGTCCACCGGTCAGTTTTCCTTTGGGAAAAATGGTGGCCCTCAAACCAGGGGACAAAGACCGCCTCCACCTGCGTGAAAGCGCCGAGCTTCAGAGACGCATGGAGCAAGGGCCGGGCTATCTTAATTTCCTCCAGGTCCGTCATGGCCGAAAGGTCCGAATAGTCCAGGGGATTGATCACATCCAGGGGTCCCAGACTGTCCGCCTTGCCCCAGGTCAGTTTGCAGAACCCCCCTTGGATGTTAAGGGGGCCGAAAAAGGCTTTCAGGTATGCCTCGTGGATACCCAGGCTCTTGACGGGCTCCTCCTGATTGGGGATCAGGTTCAGGCTGATGAGGGCCTCCGCGTTGGAAGCGCTGGCTTTAAAATCGATACGCCCCCGGAACAGGTCCCCCAGCTTGATGTTCTTAAAGCGGTCCTCCGATTCAAACTCCTGCCCGTAGACTTGGAACTTGGCCTGGGCCTTCCCATGTACGGTTGCCCCGGTAATGAAGGAGGCAATCCCGCCTAAGACCGGAGAGCCGCCGCCGCCCGCCGCCGGGCCGCCAGCGCCGGCTTCCTCTGTACCGTCGCCGAAACCAAAGCCGAAGCCGTCCTGGGCGGAAAGGGAAACGGCCAGGAACAGCAAGGCCGCCGCCCCCAGGACCCGGGGAAAGCGGGGCTTCCCGGTCCGCATCACGGCCTCCCGGTTTCCAAGAACCGGGGGGTAAAGACCGATTCGGGGATGGGATCGTCGTACTTGAGTATGGTTATATATATCGTGGTAAAGGTTCCCGCGCCCACGGTGGTCATGACGGTCTTGGCGGGGGTAAGCCGCCCCTGGAAATCCTTGATGTCCTGCATCTCCACCCGTTTCACCAGGGCGTTCCGCTTGTCGTAGAGTTCGAGTTTATAACTAATCAGCGTATCCTTATCGATCCAGGAGACCATACGGGAATACTGGTAGGAGCCGTCCTTGGGTTTGGACTCGATAACATAACATGCCTTGCCGTTCAGCGTTTCCTCCCGCGCCAGGGTATGGTTGTCCAAATTCGCGTCCCGATTGGCGGAAGCGATGTCGTCATAGCTGAAATCGGTGCCCATAAAGCTGCTGGAGCCTTCGGATGCCGCGATGCGGCGCACCCGGTTCAGGGCGGGCAGGTATATCCACTGATCATTGTTGTTCCCGCCGCTTTCCAGGGAGAGGAACCGGGTCCCCGCCACGGCCTGGGGCTGCTGGAATACGATCACCGACCGGCCGCGGCCCTGGGCGTCGTCCTTGGAATACTGATCGATCAGGCGCTCGGTGGCGGTCCCGTTTTTAGCGGTAATGACCATCCGGGACCGGCTCGATACGGTGTCCGCCTTGATGCGGTTCCGGGATGCTTTGATGATGGACGCGGCGTCTTGGGCGGATGCCAGGACGCTTCCGGCTAATAGGCATAGCATAATAAAGCTGCGGTGTTTCATAACACTCCTCACCGGGTAACGCTGATTACAACCGGCGTTACCCTATTATTTTTTCGTTTTCCTACGGAAAACCGCGAAAAATACGCGCTGGTAATCCTATTGTGCGCCGCGGCGGGGGGAGTTTCCCCCTGTCAGCAACTCAAGGGATTAGCGGGGGGCAAGCCCCCCTCGTTCCGAACCCTCCGGGTTCTCCACTGCCCCCCATGCGGGGACAGCAAAAGCCGCAGAGCGGCTTTTGCTTGAGAGTTTGCGCGAGCGCAAACTCTATCCGCGCAATCCGGCGAAGCCGGATTGCGCCGCGACGCCCCCGCCGGGGTGGTTCCGCGCAGCGGAACCATTAGGGTAACGCTGATTAACTTGACGCTAATCAGCGTTACCCTCTGCATTTGCTCATTTCATTACGCAAATGCGGGTAAGATACACTGATTAAATCCTCGAT
>JAITHL010000187.1 GCA_031279975.1 Treponema sp. | reverse complement strand
TGTCGCGCAAATAGCGAAAGATTTAAATGACAGGCCGGGAAAAACGCTTGACTTTCGCGCGCCCAAGGAAGTATTGTTTGAGTTGCGCTAGGAATTACTGAGTGCCCCCTTAGTTCCTTTCTAATTTTTACAAGAATTTCAAAAAATGCCGCCTAAGACAGGGCGGACGCTCCGGCGGGAAGGCGGGGAGAAACGCCGGCGCGTCTGGCGGCAAGCGCTTGCCGGGCCGGGCGTTGTCAAGGGGTCCGCGGAAGCCGGCGCGGCCTGTCATTTTTCAAGGCGCCCTGGGGCCAAGGAGGGGGGCGGCCCAAATGCGGACTTGACGGAAAATTTTCAAAAAAACGCTGAAAATCCGCTTGACGGTTTTTTGCCAATTTGTTAAGATGAATTAACAAAGTTTTTATGGACTAATTATTAAGGAGATTTTCTATGAACCAGGACCATAGGCGCCGTGGAGAAGGGGGGATGAAAAAGTTAGTCTTAGCTATCATTTTTTGCTCGCTTTGCCTGGCCGCCGGGCGGGGGTACGCGGAGGCCGGACCCTGGGAGGAGCTGGAGCGGGAAATGCGCCTGGTTTTAAGCGAAGGGTATTACCGTTTTGTGGCCGGGGACCTTGAGGGCGCGAAGGCCCATGTGCGGCGGGCCTATACCCAATACTATCAGGGGGCCTTTGAAGCTGAGGTGAAGTCCCGCGTTTCTGAGGACCGGGCGCGGAACATCGATGAGTGGTTTGACTATGTGGCGGATTCCCTGGGCGCGGGCAAGTCTCAAAGCGCGGCGCGGGAGGATTTTAACCAGCTCAACCATCTATTGAATGTAACCGCCCGGCGGCTTGACGGGCACGAGGAACCCGCCGCCTCGTCGAGGAGCTGGACCCGGACCGCCCAGGAGATGGCCGCGGTTTTCGACCGGGCTTACGAGCTGTACCGGGGCGGAGACCCCAAGGGCGCTAAGGATCAGGTGGACCATGCGTACTTTCAATTTTACGAAAAGCTGGGTTTTGAAAAAACCGTGCTGACCCAAATTTCCGGGGCCCGGGCCAGCGCCGTGGAGTACCAGTTCAGTATGGTGAAAAAAGAAATGACCCGTGGAGAACCGGCGGCCGCGGTGAAGAAAAGCCTAGATACCCTTTCGGCATACCTAGCCGAAGACGCCGCCGCGCTGGACCAGACCGCGGGCAGTCCCTGGGGGGCCTTTCTGGGCTCCCTCCTCATCATACTCCGGGAAGGGTTTGAGGCGATTATCATTGTGGGGGCCATTATCGCGTACCTCTTAAAACGGGGGGACAAGAAAAACGTCCGGGCGGTCTATTGGGGCTGCCTTATCGCCCTGGGCATGAGCGTCCTATTGGCCTGGGCCCTCAACGCCCTTATCTCCGGCGTCCAGGGCCAGGGCCAGGAGATCATCGAAGGGGTAACCATGCTCATCGCCGTGGGGGTGCTTTTTTATGTGAGCAACTGGATGATTTCCAAGGCCGAAGCCGAAGCCTGGACCGGCTATATCAAGGGGAAGGTGGAACGCTCCATCACCAAGGGCAGCGTGTTTTCCCTGACCTTCGCCGCGTTCCTGGCGGTATTCCGGGAAGGGGCGGAAACGATACTGTTCTATCAGGCGCTGCTGGCGGGAAACCGGGACGCTATGAACATGATCTGGCTGGGCCTGGCGGCGGGCGTTGTGATGCTGGCAATAGTGTACGCGCTGATCCGGGCGGTGAGCGTCAAGCTGCCCCTGAAACCCTTCTTTATGGGAACCAGCGTACTGCTCTTTATTATGTGCATTGCCTTTACCGGCACGGGCATCAAGGAATTGCAGGAAGGAAGCGTGATCCCCGTTACCATGCTGCCCTTCAACTTCATTACCGTTGACATCTTGGGGATATTTCCCACGGTACAAACGTTGATCCCCCAGCTTCTTTTGCTGGCCCTGACCGCCGCGGTCTTTACTATACAGACCCGGCGGGGAAAAAAACCGGGGGGGCCGGGGGGCCTCCGGCCCCCCGGCGGGGGCGTTGCGGGGGGGGAACCCCCGCAGAGGGGGTAGCTTCAGACTTGCCGCGAGGCCAGTCTGATGCGGGGGGGAGGCTTCCCCCTTTAAAACCGGCAACAACTCAGGTTCTTTATGAACATGAGAAAATGTATAGGAGGTAGTACCATGAGAAAACTGTTGGTACTCGTTTTGTTCGGATTCTGCGCCGCGGCGGCCTTTGCCGGCGGAAAGCAGCAGCCACAGGGAACCAAACCCGCCAGCACGGTGAACCCCGGCGAGGCCGCGGGCTTTGAGGAATTCTCCCTGGGGGACGACCGGGAGCTTGGACCCCTCAATGTGGCGGGCGTGTATTTTCAGCCGGTGGACATGGTCCCCGCGTCGGCGGGGCTGCCCGCGGCTCAGGCGGACGTTCACCTTGAGGCGGATATTTCCGCCCTGACCAACGATCTGGGCTACGGCGTGGGGGACTTTGTGCCGAACCTGACGGTGCGCTACGAGATTACCCAGGCCGGAGGCTGGAAGTCGGAGGGGACCTTTATGCCCATGAACGCCAGCGACGGGCCCCATTACGGGGGCAACGTCAAGCTCAACGGCGTGGGGGAATACAAGGTGCGGTTCATTATCCAAAATCCTGAAGCCCAAGGCTATGTGCT
>JAITHL010000072.1 GCA_031279975.1 Treponema sp. | reverse complement strand
CCTTTCCCTTGGCTCTCAAGACAACATACGGCGACGGTTTTATGCCGCCGGTTCTTTGCCGCAATAATACTGTTTTTTTACGTCCCCCATAAGCAGCGTCTCTGTATGAACTCAGCCGCCTTCCAGGGTTGTAATGGAATCGCAATTGCGGACAGAGGAAGGCCGGTGCGCGATAATAATCCGGGTTATCCGCAGCCTTGAAAGGGCGTCTTCGATTTTCCGCTGGGTGATGTTGTCAAGGGCGCTTACCGCTTCGTCCAGGAGCAGAATCTTTGGATGCGGGGCCAGGGCCCGGGCAATCAAAAGCCGCTGCTGCTGGCCGCCGGAAAAATTCGAGGCCCCTTCGCAAACCACCGTATACATCCCCATGGGCAGGGCGCGGATGTCCTCCGCAATGGCCGCGGTTTCACAGACCTCCCAGGCTTCCTCCAGGGTAAGTTCCGGGACATTCAGGGCGATGTTTTCAAAAACCGTCCCCTGAAAAAGACTGCTTGTTTGGAGTACCGAACCAATGTTCCGGCGCAGCGACTTTACATCAATGCTGTTTATGTTCCTGCCGTCAAACAGAATCTCTCCGTTTTGCGGTTTTTCAAAGCCAAGGAGCAGGCGAAAAATTGTTGACTTGCCGGAACCCGTCTTTCCCGTAATAGCCGCATACCCGCCTTTACCTACGCGCATCGAAAAATGGTCAAGCACCGGAGGCCCGTTTTCCGTATACCTAAAACTGATATTTTCCAGAACAATGTCTCCCTCCAGCGCGGTTACGGGTTCTTTCATGCTTTGAATTTCCCGTTCCTGATCCATCAGGGGATTGAGAAATTTCAGCAGCGGCTTTAAGCCGGCAAGATACTCAACGGAGCGCGTAACCGAAGTCAGCATACCGTTCAATATGCCAAAACTAATCATGAATGAAACAAAGTCCGCGGCCCCAAGGCCGCTCCGGGAGGCAATCACAAAATTCACGATGCCGGCGGCGGCGGCGGTGAGCATTTTAAGCGCCGGGTAACATGTGACTATAAAGGGCAGCCGGTAATAGAGCTTTGCAAGCGCCGCATAGCGTTTTTCCCATTGCCCAAGGGCCCGCTTTTCCGCGCCAAAGCATTTGATTGTTTCAATGCCCGAAAGAAGCTCAAAAACAAAACCGTTCAGGCCGGCCTGTTTTTCATAGCGCCTGTCCAGAATATCCGCGCAGGAACAGACCGCCGCAAGAAAAATCAAAAGGTTCACCGCGATAAAAAACAGGGAGGGGAAAAGCAGCGGCGGCGCATACTTGAGTATTTGGCTTATATAAATCAGCGAAAACAACGCGGAAACAAGGGCGGAAATCACGTATTCAAAAACAATGCCGCAGAATTGGGATGCCGATGAAACACGGTCCGCCAGTTCTCCTTCATTAAACTTTTTGAAAAACGAAACCGGCAGTTCCAACATTCTATCCATAAACGCCGCCTCAGCCTTGAGGCTGATCTGGGAAGAACAGCGGGATAAAAGCAAATCACGGCAAACCGCCATAAGAAACAGCGAAAAACTAACGCCGAAAAGCAGCGCCATGGTTGAAATCAAAAGCAGATGGTTCTTTCCGGGAATCACCAGGGTAAAAAATATATTGTACACCCAGGGACGCAAAAGGCCGGTAACAATCACCAGCAGCAAAAACAAAAGATAGATGCTGTACAAAGATTTTGGCGTCACCTGGAACATGAAACGCAGAATATCCTTTAGGGTTATTTTACCCGCTGACGACGCGGACAGGGGAGGATAAAAACAATAGGCGAATTCGTCAATGGCCTTTGCCGTTTTTTTGCTGACCCTTATTGACTTCC
The DNA here is from genome assembly GCA_031279975.1 of Treponema sp. GTDB lineage: Bacteria > Spirochaetota > Spirochaetia > Treponematales > Breznakiellaceae > JAITHL01. Next base: position 22,520 of record JAITHL010000072.1, on the reverse strand, counting down.
CGGAGCGGCGGTCCTTGTACCGGTAGCCGCCGAAAACGCCTGGTATGAGCGCGATAAGCCCTTGGCTGGTTTCGCCAAGCAGGGGGCCCGCGCCGTCTTTGTACCATTCGCCGTGGAGCTGAACCGTCCTTTTACGCGCCCCCGAATTCCGCAAGAGCAGGTCCATCTGTTCATCCGCCGGCATCTCTTCAAACAGCGCGTCTGCCTCGGGGGGCTTCGTTTTTTGTATGCCCAGATGCGGGAGAATTTCATTCACCGTTTCTATCAGTTTGTTTTGCACGGTGATTAACTATTAACCAGCCGCCAGCAGCCTTGCGTAGGCATTATTCTTTTGCAGCAGTTCTTCATGTATGCCCCGTTCCGCGATTCTGCCGTTTTCCAGGACAATAATTTCATCGCAATTACGGACCGTCGAAAGCCTGTGGGCCGCGATAATACAAGCGGCGCGGCGTTTCGCTATGGCCCGCATGATTTCAGCTTCTGTTTTTATATCCAGCGCGCTGGTTGCCTCGTCCAGCAGCAGCAGCGAGGGGTTCCTTGCCAGGGCCCGGGCAAGCGCAAGCCGCTGGCGTTCACCGCCGGAAAATCCCATGCCGTTTTTCTGTATCATAGCGTCATAGCCGCCCCGGAGCATAATCAGATGGTGAATCCGCGCTTCCTCCGCCGCGGCGATCATGGCGTCGTCAGAAATCGAATCGTCCCAGAATTTCAGATTGTTTCTTATGGTATCGGAAAAAAGACAGATGTTCTGGCTTACAAACGAAACTGAATTTTTGGCCAGGACCTCTGAAAAAAGAACCGTCCCGGAATCCGGTTTGTACAGTTCCGCGGCCAGATTGAGAACCGTTGACTTGCCGCAGCCGGTCTTTCCCACCAGGGCCGCGGATTTGCCTGTTTCCAGCCTCAGATCGAAATCAACAATCAGCGGCGGCGATAATTTGGAATAGCCGAAGGAAACCTTGCGCATTAAAAGGATAGTTGAACCAGGGTCTTCTTTTTTACTGGGCGGGAGATTGGGCGGCGGGGAGCTGCGTTCAGCGGGATAATGCATCACGTCATCAATGCGTTCCATGTTCACGCGCATTTCCTGAATTTGCCTGCCCGCGTCCAGGAGCGACTGCATTGGCGCGGCAAAGGCGCTAAGAAAACCCTGAAACGCCATCAGCATACCGGCGCTGAAACTGCCGTTCATAATCAGCGTAACCCCAAGGCCGAGAATGGCAAAGCCGGACAGATTCTGTACCAACTGGGGCATTGATCCCAGAAACCGGCTGGTGTGGATAAAGCGTACCTCCATATTGCTCATCGCCGCCTGGCAGCCCGCCCATTTCTCAAAAAAGCGCCCCTCCGCGCCGGAGGATTTCAAGGTCTCAATCATCCGCAGGCCGGACATGGCTGTTCCAATAAGATCGCCGCTTAAGCGCATCTGGAGCTGGGCTATTTCAATCCGTTTTTTTGTGATAACCGCAGTTAAAAAAATATTAATAAGCGCCGTGCCTGCGCCGATAGCCGTAAGCGGCGGACTGTAACGGATCATCACGGTAAGATAGAAAACCAGCATACCCGTGTTGAGGAGCTGGGGCGCCAGGGTGTGCAAAAGCGCGGACGCTATATTTTGATTGATATTCTGCCGCTGGGCAATGTCGCCGGCCATGCGGCGCTGGAAAAAACTGACGGGCAGGTGAAAGACATGGCTGACAAAATCAGCGTTTGCGGTTACCGCAAATTTCCCTTCGGTTTTAAGCAGGTATAGGGTATTCAAAACCTGTACGGTAAAAGCCGCAAGCGCCGCCGCGGTCATCGCCGCGATCAGGGGCAAAAGCGGCCCCGTGTCTGCCGGGGAGAGTATTCTGTCGATAAAGACCCGGGTGAACACCGGATTAACTATTCCAAAAAGAGCGGAAAGCAGGCCCGAGAGGGCCAGAAAAATAAAAGGCGGAAACATTCCTTTTAGGCGGGAGCGGACAAAGGCAAGTACGCTGGGCGGCTTCCCGGAAGGTTTAAACCCAGGGCCGGGCGTGAAAAATAACGCGGTTCCCGAAAACGAACGCCCCAATTCATCCTGTTCAAGGCGCATCCGTCCCAATGAGGGGTCGTTAATGTACGCATGTTTCCTTGAAAATCCGCAGAGTACAACAAAATGTTTTTGCTGCCAATGGAGAATACACGGCGGGCGGGCGTTTTCCAATGCCCCGGCGCTGACGCTGCGCTGTTCCGCCTCAAATCCATGCTTTTCCGCAGCCCGCATTATGTTGACGCTGGATGCGCCGTCCCGGGATACGCCGCAGTCTTCACGGAGCCGCGCCAGGGGCTCCCGCTTTTTGTAATATGCCAGTATCATGGCAAGCGCCGCCGCGCCGCATTCCTGCATTGCCATCTGCATTACCAGCGGTACAGGGACCCTCTTTTTGCGTACATTACCCATGAGGCTGAAGGCTAATTGAAAAACAATTGCAACACAGCAATATTGCTGTTCAAAACCCAGATGACCGCCGCAGCGGTCAAAACAGCAATGCCCCCCAGCCCTATCCACAGCCCCGTGGAAGGCGCCTTGATGTAATCGCTGAGGATTTCTGAAGTGAGCCGGGATGATGTGTCCGGGACTTTGTGTTCAGGCATGTACCTAGTCTCCGGTTCCAAGAAATTCCGCGAACTCCGGCAGGAACAGCTCGCGGATTTTTTTTATCGCCGTGATGGTATGGTACCGCGTGGTATCGTCATAGCGCCGGGGATTCTTTGCGATAAGGTTGGCCTGCAAATCGGCAATGAAGAGGGCAACCAGTTTTTGGATGCGGCACTTGTTTTTATTCCGCCGCTTATAACTCCGGTTGACCATATAGTTAGCCCCCGCGCAGGTGGGGCATACCGGGTAGATGTAGCACTGTTCATAACAGTCCTGGTCTACAAAGTTTTCTTCAGCGGCATAATCGGTCTGGAGGATAGCGGCCAGATCTAAGGGCGGGAAGGTCATGGGCGTAATGTAGGAGCAGGGGTAGCGTTTGCCGTCCACGTCAAAGAAGGGGGTGCCCGTACCGATGCCGCACCATTTTTTTAGTTTTTCCTTACCCTCGCATACCGCAAGCTGTTTATCCAGCATCTGGCAGATTTTCAAGCCCTCGTTTTCCGCGTAGAAACCGGCGAGTTCCGCCAACTGCGGGATAAGCATGGCTATGTATTCGTCCTTGTCCCAGTCAAAATCACCTTCCGCGGGATTGACCCCGCCAACCTCGGCAAATCCCAGGGCATGAAGATATTTGATATCCTCCGCTAAACGGCCCAGGGAATAATCAGAGAGCGTCATCTTGACGTTTTGACGGGGCCAGGTGCGCCGGAAAAAAGCGGTGTCTATCTTGTCAAAGGAATTGCCGCGGTTATGGTCGTGGGTAGCCTTTGTTCCGTCAAGGCTTAAGCCCAGCACAAAATGATCCTTATGCGCGGTGAACCATTCTTTCATTTCACCGGTCAGAACCGTGCCGTTGGTGGACGCGAAAAAGATAAACGGTTTGGGGCGTTTTTCTGACAGCGTGTAGGCGGCTATATCTTTAAGCAAAGGGAATTCCAGCAGCGGTTCGCCGCCGATAAAGCCGATTTCCACTGAATCGCAATGGTCCGGGATGTGGGTGAATATCCAGTCTATCGCGTGTTTTGCCGTATCAAGCTCCATGCGCTCCTGGGGGGAATGTTTTTGATAGCAGTAGATACAGTCCAGGTTGCAGTTATGCGTTACGCAGAGGGTAGGCGAAAAAGCCATTGAAGGCCGTGTTTCTTCCATACAATTCCTTTTTATTCAGTTGAAACAAAAACACCGGCGGGAAACCCGCTGATACGGAATTCCCGCCGGTTTTCTTTTTTTTAATTAGTTTGGATAACAAGCGTTGCTGTCGGTATTGGCGCAGCCGCCTTTGCAGCCGCCGTCGCAGCCGGTTCTGCAGCCGCCATAGCAGTCTCCGCTGCAACTGTCTTTGCACCCGCCGGAGCAGGTTCCGCCGCAGGCGCCGCCGCTCACACTTACCGGCGCTCCGCCCGCGTGTTGTACCGCCGCCTGGAGCGCGTCAAGCCGCGCCATCAGGCTTTTTCCAAGAATCCTTGCCATGTTCTTTCTCCTTTCTGTTTGATGTTCCCGGCTAATCGCAATAAATAGCCGAACCGCCCTTGCAGCCGCCGTCACAACCGTTGCTGCAGTTGCTGCCGCAGCCGCCCTTGCAGCCGCCGTCACAATTGCCGGAACAATTGTTTTGGCAGCCGCCGCCGCTCACGCTCACCGGCGCTCCGCCCGCGTGTTGTACCGCCGCCTGGAGCGCGTCAAGGCGCGCCATCAGGCTTTTTCCAAGAATCCTTGCCATGTTCTTTCTCCTTCACCCAAATTTCTCCAGAACCCCGCGGCAGGCGCAAAAATCTTGCCGGTTTCATGGCAAACATTCCTGGTATGCCAACAGCGTCCTGGTATCCCCTATCCAACGGACAGGGCTTTTATCACCGCCAGGGGGCGGCGTAAAATACTTTCTTGTTTTAAGGTTTTACCCCCACGCCCCACAAGGGCCGCGCCGCTTCACTGCCCTAAGCCTCCCCCGCAAGGGGATTACCGCATTGGGGAAACCTTCCGGCTCCCTGGGACATTCACTTCAGCGGGGGAGCCGTTGGTATCAACCGGCTTAATAACCGCCTGAACAACTTCTTAACAATGACAAAAACGTAAAGAGCACTAAAATCCAGAATACTATTTTAATCGCGTTCCAGACGGTAAATACAATGCCAAGCACAAAGGCCCCGGTAGCCAATTCGGTTTTTTGATTTGACAAGAGCGCGTCTTTACGGGCTCTTACTCCCAATACTATTGCGGTTATAGAAAAACCTAATGATATGAGAAGGCCCCATTCATCGGCTAGTATTCCAGACGCGCCTAAAACTCCAAATATAAACGCGATAACCGCTAAAGAAGGGTTTTGTTTTTCATCGTTTGAATGCATAACGGTCTCCTTGTTTGTTCTAAAACAGATTTTTTATCCGCCCTGTTTTAACGGCGGTGAAACCCTTTTACATATTGGGTTATCCTGGCCGCGATGGCAGAAGCGTATTGCCGCCACTCTGGCGAATGGTTTCCTTCTTGGCTTGTTCTGATAATATACCGGGAAATAACCTCTGGAAAATCCTGGGAATAGAGGTCCGCTGCGCCTATTTTTCTATGAAAATAAATACTGGTAGCAAAAATATCATAGATGTCCGCTACATTGTGTTGAATGGAAAATTGATAACCCCAGCCATCCTCGTATACATCGCCAATTTCTGCTACGAACCTGCGCTCCGATCCTCCCCTTATTTCATATTTCAGCCTGCTCCCTATCAATTCCCGCGAAAAACAGGCCGCTGAAGCAATCATAATAAGGCTAAGGCTGAAAAGCGTCTTTTTCATAAAATGCTCCATGAAAATACCAGAGCATGCCGGGTTAAAAGAACTTGCGCGGATTTTTTATTTGCCATGTTTTTTCTCCTTTCTGTTTGATGTCCCCAGGCTAATCGCAATAAATAGCCGGACCGCCCTTGCAGCCGCCGTCACAACCGCCGCCGCTCACGCTCGCCGGCGCGGCTCCAGCGTGTTGTACCGCCGCTGGGAGCGCGTCAAGCCGCGCCATCGGGCTTTTCCCAAGAATCTTTGCCATATTTTTCTCCTTCACGCAAATTTCCGCAAAACCCTGCGGCAGCCGTAAAAATCTTGCCGGTTCACGGCCAACATTCATGGTATGCCAACAGCGTCCTGGTATCCCCTGTCCAACGGACAGGGCTTTTATCACCGCCAGGGGGCGGCGTAAAATACTTTCCATAACACGCCCTGCGGCGGAAATTGGTATGGGATTTTATAGGTCTTAGGATTTCCGGCCCGCTAGGGCGGCCCAAAATGTTTGGCGGGAATAGGGTTATGCGGACACAACAGGCGCGGGTATTAGAAACTACTATACATTTGTACCAGAGAGAGAGAGAGAGAGAGAGCAAAAATCGTGCCAAGTTCGGTTAATTTGAAGTTATTTTTTGAAAAAAATCCTAATTTTTTAAACGCGTTCCCTGACATGGGTTTCAGGGTAGCATGACTGGAAATATGGGTCAAGAGGCCCCCGAACCCCCGGGGGTATAACGAGAATCGCCGCGCTCCCCAGGGCCAGCGCGTATAAACTTTTTATGGGGGGGGGCTGGGGGGCCTTTCGGCCTCCCAGCGGGGGTTCCGGGGGCGGCGCCCCCGTCCCGCGCAAGCGATTGAAGCGGAAAGCGCGGTTTTTGCGGGGCAAAAACGCGCCCAAAAGTTTATATGCGCTGGCCCAGCCGCGCTCCCTGTTTTTTTATTGACCGGACGGCGGCTGCGTGGTAGAATAGACCCGTTCTCCCGCAAGAGACGCTGTTTATATGATTCGTTATTAAGGAGGAAAAATGTATGTATCTGAAAAAAACCGCTGCCTTGGCGCTTACGGTCCTGGTTCTATCGGGAACCGCCTTTCTAAGTTGTAAACGCCGGGAGGAACCAAAGGATGTCGCCCAAGGGGGAGGCGGATTTACCCTTAAGCCGGGGATTCTCTCGGTGGGCATGGAAATCGGCTATCCCCCTATGGAGTATTACGACGCCGACGGGAAAACCCCCATCGGGTTTGATGTGGAGCTGGCCAAGGCGGTCGCCGCCAAGATGGGCCTCAAGGTTCAATTCGAGGATACCTCCTGGGACGGCATCTTCGCCGGGGTGGAGACCGGGAAATACGACTGCGTCATGTCCTCGGTTACTATCACCGAGGCCCGCCTCGCGGCCCATAACTTCAGCAGGCCCTATGTGGGGAACGCCCTGGCCATGGTCCTCCTCAAAGGTTCCCCGGTCAAGGCCCGGAGCCCCGAGGAGTGCGCCGGTCTTGGGGTCTCCTACCAGGCGGAAACCACTTCGGACATTTTCATGGAGCGCCTTGCCAATGAGGGCTTGCAATTCACCCCCTACGAGTATGAAAAGGTGATGAACTGCTTTGATGAAATGAAACTGAGCCGGGTGGACGTGATCATTACCGACCTTTTGGTAGCCCAGGACTACGTTGCCCCCGCGGACAGCCCCTTTGAGATTGTCTGGCAAGGTCCGGCGGATGAAAAGTTCGGGGTCTGTCTGAAAAAAGGAAACGACGCCCTCACCGCTGAAATTAACAAGGCCCTGGACGCCCTCTTCGCCGACGGAACCATGCTGAAGCTGTCCATGGAAATCTTCAAATTGGATATGGTTTCCTCAGTCCGCTAACCAAGGGAAGGGCTGGTTAGTGTCTGTCCATAAAGCCGGTTGCTTTATGGACAGACCTTTAATCCAGGCAAGGATTTACCGCACTGTGACCAAGGACCGGTTAAGGGGGAAGGGGCGTATCAGCAAAACGGACACGGCCGCGCCCGGCGCGTTGCGGGCCGCCCCCGCGCCGGCCAACGGGCGGGAAAGGCAAGCCGCTTGCGCGGCATAATAGTCAAGCCGTCAGCGGACAAAGGCGGGATGGAAGCCCGCGGCGGGGCGAAGGGCTGTAGCCCGCCCCCGCAGCCGTGTTGCGGTATGGAAGGATAAACATGGACTCCCTGCAAAAAATCATCGTTTGGCTGCCTCCCCTTCTGAACGGCGCCCGGATCACCATAAGCCTCACGATACTCGCGGTTTCGGCGGGGCTGGCCTTGAGCTTCTTTATCGCCCTGGGGAAAATGGCGAAAAACCCCGTCCTCTCCCGGATTTGCGGGGCCTATGTGTTCTTCTTCCGGGGGACCCCGCTCCTCATGCAGCTCTATTTTATCTACTATGCCCTCCCCATGATCTCACGGGCCTTCCTGCTCAACACCGGGAGCGCCGAGGCGGACCGGTTTATCTATGCCTTCATCGCCTTCAGCCTGAACTCGGCGGCCTACTGCGCGGAGATCATCCGGGCGGCGATTCAGAGCATTGATAAAGGCCAGAGCGAGGCGGCCCGGGCCCTGGGGCTTTCCTACGCCCAGACTATGCGCTTTGTGATCATCCCCCAGTCTATCCGGCGGATCATCCCCCCGGTAGGGAACGAATTCATCATGATGCTCAAGGATGTATCCCTGGTGTCGATCATCGCCCTGGTGGACATCACCAAGACCACCCGGAACATCGAAGGCTCCACCCGTTCCGCCCTGGTCTACATCCCGGCTATGGCGCTGTACCTCGCCATCACCGCGGTATTTACCCTGATTTTCCACCGGCTGGAAAAGAACCATTCGGTCTATGAGTGAGGCGGCCTATGGCCATGATTAAAACCGTGGATGTCCGCAAGACCTTTCACGGACGCCCTGGACGGGAGCCCCTGGAAGTACTCAAGGGGGCGTCTCTAACCGTGGAACAGGGGGAGGTAGTCTGTATCATCGGCCCTTCCGGGGCGGGCAAGTCCACCTATCTCCGTTCCCTCAACCGGCTGGAAACCATTGATGAAGGGCAGATATATATAGAAGACAAACTGCTCTTTGACTGTCGGCACGGGGTGAACCGGATTAAGATGCGCCCGCAGGAGCGGAACCTGGTCCTCCTGGAGGTGGGGATGGTGTTCCAGCGTTTCAACCTCTTCCCCCACAAGACGGCCCTAGAGAACGTGATCCTTGCCCCGGTGCAGGTGCGGAAGCGCCGGACCGGTGAGGCGCGGGAAAAGGCCCGGCTGCTTATGGAACGGGTCGGCTTGGGCGACAAACTCGACGCCTATCCTTCCCAACTTTCCGGGGGCCAGCAGCAGCGGGTGGCCATTGCCCGCGCCCTGGCCATGGACCCCAAGATCATGCTCTTTGACGAGCCCACCAGCGCCCTAGACCCGGAACTGGTGGGGGAGGTCTTGGGGGTGATGAAGGGCCTTGCCCAGGGGGGCATGACCATGCTGGTGGTTACCCATGAAATGGGCTTTGCCCGGGAAGCCGCGGACCGGGTGGTATTTATGTTCGACGGAGCGATGCTGGAAAGCGGCGTTCCCGGCGATATATTCAGCAAACCGGAAAATCCCCGGACCCGGCAGTTTCTTCAAAGCGTGTTATGATGGGCGATAAACAATTACTCATGGGAAATGAGGCCCTTGCCCTGGGGGCCCTGCGGGCCGGGGTATCGGTGGTTGCCGGGTATCCCGGAACGCCCTCCACTGAAATCCTTGAAACCATTCTGAGGGAAATACAAACCCGGAATTGGGGGGATAGGGTCTATGCCGAATGGTCGGTAAACGAAAAGACCGCCCTGGAGCTTGCCGCGGGAGCCGCCTGCGCAGGGGCCAGGGCACTGGTAACCATGAAGCAGGTGGGTCTCAACGTGGCCTCCGATCCCTTGATGAGCCTGAACTACCTGGGCGTTGCCGGGGCCCTGGTGGTAGCGGCGGCGGACGATCCCGGCCCGCTTTCTTCCCAGACCGAACAGGACACCCGGCGCTTCGGCATTTTTGCCAAACTCGCCGTCTTTGATCCCGCCACGCCTGAGGAAGCCTATCTCATGATCGCCGACGCCTTTGCGTGTTCTGAAAAGTACGGCCGGCCGGTGATCTTCCGGCCCACCACCCGGGTCTGCCACAGTTACGCGGGGGTGGAAATCCTGGAAGACCTGCCCCGCAAAACCCCGGCGGGTTTTGACAAGGCCGGCGGCCGGTGGGTGATCTTTCCCAGTTTGACCTACCGCAGCCACCTCCAAATCGAAAAGGACCTGGAGTTGCTGGCGGAAGACCCCTCTGCGCCGGGCAGCCGGCTCTCTGGAGCGGGAACCCTGGGCATAGCCGCCGGCGGGGTAAGCTGGACCTATGTCCAGGAAATCACTGGGAACGGATCGCCCCCCTGCAAACTCTTCAAGGTTGGCTCCTATCCCATCCCCAAGGCCTTGGCCCTTGACTTCCTGCGGGGCCTGCGAGAGGTCTTGGTCGTGGAAGAGCTGGACCCGGTGATTGAAGAGGAGCTGCTCCTGCTCTGCGGCGCGTACCAACTGCCGGTACGGATACGGGGAAAACGTTCCGGCTGTATGCCCCGGGCCGGGGAAAACACGTTGGGCCTTTTGGAGCCGAAGATACGGGAATTCCTCGGCTTGCCTCCCCGGAAAACGCCGGATGCCAGGCCGCTTCCCCCGCCCCCGCCCCTTCCGGCGCGGCCCCCGGTACTCTGCGCGGGCTGCCCCCACCGGGGAAGTTTTATCGCGGTCAAGGAGGCGGCGCGGGAATACCGGTCGCGGCCCGGCATGGCCGGCGGCATGAACGGCGGCACGGACGTTTTGAAGACGGTTTATGCCGGGGACATCGGCTGTTATACCCTAGGCAACGCGCCGCCCCTGGATATGGTGGACGCCTGCCTCTGTATGGGCGCGGGTATCACCATGGCCCAGGGGATCAACCGGATAGAGCCTGAGACCCTTACCTTTGCCTTTATTGGGGATTCCACCTTTTTTCATACCGGCATTCCCGGGGTAATCAACGGGGTATACAACCGGGCAAACAGCATCATCGTTGTCCTGAACAACAGCGCCACCGCCATGACCGGGAACCAAACCCATCCGGGCATAGGGAAGACCGCCCTGGGGGAAGCTACGGCCAAGGTCCGTATCCCCGCAATCCTGGCCGCCATCGGCGTACGGGAAATCCGGCGGGTCAATCCCTTGATTTTTCCCGAGGCGAAACAGGCGGTGCTGGAACTTTTGCCCCTGCGCGGCGTCCGGGCGCTTGTCTTTGAGAGCCCCTGCATCGCCCTTACCCCTTCCCACGGCCAAAAACCCCGCAAGATCGCCCCGGACAAATGCTCGGGCTGCCAGGTCTGCATAAAGACCCTGGGCTGTCCGGCGATAGTCCTGGATACCCAGGCCGGCCCGGAGGCCGGGGGAAAGCCGGGCGGGCTGCGGGCGGCCATTGACGAGGCCCTCTGTACTGGCTGCGGACTCTGCGGCTTTTTCTGCGCCTTTGACGCCATTGAAGCTCAAACCGCCGTCCCTGCCGCCGGCCCTGCCGGGGAGGCGGAGGGATGATCCGCAACTGTTTACTCGCCGGAACCGGCGGCCAGGGAACAATACTGCTTTCCCGGCTTATTGCCGGGGCTGCTTTGGCCAAGGGCCTGGAGGTCCGGGGAACGGAAACCATCGGCATGGCCCAGCGGGGCGGCAGCGTGGTAAGCCATATCCGCATGGGGGAGGCAGCCTCAGCGCTTATCCCGCCGGGGACGGCGGACCTCATCATCGCCTTTGAGGTGGCTGAAGCGGTCCGGGCCCTCCCCTTCCTTGCCCCGGAGGGCCGGATGCTGGCCTTGGACCGGGTTATCCAGCCGGCTTCGCGCTTGCCAGCGGCTTACGGCGCCCTGGAAATGTTGCGTTATTTGGAACAAGGGCTTGCCCGGCGTTTTACGGTCTTTAACGCCCAGGAACTTGCTGCCCGCTGCGGCAGCCGCCGGACTGTCAACACGGTCCTGCTGGGAGCGGCCCTGGCGCAAAGGCTCTTGCCCTTTGATCCGCCGGATGTACAAAGGCTCCTGGAAGACCGGCTCCCCAAAGCCTATCTGGAACTCAACCTCAAGGCCCTGGAGCTTGGCCTGCGGCTGGAGCCGTAACCGCGGGGTTGCCGCCTACGGGTCCGATCTCCGTTTCCTGGTTCTTGGCTGTCATTCGGGTTTAGCTGAGTATGAGGAAGCGTACCGGGCGGGCCGCGACCACGGTATAACGGGCTACATCACCGGCAGGGATGCGGTTATCCTAAACCTCAACAACTTACGGGGGGACCGGGGGGCCTTTCGGCCCTCCGGCGGGGGCGCTGCGGGGGCAGAGCCCCCGCCGGGGGTACGCGGCTTCCCCCGCTTGTTTTCTTAAGTTGTTGACCGTGTTCCTCCATCCCCCGCCTCCAGCGCCGCCCTGATCCTTGCCGCCGCCCTTTTAACCGCCCTGTGGTCAAGGCCGCCGGAACTCACGCCGCTTACCACATACCGGCTGGTTATGATCGCGGGGAAATAGAAGGTTGATTCCTCTTTGCAATCGGCCACTGAAACGGGAATTCCCGCCGCCGCGCATTCAAGGCCCACAGCGCGGTTCACCCCCCGGTTATTCGTGGCGGCCACCGCAAATACCGGCGCTTCACCCATAGCCGCGCAATCTCCAGGGCAAAAGGGCCGCTGTTCAAGGACGATACGGCCCCTATGCTCAAGGGCAAGGGCGGCCAGTTCATCCCGCGGCCGTTCAGCGATGATGCGCAGCCGGCAGGCAAAACGGAGCAGCGTCCGGGTCCGCCGCAGGGCGATGCTCCCGCCGCCCACAATCAGCGCAAACCGTCCCTCGATATTCTGAAACAGGGGGAACCACCGCAGCCCTTCCCCCGCTTCTTCCCCAACCATAGCCCTTCCTCCCGCTTAAAACGGATCGCGTTACCGGCGCGTTATCCGCGCCCCTGTTGGCCCCGCCGTATAGGTCAGCGCGGCCCTTTGTTTGCCGCCACCGCCGCGGCAATGATGATCAGGCCGCCCCAGAGGGCAAAGACGCTGGGCGCGGCCCCGGTAACGGCAAAAACCCAGAGGGCCGCCAGCACCGGCTCGGTTTGGGCGATGAGCATTACATTGACGGCCTGGAGACGCTTGATCGCATAGGCATAGAGCAGCGACGCCGCGCCGATCTGCCCCAGGCCGAGCAAGAGCGCCGCGGCGGCGCTTACCGGCGTCCACCGGGGCGGCGCGATAATCAGAAAGGGAATGCCGAGCGCCGCCGGGACCAGGTGGGAGAAAAAGAGGGCCAGCGCCGGGGAGCCTTCTTTTTCGGCCCGCAGCGCCGTCATGCTCAAGGCAAAGGTAAGGCCCGATAGGAGCGCTACCCCGTCTCCCGCCAGCATCCCGGTGCGCAGCCCGTCGAAGAGGAATACCGCGGCGCCCGCTGTTCCCAAGAGAACGGCAAGGCGCTGCCCTCCGGTAAGCTCCTCGCCGGTCAAGCGGCGGGCGAACAGGGCGGCCCACACCGGCGCGCTGTGCTGGAGCAGTATCGCGTTGGCCGGGGCGGTCATTTTATTCGCCGTAACAAAGAGTATCTTGGTGGCCGCGGACGCGGCGGCTGCAACGGCAAGGGCCGGAACGCCGAAGATATACGCCCGGCCCTCGCGCCGCTGGAACAGGGCGCCCCGGCGGACCGCCGCCATAAACAGCGCGGCAATGCCGCTGCGTATGCAGGCTATGGTCATGGGATGCCAATCAAGCAGCGCGATAAACAGGCCGCCGGTACTCCAGCAGAGTACGCAGCCGGACATGGCAAACAGGGCGCGGCCCCCCCGCGGCTGGGCGCAAACCGCCGCGTCCGCTTCAGTAGCGGGCCGCTTAATACCGCGGACCGCCCCAGTAGAGCTGATGGGACAACTCGGCAAGCGGCGGAAGCGCGACATCCTTCAAGGCCCACTTTTTGTATTCCTCAAACCCCGTGCGGTCAATAATATACCCGATATGCTCTTTGCCGCCCGGCGCGCCGGGATCAATGTAGGTCTTTACATAGGCATAGGTGTTGAGGATGATCTTGATAATGCTTTCCTCATCGGCCCATTTGATAAAGTCCTCCCCCAGGCGGGGGTTGCGCTTGCCCGTGCGCCCCATGAGGGTCAGTTTATAGTATTTTTTGGCGCTGCGCGTCCACGCGGACATGGGGCAGTTTAACGCGCACTCCCCGCAGCCTATGCATTTTTCATGGGAACGCTGGGGGCGGTAGTTCGCCTCCCGCAGGGCCTCAACGGACTTCTTCTTGCAGTACCGGATGCAGGCCAGGCAGGTAACGCATCGCTCCGCCTCGAACTGCGGATGGGTCATGCCTATAATGCCGAAGTCATGCATACGCACCTTTGCGCAGTCATTGGGACAGCCGGTCAGGGCAATCTTGAAATGCAGATCATTGGGGAATACCGCCCGCTCGATGCGCTGGGCAAAGGCCGTGGTGTCGTAACAGGCGTAGGGGCATACCCGGTTCCCGACGCAGGCGACAATATTGCGTGTACCCGACGCGCTGTAGCCCTCCCCCGGGGCGTTGTGGTTAATCCCAAGCCCCCGGATCACCGGCTCCAGCAGCCGGTTCACCTCCCCCATCTTTTCCAGGGGTATTCCCGGCAGCTCAAATCCCTGCCGGGCGGTCAGGTGCACCGTGCCGTTCCCGTACTCCTGGGCAATCCGCTGGATCAGGGCAAGATACTGCGCGTCCAGATGGCCCCCGGGGACGCGGATACGGGAAGCGGTTTTGCCCCGGACCTTGGTTACCCGGAAGGCGTTTTTTTTCAGTTTTTTGGTATTTATATCCATAATAATAGCTCCTAGTTGGCGTTTGTCCATAAACAACCGGATTTATGGGCGATCTTGCGTTTCCGCGGCATAGGGCAACGCTGATTAGCTTGACGCCGGACCTTCGGTCCGCAATCAGCGTTGCCCTAGGGGCCGCGAAAACGCGGTTTTTAAGAAAGTCTGCCCCTAATGGGTCCGCATTAGAGACAGACGCTAGTTAGTCTGCCAGCAGTTTGCCCTGGGTATAGTTGAATACCGGTCCGTCAAGGCACACATATACATCGTTGATACGGCAATGGCCGCATTTGCCGAGGCCGCAGCACATCCTGCGCTCCTGGGATATCCACAGGTTCTTTTCGGCAAAGCCCCGTTCCAAAAACGCCTTTATTGAAAAACGCATCATCGCCGGCGGCCCCACCACTATGGCCTGGGCGCTTGAGAGGTCCCGCACCTCCAGGCCGGGGATGTATTCAGTAACCAGCCCCTGGCGGTACGCGGCGTCGCCGCCGTTGGTGTCGGTGGTCAAAATAACCGCCGCCGATTTTTCCCACCGCTTGAAATCAGACCGGAAGAGTATGTCCCCGGGGGATTTAAAGCCCGCCAGCAGGGTAAGGCCCGTAACTTCCTCCCTATGGGAGGCGAAGTACTCCACCACGCCACGCACCGGCGATACCCCCGTGCCGCCGGCGGCCACGAACAGTTCCCGGCCCTTATAGTCCTCCATCTTAAAGCCGTTGCCGTAGGGCCCGCGCAGGTAGAGGGCGCCATTTTTATCCCGCTCAAATACCTCGGCGGTAACTTTTCCCACCCGCCTTATGGTTAAATCGATCAGCCCCCCGGCAATGCCGCTCACCGAAATCGGCGCTTCCCCATAGTGGGGGATGGACACCTCGAAGAATTGGCCGGGCAGGACCGGCCCGTCATAACCCATGCGGAAGGTGTATTCAAGGGCCGTATGCCGTATAATGTCCCGTATCTCCGAGCGGAATGGAATATACTCGTTGATCATCACACGCCTCCTTCGGAACGCGGTTCAAGGGCCGCGGTAAGTTTGTTAATCGCGTTTGAAAATGAGATATACTCAGGACACCGGTCGTCGCACCGCCCGCAGCCGACGCACATGGCGCGGCCAAAGCGCTTTTTATGGTCATATATCTTATGCAGCACCCGGAACCGCATACGCTCGCCGTTTTTTTTGCGGTAGGACCCGCCCCCCGCCACATCGGTAAAGCCGTCTACCATACAGGAGGCCCACACCCGCCGGCGCTCTCCGGCCCTGCCGTTATCCGAGTAGAACAGGTCCTGCATGGTCCAGCAGGTACAGGACGGACAGCCGAAGGTGCAGCGCCCGCAGCTGACGCACCGGCTGTCATACTCATCCCACAGGGGCAGGGCCGCCGCGCCGCCGCTTACGGCATCGCTGATCCGCACCCGGACCGGCGTCTTGGTAACAAAAGGCACGGCCACCTCCAGCTCGGTTTCGGCGTATGCGCGGATCACCTGTTCTAAATCAGCGTCCTGACAGGTTACCCGGTAAGACCCGCCGGCATGCTCAACGCTCATGGCATAGCGTCCGGCCTTGTTGGTTTGCATATCAACGCAGAAGCAGTTGTCAAAGGCCTTGGCGCAGGGCATGAGGATAAAGCGGGCGTCTTTATAGCGGCGGGCGAAAAAATAATCCTCCCCGCCGTTTCTCAAAAACAGGTCCTCAAGCCGTTCCAGGGCGTGGATATCGCAGGAACGGGCAAAGACCAGGGGCTTTTTCTCCGGGGCGGACCCGGCGCGGGTTTCCCGCTCGGTAAAGTAAAAGAGCGTTTCCGACATGGGATAAAAGGCCTCTTTAGCCGAAACCGCGGACTTTGCCTCGAAGACCGCGTCCTCAATGGCGTTTATGGCGCCGTAACGCACCAGGTCCGCGTCAGAAACATTCGATCCCCCGGGAAACCGCTTGGGCGCGTAAACCGTATGCTCCGCGCCGAGCGCGGCCAACGCCTTATTCATCGCCGCCGCGGAAAGACTAAATCCCATACTATCCTCCTGATTAGGGCAGGGCTATTGCGGGGATTCCGGCCCCGCGGCCCCCGCCGGTGGGCCGGAACCCCCCGGTTATTGAGCGTACCCTATTATAGCGCGGTTTCCCCGCCCCTTACATAGGCAAACTCAAAATTTTGCTTGAGACTGAAAAAGTCCGAATAATCAATGGCAAAGAGCGGCTTTTTTACCCGGGACACATCGATTTTTTCCGCGATAAGCTGGGTGAGTATCCCGGCGTAGGAGAGGTCCCCCTGGATTACCGCGCCGTATATAAGGCCGTCCTTGTGGATGATCTTTTTATAGCTGTCCCCCCGGTCCTCCGTAACAACCGTATAGCTGTTGTCTGGAGGCGTATGCATGCCCAAGGACAAGGTTTTAACGCCCCAGAAGGATATGGCGGACTTGCTGGCGAAAAAAGCGCCCGGGGCCGCCGAACCGCCGGCCATGTTGGTTCCCGCGATGATCCCCTCTTTCACGGCCTGGGGCCAGATAGGGCTTTTGCCGCTCACGTCCCCCGCGCCGTAGACGGCCTCGCAGCTGGTTTCGCCCCGCTCATTGCAGGCCAGCCCTTTTTCGTCAAGGCGTATGCCGCTGCCAGCAAGAAAAGCGGTGTTTGCCTTCACGCCGGTAGCGCATACGATCATATCGCAGGGCAGGGATTCGCCGTTAGAAAGGCTTGCTCCGGCCAGGCCGCCCGCGCTGTTCCTGATAATCTCCCGGACCGTTACCCCATAGAACTGTCTGCCCCCCAGTTTGGCGAAGGCCTCCTGGTACGGGCGGGCCGCCCGCTCATCCAACTGTAAGGGCAGCAGGGTATTGCGCCCCTCTATCAAAGTAACGCGCCGGCCAAGCCCCAAAAGGCCGCTGGCCGCGTCAAGGCCGATAAGCCCGCCGCCGAGGATCAGGATGTTTTGCGCGTTCAGCGCCGCGGCCTTAATCTTCCGGGCGTCCTCAAGGACGCGCAGGCCGTAGACCCCCGCCGCGCAGCCCGGCGCGCCCAAGCCCGGTATGGGGGGGAAGGCCGTGGACGCGCCGGTGGCGATGAGGAGCGCGTCATAGGACTCGCCGCCCCCGTCCGCAAGGCTGACCCGCCGGGCCCGGCAGTCCAGGGAAACGGCCCGCGCGCCCTTCAGCCAGCGAACCCTATGCCGGGGGATAAAATCCCCGGGGACAAAGCTCAGGTCCTGTTCATCCTTAAGGCCCGACAGATAGTGGTGCAAGATACAGCGCGAATAGATGGCGCTGTCTTCGGAAATCAGCGTAATCTCAGCGCTCTGGTCCAGGGACCTTATGGCGCGTACCGCGTGTATCCCCGCCGCGGACGCCCCCAAGACACAATAGTGTTTCATGCGGTTACCTCCGCCAGCGTAATAGCCCCCATGGGGCATTTTTCCACACACGCGGCTCCTTGAGGCCGGAAGCCGCACATATCGCACTTCATGATCCGTCCGCTGCCCATGCGGTCCTGCTTCAGCACGCCGTAGGGACAGGCCATGATGCACATGCCGCACTGTACGCATTGTTTCTCGTTATGAACGCTGAAGCCCGTTTCCCCGTCCAAGGCCATAGCGCCGGTCATGCAGGTATACACACATTCAGGCTGGGAGCAGTGGCGGCAGAAAACCGGCGCCGCCTTGTTCAGGCTGTCGATAACCACCCGGTTGCGGCTGTCCGGGTCCTCATGGGCCGTAATGCAGGCGGACACGCAGGTGAGGCAGCCGATGCATTTTGAGCGGTCAATGGCGATGCGTTTCACAGGCGCCCTCCTTCAGCAACTTTTTGGACCGACACGGGGGCGTATTTATACGACGGCTCTTTAGAATAGCTGTCGTATACCGAAAGGGTCAGCTTATTGGTCTCGATATAGTGAATCGGCGCGAATACCTGGGCGTCGTCAAGGCCGCTGTCTATCCGGGCGTAAAACCGCGCCCGCTGTCCGTTGCTTGAGGTAATTTCGATCACATCGTTTTCGTTGACGCCCTTTGCCGCGGCCAGGCCGGGGCTGATAGCGGCGTGGGCCTTTTTAATGCTCACATCCGCCACATAGGCCACTTCCCGCGTGCGGGTTTGGGTATGCCACTGCCCCACGGTTCCCCGCCCGGTATTGAGATAGAGGGGGAAATCCTCTGACTGGGGCAGGGGGTTGGCAAGGGGCTGTTCAAAAATGAACTTGGCTTTCCCGGAGGGGGTGTAATAAACGCCGTCTTCATACAAGCGCCGCTCCTCAGCCAGGCCGGAAGCGCCCTGGGGACAGGGCCACTGGACGCCCTTGGAACCGGCAAGCCCGTCATAGTCAACGCCGGTAATGTCGCAGGGCATACCCCGGGAACATTCCTTCATCAAATTGAACACCCCCTTAGGCGTTCTCCACAGGGAGACTTCCTTTTCCAGGCCCAGCGCGCCGCCTATGCCGAGCAGGACCTCCATATCGTTCTTCTCCTCACCGGATTTAGGCAGGACCGGGCGGAGCGCCGAGAGCCGGCGCTCGGTGTTGATCATCGTGCCTTCTTTTTTTATCCCTGGAACCACCGGCAGGAATACGGTGCTCAGTTCCGCGCTGTCCGTATCGCCGTAAATATCCTGGACTATAAAGAGTTCCAGGTTTTCCGCGGCGGTTCTGAAGGTTTCGTTGTTTGCCCATGAATGGCGGGGGTTGGTGCAGAGTATCCACAGCCCTTTTATCTTGCCCGCGTTGATGTTTTCAACAATCGCGTTATAGGGAATCGTGGGCTTGAGGGCCAAGAGGGATTCCTCGCACTGGAGCGCGCGGGCCACCGCCCCCCGCCGTTTGGGATTATCAAAGTCGCCGCCGCCGTACAGCCCCGCGGTGTTTGAAAAGAGCCGGGAACCCATGGCGTCAATCTGGCCGGTAATGGAGTTTGCCCCCGTGCCGGGCCGCCCCATGTTTCCCGTCATCAGGGCTATGGCGATAATAGCCTGGGCGGTGCGCACCGCCTCATAGCCCTGGTTGACCCCCATGGTCCACCAGCATGAAACCGCCTTGCCCCGGCGTATGGTTTCGGCCAGGGCGAGCAGGCGTTCGCCGCTGATCCCCGTGATTTCCGCCGCGTACTGGGGGGTAAAGGACCGTACCGCGGCTTTGAATTCGCTGAACCCTTCGGTGTGCTTTTCGATATAGGCGGCATCAATCCAGCCCTTTTCAATAAGCAGGTTTGCCAGGGCGTATAAGAAGGTAAGATCGCTCTTGGGTTTCAGGCCGTACCATTCGTCCGCGTTCCGGGCCGTCTCGGACCGGCGGGGATCGATCACGATGAGCTTGTGAGGCATGGGGCTGAACCGTATCCGGTCCCATATAATGGGATGGGCGACCACGGGATTCGCGCCGATAAGGATAATCGTGTCGGAATATTCAAGGTCCGCCAGGGTATAGGGTGGCGCGTCAAAACCAAAAGCCTGTTTGTGGGCTGCCACCGAGGTGGCCATGCAGAGCCGGGTGTTGCCGTCCACATTGATCTTAAGGCAGTTGCGGCCTATATGCCCCAGGAGGGCCATTTCCTCCAGGGTAAGCTGCCCGGTGCTAATCGCCGCAAAGCCCTCGGCGCCGTACTTCCCCTGTATTTCCCGTATCCGCTGGGCGGTATGCTTAAACGCCGCGTCCCATGAGGCGGTTTCCCGGAGGCCCCGGTCATTCCTGATCAGCGGCAGGGGCGAGCGCCTTTCGCTGATCTGCCGGTCCAGGGAAAGCCCCTTGATACAGGCAAAGCCCCGGTTCACCGGATACTCCTTGGCGGGATTGATACGGGCTATCCTTTCAGCCCCCGGTTCGCCCTCAACATAAAAATCAAGGTTGCATCCCAGGGAACAGTAATTGCAGGTTGTTTGTATCTTTTTCATGTATACCCCTAAAGCCCTTTATGATTTTAAAGCCCTTGCGCCCATGCGGGCGAAGTTATAGAGCACAAACGCGATGATGCCCGTGGTAAGCCAAAGCTGGATTCCGGCGGCCTGCTTGACCAGCGCGCCCAAGGCAGCGAAGCCCTCGCCGTCCAGCCAAGCGGAAGTCCGCAGGGACGCGACGGTCCCAATGGCCATAGGGAAGGTGAGGCCCGCGAATGCCGGGTTAAAGGCCGCGGCAAAGTAGCGGGGGATGTTCACGATGATGTAGCACAATGACAGGAGCAGCATACCGTACAGCGTAAACGCCACGGCGATACGGGGCGCGGGCTCCACGTTCAGATAACTTGTCAGGCACAGGCTTACCGGCGCAAGCACCACCGCGGTGGTATGCAGGAATTGGGGGGGAACGCTGGCGCGGATAAGGCGGACAACCATGCACACAATAAGCAGCGCGTAAACGGCCAGGCCGTAGTAGAGGATTATGTTCCCCGCCCATGCTAGATGCTTTGGACCGACCACGGTGGACACCATAATGCCGTTATAGGTAACGAACCAGCAGGGCAGGAAGGTTTCAATCTTGAAGCCCCGCAGGACGTTGCGGAAGGTAAAGACCAGTATCTGCGCGGCGTGGAGCGCGGCGGCGGCAAGAAAAACATACCGCGCGGTATGCGGAATCCACTGGTGCAGCCACATCATGAGTATCATGAGCAGCATGGAAAACGCCCCGTACAGGCTTGCGGGCACTACCTTTGCGTATTCCGCGGCAAATGATCCGGGCGAAAAAATAATTTTGCCCAAAAAAAGCAGCCAAACAGCCGCCGCGGCGGTCATGGTAACAGCGCGTACCCAGCCAAACCCAAGGGTATTCCACGCATTGGAGAGCGTCGCCGCGCCCATCAGCGCCGCGAGCGCCCCAATGGGCATGGCGGACGCCTTATTCCAAAATTTTTTCATACTTCCTCCAAACTTTTTAAAGTATCCTTTGGTAAGTCTAATGAAAATACGGCGCCCCGCCGTGATCCTGATCACGGATTTTCAAAATAAACCATGAATTTTTATAAAATACTCCTCCCCGGGGGAAGCCGCGTATCCGGGGGCGCGGATTGATATGGAGTAACGCGGAGTAACGCGGATTAACACGGAGTAACACGGATTGACACGGATTAACGCGGATTAACGCGAATTAACGCGGAGTAACGCGGATTAACACGGATTAACGCGGAGTAACACGGATTAACGCGGATTAACGCGGATTAACACGGATTAACACGGAGTAACACGGATTAACGCGGATTGACACAGATTTCCGGTAACAAAACACGGCTAATCCGCGGCAATCCGCAGACCCTTTTTAATCTGTGAAAATCTGCGGTGATCTGTGAAAATCCGCGGTAATCCGCGGACCCTATGCGCGGGCTAAACGCCGGAAGGCGCTTGACAGCCCGCGCCGGCCCCCCGTACACTAGACCCACTGGCGGGCGGGTATATCAGCCGTTGGCGAAGTCCCGCCCTAAAACGCCGGAAAAGACGCGCCCACGGGCGCAAAAAGCGAGGAAATTGCTATGAAGCAGTACGCTAGTCATGGAATATCCAGTTCACCCCCCCCCCCCCCCATTCACCCCTAATTTACCCTCTAACTAATCGAAGCATTGCCCGGAAGGGGCTTTTCGCCCTGGCCTTAGGGGTTATCGCGCTCTTCTTTGCCGCTTGCCCCCAGCCCACGGATGACGATCCGCCGCCGCCGCCGCCCGCGTCCGGGCCTGATAGGGTGAGCCTCTTTGATCTGACCCCCGCCGGCATAGCCCCTGTTGCCGGGGAAGGCTGCGCAACCGGGCTTTCCACCGCCCAGTACACGGGAACCATTGCGTGGAAGACCGCAAACGGGGCGCATAGCGGGAACTTTGCCGTTTCCACGGCCTATACCGCGGAAATTACCCTGACCGTCAAAAGCGGCTATACCTTTGACGGCGTTGGGGCAAACGCCTTTACCTATTCCGGCGTGGCGGGCGTTACCAACCCGGCGGGCCAAGGGAGCGGCCTGGCGGTAACTATCATCTTCCCGGCAACCAGCGATTCCGTTCCGGTAAAAGTAACCGCCCTTGCCCTGAACGGCCATGTTACCGCCCCGGTACGGGGGGCAGCCCCCAATACCGCGGCCATCGCCACGGACCAGTACACGGGAACCATTGCGTGGAAGACCGCAAACGGGGCGCATAGCGGGAACTTTGCGGCGGAAACCGTGTACATTGCCGAAGTATCCCTGAGCGTCAAGAGCGGCTATACCTTTACCGGCGTTGCGGAAGACAGCTTTACCTATTCCGGCGCGGCGGGCGTTACCAACCCGGCGGGCCAAGGGAGCGGCTTGACAGTTACGATTACCTTCCCGAAAACCAGCGGCG
>JAITHL010000069.1 GCA_031279975.1 Treponema sp. | reverse complement strand
GCGGCAAAAAACCGGGCTATCCGCTCCAATTCCTCAAAAAGCCTTCGGCTTTTCTGCGGGATTTCCGCTTCTATACGCCCCTTCGGGTCGTTTTCCGATAGGAATGGATCAATGCGCCGCCATCCGGCGCAGCGATTCAAAGTATCAAAATTTAACCGCGAATGACGCGAATAGACACGAATGACGCAAAAAAACCACGGAAAAACGCGGAAGCCACGCGGAATTAAGGTCTTTCCGTGGTTGTAACGCGAACCACGCGATTTAATCAGCCCTTTCCTATCCATACATACATACCTTGTAGATCACCTTTGGCTGTTGAAACTGAAGTTTTGCGGCAGCCTCATTCGTGTACATTCGCGGATTTTTTCTTTCTCAATTCTCAATTTAATCAGGAGTTTGCGGCGCTTCACGCTATCCAAGCTCCGCCACAGGCTCAGGTGATACTTTGAATCGCTGAACGCGGGCGCAGGGTACTTGATAAAGCCGGAGCCGGTCTGGCTGCCATCCCCTCACTCCACCTTGAACCGCGACACCTCCCGCGCCAGTACGTTAATGTTGTCCCGGTTCCGGCCTGATAGTTCATTCACCCGGTTTACCGCTCTGTTGATCTGCTCCGCCCCGGCGGCTATTTCGTTCATGCCGCCGGTGATCTCCTGGGACACCAGTTCCAGGTTTTTGCTTTCGGCGATCACTTCCTTGCTGCCCCGGAGCATTTCCCCGGAGCCGCATTTCACCTGCCCGGTGATTTCGTTAAGCTGCCCGATGGCTTCAAGGATCTGCTTGCTCCCCGCCCCCTGTTCTTCCATGGCGCCCCGGATATTCGTTTCCTGATCCGCCACGGTTTTAACCCCGCCGTCTATGGCCTCGAATTTGTTCAGCACGTTATCCGTGGACGCGGTGATCTTGTCGATGGACGTTTTGATCTTTTTCAGCACCGCGCTTATAGTCTTGGACTGTTCGCCGGAAGACTCGGCCAGTTTGCGGATCTCGTCGGCCACTACCGCGAAGCCTTTCCCCGCCTCGCCCGCGTGGGCCGCCTCGATGGCGGCGTTCATGGAAAGCAGGTTGGTCTGGCTGGCGATGTTTTCCATCACCGCGTTGATCTCCAGAAGCCCTTCGGACTCGCGGGCGATCTCCTGGATGTCCGCGGCGACTTCCCGCAAACCCGTATGTCCCACTTCGGAGGCTTCCGTCAGCCCCTTCACGTTGCCGGCGTTTTTCACCAGGGTGGCCGTAACGGACTGAATGTTGGCCAGCATTTCTTCAATAGCCGACGAGGACTGGGCAACGCTGGAGCTTTGCCGCTCCACGTGGCCTGAGAGCTTGTCGATGTTCACGGAGATCTGTTCCATGGTCGAGCGGGTTTCGCTTACGCCGGCGGACTGGTTTAACACCCTGCCCTTGATGCTCCGGATGTTGGCGGTGATCTCGCTGATCGCCGAGGCGCTCTCGGTCATGTGGGCGGCCAGTTCGCCGCCCATGCCGGAAAGGCTTACCGCCTGCTGTTTAATGGTGATCACCATATCCCGGATTTTTTCCAGGGTAAGGTTGAAGTACCGGGCAAGATCGCCGGTTTCGTCTTTTGCGCTGGTATCTATCTGTCTGGTCAAATCCCCTTCACCTTCGGAAATGTCCCTGAGAGCGAGCGCCGCGTGGAGAATTGGTTTTGTGATGTTCGATGTAATAATTATGGTTAATAGAACGCCCGCGATTAACGCGATAATGATAAGCACGATGATAATTATTTCAAACATCATGCCGTTTTGGTGAATTTCACGGAGTTTATCGTCAAGTAAAACGCCATACCTGTCCTGCATTTTTTGCAGACTGGAGATGACGCCCAGTGTATTGGGTAAAACCTCCTCTCTGAACATCTTTAACGCTTCATCTTTTTCCCCGTTTTCAAGACGCTTGATAATTTCCATTGCGTCGGAATGAATTAAACGATGGGGTTCAATGACATGACCGAGCAGTGAAACAACCTCCGGATCGGTCAGATTTTCCACTTCTTCACTGTTGAGCCATTTGCCTAAAGAGCAGGTGTTAGAATCAAGGGATCCGGTAAATGCCGCTTCGGAATACACCGTCTCGGACAGCGCATGCCTCCAATTATAATGCGAATTTAATATCCCTGAGATATTTGTGCTTGTGTCTGATAAAACAAGCATATCCCCGGATAAGGCCGTAAGTTTTCTGACGCTATAAAACCCCAGCGCGCCAAGAAAAATCCCTATGGTAACAACGATAAAGAAACCGCAAAAAAGTTTTGCGCGAATTTTCATTGTTTTCTCCTTTGCGGACGCGCCGTCCCATCATACGCCCCGGGGTAAACCGCAAGCGTTACTCTATCTTAAACCGCGACACTTCCCGGGTCAGCAGGTCTATGGCGTCCCGGTTCTGTCCGGTGAGATCGTTGACCCGGCTCACCGCCGCGTTGATCTGATCCGCCCCGGAAGCCATTTCATTCATGCCCCCGGTGATCTCCTGGGTAACTTTTTCCAGGTTCCGGCTCTCCTGAATAACCTCTTTGCTCCCCTCAAGCATTTCCGCGGAGCCGCTCTTCACCTGCTCCGTGATCTCGTTCACCTGGCCTATGGCGTCCAGTATCTGCTTGCTCCCCGCGCCCTGTTCGTCCATGGCGTTGCGGATGTTTTCCTCCTGTTCCGCCACGGTCTTAACCCCGCTCTCGATGGCCTCAAACTTGCCCAGCACGTTGTCCGTGGACCGGGATATCTTGTCGATGGAGCCCTTTATCTTTTTCAAAACCGCGCTGATCGTTTTGCTCTGCTCTCCGGAGCTTTCCGCCAGTTTGCGTATCTCATCGGCCACCACCGCGAAGCCCTTGCCCGCCTCCCCGGCGTGGGCGGCTTCAATGGCGGCGTTCATGGAAAGCAGGTTGGTCTGGCTGGCGATGTTTTCCATCACCGCGTTAATCTCCAAAAGGCCCTCGGACTCCCGGGCGATTTCCTGTATGTCCCCGGCCACCTCCTGCAATCCAGAGCGGCCCACTTCAGAGGCTTCCATGAGTTCCCGCACGTTATCCGTATTTCTGACCAGGGTGCCGGTAACGGACTGGATATTGGCCAGCATCTCCTCTATGGCCGATGAGGACTGGGCGACGCTGGCGCTCTGGCGCTCAACGTGGCCTGAGAGCTTGTTGATGTTGACGGTGATCTGCTCCATGGTGGCGTTGGTTTCGGTAACGCCGGCGCTCTGGTTAATGACCCGTGTTTTGATGTTCTGGATGTTGGCGGTGATCTCGTTCACCGCGGCGGCGCTCTCGGTCATGTTGCCGGCGAGCTCCGCGCCGATGTCGAATAACGCCGCCGCCTGTTTTTTGATGGCCGCCACGAGGGCCCGTATTTTCTCCAGCGTCAAATTGAAGTGTTCGGCCAAATCGCCTATCTCATCCTTTGAATGGATGGGAATGCGCCGGGTCAAATCCCCTTCGCCCCCGGAAATATCCTTGAGGGTGGCGGCTACCAGGACTATGGGCTTGGTAGTCCGGTCCAGCAGGAAGTACAACACCGCGGCAATCAGAGCGGCCGCGATCACCCCGGCGGCTATCGTAAACCGCGTCATGGAGCCGACTTCTTTCAGCATCTTGGTTTCATCGGTTCCGACCATTACCGCCCAGCGTATGCCGGCGTCAGCTATGGCGAAGGGAACCACGGTAAACTGGAGGTTCGTTTTAAAGACGGGTGAAAACAA
Organism: Treponema sp.; assembly: GCA_031279975.1. Classification (GTDB taxonomy): domain Bacteria; phylum Spirochaetota; class Spirochaetia; order Treponematales; family Breznakiellaceae; genus JAITHL01. Next base: position 13,266 of record JAITHL010000069.1, on the reverse strand, counting down.
TTTGGCCTGAAGGGTTTCTCCGGTTTCAAGGGCGCGCAATACGGCGTTGGGCTTTGACTGGTTAATAATAGAATCGGTTTCGGTCAATAGTTTTCCTATTCTATCGGGCTGATAGCTTCCCAGTATGCAGCTGTTGTTGGTGTAGATCACCATGACGGAAACGTCGTCGTTATCCTTAATAACCTGTTCCACCGCGCTCTGTACGAGGTCAATGCGGAACACGCATCCCACGCCGCCGACCGTTTCATTGGTGTTGGGATTAATAATGGGAACCATCATTCTGACCACGAAGGTGTTTTTTCCCTCCACATTCCGGGGAACCGGGTCCTCAATCCTGGGCGTCTTGTTTTTCGGCCCGTTAATATAGGCCATGGCGCCCTCCACATCGGTGGTGGTCCGGAATGTCAGCCGGCCTCCTTCCCTGGCGTAGTTCATGGCGTACTGCCCCCTGGCGGTCTGCCCGTCCACTCCCGCGTACCGCTCATCCATGCCGTCAATGGCGTTGGGCTTCCATACCGTATAAACGCTAATCAGGTTGGTTTCCGATGTCAGGGTTCCATAGAGCATGTTGTTATAGGTGGACCGCCGCTGTTCCCCGGGCAGCAGCTCATAATCGGACATTATGTTGGCCAAGGTGCGGAGCATCCGTATATGGCCTTCTTCCCTGCCCTTCCAGTACTCGGCCTGCCGGGCGGCAAGGCGCGTAGCGCTCTCAATGCTCAACGCGGTTATCGCTGCTGAGGCGCGCCGCAGCAGCGTTATGGATAATCCCGCCACCACGGCTAACAAAATACCGATTACTATACCGCTCAACCTAAATTTCAGTTTCATAGACCCCCCTTTTCCAGGACAGCCTGCCATAAAACCCGTTAAAAAACAAGACGGAGGGAGGAGGGCGGCCATCGCCCCGGCCCGCTTCTTTTCCCCCCCGGTTCCCTGTGGTATACTCTTGTTATGAAACAAAATAGGCTGAGGCTGCCGCAAACCCTCAGTTTTGCGGCCCGTAGGGCGAAAAACCGCAAGAGCCCGCGCAAAACCAGCCGGGTTTTGCGGCAGGCCCGGCTGATTGGCCCATTAATCCGCTTCCTGATTATCAGCGGCTTCCTGTTTTGGGGCTGTGAAAAGCGGGAAGTTCCCTGGAAACCGGGAATGCCCCTGGCAAAAAACGATCTCAAGATCGCCGTCCTCTATATTACGGACCCCTTTTTAGAACGCGCCGGGTATTCCTACGCCCACCTTGCGGGCATACAGTACCTGCGGCAGGCCCTGGAGCTGCGGGATGAGCAGATCATGCACCGGATCAACATCGCCGACATGGACCAGGAGGGCATAGAGAGCGCCATGCGGGACTGCATAGCCCTGGGGGCCCGGATCATCATCGCCACCAGTTGGGGCTATATGGACGCCTGCGAGAAACTGGCCGCCGAATTCCCCGGGGTTGTCTTTGCCCACGCTTCAGGGTATAAATCCAACGGCGTCAACTTTACCAACTACTTCGGGCGGATATACCAGGCCCGGTATTTAAGCGGCCTTGCCGCGGGGCTCAAGACCCGGACCGGCCGTATCGGCTATGTGGCGGCCATGGGCAGGGAAAACAGCGAAGTTACCGGCGGGATCAACGCCTTTGCCCTGGGGGTGGAAAAGGTGAATCCCCGCGCGCGGATACTGGTCCGGATCATCCATAACTGGTTTGATCCCATAACGGAACGGAGCGCCGCCGGGGACCTTATCGCCGCGGGCTGCGACGTGATCGCCCAGCATTGCGATACCCCCCTGCCCCAGATAGAAGCCCAGGAAGCCGGGGTTTGGGGCATAGGGTACAACTCGGACATGCATCAGGACGCGCCCAAGGCCGTGCTTACCTCGGTGGTCTGGAACTGGGGGGTGTACTATACGGCCCTGGCGCGGAGCGTTCTGGACGGAACCTTTACCGCCGCGCCCTATATGGGCTCCCTCGATGACGGCATGGTGGGCATTACGCCCCTTTCGGAAGCGCTCGCCGCTTCCGGTTCCGCCAGAATCATCGGGGCGGAACAGGAACGCCTGCGATCCGGGGCCTTTGACGTATTTGAGGGGGTCCTGGAAATCAGCGGGGGCGGCAGGACCGGCGCTCCGGGAAGCCGGATGTCGGACGCGGAGATACTCCAGGGCATACACTGGTATTACCGCACGGTGGATACGCTCGCCCCATGACGTGCCGGCGAACCTGGAAGGCCCTTGCCCGGGCGGCGGGGGACCGCAAAAACGCCCTCCAGCTTTTTTTTGTGTTCGCCGCCTTCGGCGTTATGGTCCTCACGGGCTACCTGTTTGTGCAGAATATCGTATGGAACCGGCTTCTTGAAAGCTCAAACCGGTCCCTTGCCGCCGCGGAAGCCTATATCCGCGCCGCCTTTGCCGAGGCTGAGATAAGCCTGCTCAATACCTACCACGCGATCCAGGACCGTATCGGCGCCGGGGCAAGCCAGCGGGAACTGCTGGAATACCTGGCCGATACCACCGCCTGGATGCGGAAGCGGGAAGGGGTTTTGGAATTATACGGGGTTTACGGCTATATCCGGGGGGAATTTATCGACGGCATCAGCTTGAATCCGGAGGAGCCCTATATTTTCCAGCGCCGGCCCTGGTACCAGGCGGGGATACGGAGCGGCGGTTCAACCGCCTACACCGCCCCCTATACCGACCTGCGGACCGGGAACCTGATCGTCTCCGCCGCCCGGTATATTGATAACGCCGAAGGGAAGATCGAGGGGGTCCTGGCGGTGGATATGAACATCGCCCGGCTGAATGAGTATGTCCAGGACCTCAGCCTGAGCGAAGGCGGCTATGGGATGATAGTCAGCCAGAACATGACGGTAGTGGCCCATCCCCAGGAGGCGTTCCGGGGGCGGCAGCTTGACACCCTTGGGGAATACTACCATGAACTGTCCCGGATGCTGCGGACCGGGGAAGCGGTTTTGGAAAAACAGATACAAGACAGCGGCGGCGGCAAGGCCCTGGCCTTCTTCAGCCCCCTCTCAAACGGCTGGTATGTGGGGCTTGTTACCCCCTACCGGACCTTTTACCGGGACCTCTTTTACGCCGCCGCGGTGCTCGCCGTCCTGGGCGGCGCCTTGGCCCTTGCCCTGGGCCTGGCGCTGCTCCGTTTGAACGCCGCCCGTATGCGCTCGGATGAGGAAAGCAAGGCCAAATCCTCCTTTTTGGCCCGGATGAGCCATGAAATCCGCACGCCCATGAACGCCATTATCGGCATGGGGGAACTGGCCCTCCAAGCGGAGAGCCCGGCCAAGATGGCGGAGTATGTGGGCGGGATTAAACAGGCGGGGCTCAACCTCCTGTCCCTCGTCAACGATATACTGGACTTTTCCAAGATCGAGGCGGGGAATCTCCAGATTACCCCCGCGCCCTATGAACTTTCCGCCCTCTTGAACGGCGTGATCAACGTGGCCCGGGTGCGGATCGCTGAAAAGCCCGTTCTTTTTATGGTTACGGTAGACCCGGCCATTCCGCTCCGGCTCTATGGTGACGAGGCCCGGATACGGCAGATACTCCTGAACCTCCTGTCCAACGCGGCCAAATACACCCAGCGGGGTTTTATCGCCCTCACGGTGAACGCCGATTACCAGGACATACGCGCCGGGGAAGAATACAGCCTGGTCCTGTATATAGAGGTTGCCGACTCCGGGATAGGCATAAAGCCTGAAGACCTGTCAAGGCTTTTCGGCAACTTTGTCCGCATGGACCTGGAAAAGAACCGGAACATCGAGGGATCGGGCCTGGGGCTGGCCATTACCCGGAGCCTCTGCCGGGCCATGGACGGGGATGTTATGGCGCAAAGCGAATACGGCAAGGGCTCGGTGTTCACCGCCGTCATACCCCAGGGGTATTTCCGGGGCGAAGCGGTGGCCCTGGTGGAAAACCCCCAGGAAAAGGGGGTCCTGCTCTATGACCGGCGGCGGCGGTACGCCGAATCCATAGGCGGGGCCTTGCAAAAAATGGGAGTCCCGGTCAGCGCCGCCGTAAGCCCGGAGGACTTTTTTGCCCAGCTGGAAAGCGGCCGTTTCCCCTATGCCTTTGCCGATCCAGCGGCCTGCGAGGAAGCCGCCGCCCGCATTGCCGCGAAGGGCCTGAACACCCGGCCCGTCATGTTCTCCGGCCTGGGGGACGCCCTGGCCGCGGGGAACCTGGCAAGTATCCCCATGCCCGCCTACGCGGTTCCCCTGGCCAACATCCTCAACGGCCGGGACTGCGGAAGCCGCCGGGAAAAGGCCCAGGTCCGCTTTACCGCCCCCCGGGCCCGGCTGCTTATCGTGGACGACATTGCCACCAACCTCAAGGTGGCGGAGGGGCTGCTGGCCCCCTACCAGGCCCAGGTGGATACCTGTCTCAGCGGCGCCGAGGCGGTCCGCCTGATCCAGCGCCATGGGTACGATATGGTCTTCATGGATCACATGATGCCCGGCATGGACGGCATTGAGGCCGCCGCGGCTATCCGTTCCTGGGAAGCGGACAGTCCGGGGCAAAGACCGCCGGCGCGCATTATCGCCCTTACGGCCAACGCCATTGCGGGGATGAAGGAGCTGTTTTTGGAAAAGGGTTTTAACGATTATCTGTCCAAGCCCATCGAGCTTGCCAAGTTGCATGGGATCATGGAGAAGTGGATTCCCCCGGAAAAGCGGGAAGCGGCGGGGAAAGCGGCCCGCCCCGTGAGGCCGCTCCCCCATGGCCGCCCCGGCGAGGCGGCCCTTCCCCAACGCGGCGGCCCGGATACCGCGGGGCCTGTGGCGGCCCCAACCGCCGCCGGCGGCCCGGATGCCCCGTTAAACATTCCCGGCCTGGATACGCGGCGGGGTCTGATCATGACCGGCGGGACCGAAACCGGCTACCGGCAGGTGCTGGCCCTGTTTTCCAAGGACGCGGAGGAACGGCTTCCCCTGTTGCGCGCCCCACCGGGGGCTGAAGGGCTGCCCGGTTTTATCACCCAGGTTCACGCGCTCAAGAGCGCGGCGGCCTCCATCGGCGCGGCGGCGGTTTCGTCTGAGGCGGCCCTGCTAGAGGAAGCCGGGAAGCGGGCCGACTTATGGACCGTGGGCGAAAAGCTCCCCGCCTTTGCCCAATGCCTGGCGGAACTGGCCCGGAACATCCGCGCCGCCCTGGGGGAAGCGCCTTCCGGCGGGCAGAGGGCCGCGGCGCCGTCCCCCGGTGTTGCAGCCCTCCTGGGGGAACTGATCCTTGCCCTGGAGTCCCAAAAGGCGGACGCTATTGACCGCCTGCTCAGGGAACTCAGCCAGCAAACCCTTGACGGGGAGTATAAGAAAACCCTGGAAAGCATTTCCGATGACGTGTTGATGACCGAATTTGACCGGGCCGCCGGATCGGTTAAACGCATACTGGGAGCGGAACATTACCATCAATAGTTGCAGGAGGCTTGCGCAAAGCCTTGTTTGCCAACCGATATAGTAAACAACCCGCAGCAATAGAAAGCGGGGAGCGAGTCTTCCCGCTTTCAACAACTTAAGGGGGGGCGGGGGGCGGGCAATCCGGCGGCGCCGGATTGCCTCGGAGTTTTGCCAAAGGCAAAACTCCACTCGGCCTGGAGTTTTGGGCGTTGCCCAAAACTCCCTAATGGTTCCGCTGCGCGGAACCACCCCGGCGGGGGCGTTGCGGCGCTATCCGGCGAAGAAGTTTTATCGCTACAAATTGGCGGGATGGGAGTCCTTGTTACAGGCCTCTTGACATAAAACATAGGAGTTTTACCGGAGGCAAAACTCCTGGGTAGAGAGAGTTTGCGCTCCGCGCAAACTCTCAAGTCAAAGCCGCGGGGCGGCTTTGGAAGCCCCGTTGGGGGTAGGGCGCAACGAAGCGCGCCCGTAGGGGCCGTACCCCCAGGGGTACGCGACTTCCCCTTTCCTCATTTCTTAAGTTGTTGACAGTGGGACCGATGACCCTGGCAAGGGTGTTGCAAAGGTAGCTCGGCCCCCCGAAATATGGAGAAAAATATACGGGCAAAAGGAATGATTGGATAATTGAAGCGCTCTATAAAGATTTTGAACGTGATTTTAATGAAATAGTTTTTATTCTGCCCGATTATAGAATAATTATCAGCTCGGATAATTATGAAAAATATGAATTGATAGGCCGGATCAAATCTGAAGCGCGAAAGAGGCGGGACAGGGAAACAGCGCCGCTGGACCTGGCGGAATAAAGCGGTATTGTAACAATTTTAGCTGAACCGGCAAGCATAAACGCTGTTATCCCCGTTGCTTCACCCCCTGGAATGATGCCGCCACGCAAGGAATCGCTAAACAAATTTGAACGCGCTAAAATAGGCGGCGGCAAGGGTATGCGTTTCTTCATGGATAGCCCCGTTGTTTAAACCTGGGTGAACACAGTTCCCTTGCGGTTTCCCGCCCTTGCGGGCGCGGCCCGCAAAGACGCGAATTTTCAAGGGGGGGCTGTTCCCGGCCTAGCGGAACAGCCTCACCGGGCGTCGGCTATCTGATTCTGCCGGATGAGGGCAAGCCTGCGGTTGAAGGCATCCTGGGCGTTCAAGGCGTCCGGCGGGGAATTCAAACAGCAATCCAGCATACGGTCTACCGAGGATTCGGCCACCTCAATGCGGGTATGGGCGGTACGGTAATATATGAAAAGTTTTCCCTCCTCGCCGGCGATAAGGCCGCAGCCGAAAACCGGACGGGCGCTTTCCGGTTCTTCCCCCAAGGGGAGCAGGGTTCCCGGCGCGGCGGTGATTTGCCGGGGGTCCTCCAGGGAAGTCAAGAGGAGGGCAAGCCCCGCGCTTCCCCGTCCCGCTATGCCGTGGCTAGTCCGCCTCGCCGGCAGTATGTGGAGCCATCCCTGGGCGGTTTTAACCGGCGCGGCGGCGGCGGTATAGTACAGGGTGGAATTGCCCGGAAGCGCCAGCGCCGTTTCTTCCGTAAACGAGCCGGCCTCCGCCGAAGCCGCGAAGACCATACCAATACGGGGCTGGGAGCCGTTGCCCGCCGAAGGGTCCTGGGGATAGGTATAGAAGAGGTATTTGCCCTCCACCAAGGCCGGATGCAGGGTTATATGCCGGTTCCCAGGAAAGGGGGGCTTAAAATCAGGCAGCCCTTCCCAGCGTTTCAGGTCCCGGGTGCGGAGGAACTTGCGGGACGCGAAAATACCGTAAATCCACCCGTCCTCATGCTGGGTCAGCCGCAGGTTGGGGCTCCGCCGCTCTACCGCTGGGGCCGCCATCAGGGGATAGTCCGGGAAGGTAAACCGGTCGATCCCGGTGGGGCTTTCGGCGGCGGCAAAAAAGCACTTCCCGTCGCTTCCCTCAAGCTGCACAACCAGGCGGCAGGTCTTTTTCAGCATAAGCCCCCCGGCAATATCAACCGCCGCAAGGCCCATCCGTTCCAGCAGGGCGGGATTGGTCTCCTGGTCAAGATCATAACGCCAGGAAAGGGGGATGTGTTCAAGGGTAAGGGCCGGATACCGGTAGCGGTTCACCAGGCCGCCCGGCATAGCGCCGGGAAACCCCGTATCGTGGAGCAGGTTTTGCCGTTTAACCAGGGCGATATGCGCCGCGGTGAGGAAGGCGAGCCGCTCATCAAAGGCAATGCCCCCGTGGAGGCTGGAACCCGCCGCGGCGTTCCGGGTTATCCGTTTGAATAGTTCCATGCAGGCCCGCCCGTTATGGTAGGAGGTCTTGCCGTTCCCCCCCTTGGGCAGATCAAGCCGGGCTTCCCCCTGGGGAGACACGGCCCAGAACCAATCGCCCCCTTTGGCGTCCCGCTGAAAGGCCCTGATCCACTGCCATTGTTCCAGAACCGCGTTGAGGTACTTTTCTTCCCCCGTAAGCTCCCAGGCGTTAAAGAACCCCGCCAGGGATTCGGCCTGGCACCACCAAACCCTGGTCCGGTCCCGGGCCTCTCCCGCGGCCCCGGCCCGGCGGCGTATCTCAAAGTCCAGGGCTCCCAGGGCTTCTGTTCCCGGCGCGTTTGGGAGATTGGGCCGGCTTTCCCGGTCGAACCCCTCGGCTAGAACGGTTTCAGCCAGGCGGAGGGCCGCGGCCTGAACCGTTTCCCGCAGGGCCGGGGTATGCAGTTCAGCGGCCGCGCTGGAGAGGAGCCAGCTCGCTTCAATATCATGCCCGAAGGAGACGATACCGGTCATCACCGTCCAATCCCGGATAAAATAGAGGTCCAGATGGCCATCTTTTCCCACAATTTTCTCCGTAATAACGCGGAGCTGGGCTTCCAGCGCTTCCCCAACGCGGTTTTGGAGGGGCTGGTTTTCAGGATGGATCAGCCTAAGCGCCCGGCGCAGGGAGATCACGGCGTCGACTATGGCAAGATTGGTCTGCATGGATTTATCGCAGTCGATGTCCCCTTCGGCAAGCCGTGTTTCCGAAGCGGGGCCCCAATTCCGGTCGCAGGCCTCAAAATAGCCGCCGTATACCGTATCCCGGCTGTTCAGTTCCAGCAGGCCGAAGAGCCTGAGCGCCCGGCGCAGGACGCTCCCGGGGCCGGTACTATCCCGCTGCAAGCCCGCTTCATAGAGGGCCTCCCCGCCGGGGCCCGGAGCCGCCTTGTCCTCCCCCGGCATGGCGGCCACGTCCTGGGGGGCCGCATCCGGGCGCAGTTCATGCAGGGCCGCGGCGTATTCCGCCAGGGCGGAAACCCCCAATGCCTGAGCGCCGGTCTGTTTCCGGGTGATTATGGGTTTGCCGTCCGCCCCCACGGACCAGTAAAACCCGCCGTAGAGGGGGTCTGGGTACTGGCGGACAAGGCAGGCATAGGCGTAATCCGCGGCTTCCAGGTAGTCGTTCCGCTTGAAGAGCCGGGCCGCGGCGCTGTAGGTCCACAGATGGCAGACCGCCGCCAGCACCGGGCGGGGTTCCTTGGGGTCGCCGGAATTATCATTTTTCAGAATACCGTAAAATCCCCCCGCGTTCCGGTCCTGGGCGCGGGCAATCCAAAAGGGGAGGATGTTGCCGGTCAATTCCTCCTCAAGTTCCGCTGAGAATTCCAGCAGCCGGCGCTTCACCTTAGCCGTTAGGGCGCTGTATTTCATAGGGTTTTCTCCACTATCCGGTATATACGGCATCCGTATATACGGGTTTTTTAAAAACTTCAGTTTTTAAAACTTTTTTTATGAGAGTTATCAAGAAATCGCGGTTTCCAGATAACAGCCGTTTAAAAACGCGCGTTCCGCCAATCCTAGGGCGGGACCGCGCGGGGCCGCGCAAAACAAACCGGGTTTCGCGGCGGACTTCCTTGTATCATAGCATAAGGAAACTGAAACCGGAATAGGCGGAATGATGCCAAAGCGCGGGGTTTCCCGCCACGCGGTATAGTACCGCTCATCAGCGCCGCGGTAACTAGGGTCTGTCCATAAAGCCGGTTGCTTTACGGACAGCCGCTATACTTGACTATTTTGATTTTTCTTAGCATGGTAGGAGCATGTGCCGCGTTCCCCCCGGATACCATGCGCTTCCCCTTGAATACCAGCGGGCGGCGGAGCATATATTCCCCCAGGGGCGGGAACCTTCAGGGGAAGCGGCCCTTGCCTTTGCGGAAGCCCTGGGAATCGGATCGGATTATCAAAAAGCGCTGGCCGCGCATCAAGGGGACAAGGAGTTGGAGCGGTTCTTGGGCCATTTTCAGAACAACCTGGACCTGTTAATCCAGAAGACCTGGGTGGAAAAGGCCGAGGAGCGCCGGAAGGACCTTTTGCAAAACCGGATTGCGGGTTTTATCCGTCTGATCGAACAGGAGCGGTACCGGTCGGCCTTGCTGGAATTCGGCGCCATGCTGGAAGAACTGGCCTATCTCTTTTTCGGCGCCCAAAGCCGGAAGGAGGATTTTATTGAATACGCCCTGCGGATCGATACCCAAATGGGGCTCTTCTGGTGGTACGGCGGCCAGATACGGCCGTTCTTGGCCGGCCTGCCCCCGGAGGACGTTTCGCGCCAGTGGTTTCGCTCCCTCCTGTTCATCGGCATGTGCTATCTCAGCAACTTTTAATCCGGCCTCCGGGACTGGAACCAATAACCAGCGCCCCGCGCGGACGCCGTCCGGGAAGGGCGGTCCCGCATAAGGAGCTACCATGAAAACCACCGGCGATTTTATCAGCGATTGCATCAGAGCGGACCTCCAGAGCGGGCGTTTTACCCGCGTCCATACCCGCTTCCCCCCGGAGCCGAACGGCTGGCTTCATATCGGGCACTGCAAGGCCAGCTTCATTGATTTTTCCATGGCGGAACAATTCGGCGGGAAATGCAACCTCCGCTTTGACGACACAAACCCGGAAAAGGAAGACTATTCCTATGTGGAGGCCATCAAGCAAGACCTGCGCTGGATGGGCTATGACTGGGAAGACCGGGAGTATTACGCCTCTGATTACTATGAATACCTCTACGATCTGGCGGTCAAGATCATCCAGAAGGGCAATGCCTATGTGGATGATCTAAGCGAACGGGAGATCAGCGAATACCGGGGAACCGCCGGGGCGGATAAGGGGGCGTCTATCACCCCCCCGGGACGGAACAGCCCCTGGCGGGACCGTTCCGTGGCGGAAAACCTGGACCTCTTTGGCCGTATGCGGGCCGGGGAATTCCCCGACGGCTCGCGGACCCTGCGGGCCAAGATCGATATGGCCCATCCGAATCTCGTCATGCGGGACCCGGTGATGTACCGTATCCGCCGGGAAAACCACTACCGCGCCGGGAACCGCTGGCGCATCTATCCCATGTATGATTTTCAGCATCCCCTTTCGGACGCCAAAGAGGGGATCACCCATTCCCTCTGTTCCCTGGAATACGAGATACACCGGCCCCTGTATGAGTGGTTTATCCGGGAAGCGGAGGTTTTTCCCTCCCGGCAGATCGAGTTTGCCCGGCTCAATATGACCCGCACGGTGTTGAGCAAGCGCTGGCTCCTCCGCTTGGTGCAAGAAGGGCATGTCTCAGGCTGGGATGATCCCCGTATGCCCACCATCGCGGGGTTGCGCCGGCGGGGCTATACCCCCGAGGCTATCCGGAGTTTCATTTCCCAGATCGGGATAGCCAAAAACGACAGCACGGTGGATATCGCCTTTTTGGAATACTGCCTGCGGCAGGACCTGAATAAACGGGCCCTCCGGGTTATGGCGGTACTCCGGCCCCTCAAGCTCATCATCGAAAACTGGGAAGACGGGGCGGTTGAGATACTGGAGGCGGTGAATAACCCGGAAGACGCCGCCGCGGGAACCCGTGAGCTTCCTTTTTCCCGTGAACTGTGGATCGAGGCTGAGGACTTTGCCGAAACGCCGCCGCCGAAATACTACCGCCTCTATCCGGGCAACGCGGCGCGCCTCCGGTACGGCTACATCATCACCTGCACGGGGTTTGACCGGGACCCCCATACTGGCCGTATCGTTGCGGCGCGGGGCGTCTATGATCCGGCCACCAAGGGGGGCAACGCTCCGGCAAATATGAAGGTGCGGAGCACCATCCACTGGGTCTCCGCGGCCCACGCGGTTCCCCTGGAAGCGCGGCTCTACGAGTATCTTTTTGCGGTTGACCGCCCCATGGAAGCCCCCGATGGCAAGGACTTTATTGCCAACCTTAACCCCCATTCCCTGGAAATACTATCCGGCGCCTGGGGGGAGCCGTCCCTGGCCAACGCCGCCCTGGAACAGCCCTATCAGTTTGAGCGGCTGGGCTACTTTGTCCGGGACAGGGACGGCGCCCTGGCGTTCAACAAGACCGTCGGCCTGCGGGATACCTGGGCGAAGATCGCGGGGAAGCAGCCGGAGGGCTGAGTATTCGCCAATAATAGAGCTGTTCTGAAACTTCAGTTTCAGAACAGCTTCCGCTTAAAAACGCGGTTTCATCGGACTTTAGTCCGCAGGCTTTAGCCTGAGAAACCGCGGGACGTGTTCCGAAACCGACCGGGTTTTGGAACACGTCTAATTATTATTTTAATTTTCCTAAATAAAGGGCGTCTCTAAAAACTTCAGCATTGAGATTTGAAAATTTCATTCCCCTATACTGGCGCGTTTTATGCTATTTATCAACCGGAATATTGGCGCGGCCCTTCCCCTCCCCCGCTACGCCCAGTTCCGTATCGCGTAGCCTACGCCCCCCTGCCCGCAGTCCAATGTTACCGCTTGGGCGGCCCGCTTTAGTTCGCCGCAGGCATTCCCCATGGCGACGCCCAGGCCCGCATACTGAATCATATCCATATCATTGAGGCTGTCCCCGATGGCTATGGTATCCCGCCGGTCTATTCCGGCGGCCCGCAGCAGCGCTTCCATCCCCCGGGACTTGCTCTCCCCCTTGATAACCCCCTCAAAGTAATCGGGAAAGGGGTTGAGGGTTAAGTTCCGGCACAGCAGGTCCCGCTCCTCGCCGCTCGCGGCCCCCTGTATGGTTACTTTTGCCACCCGCTCGTCAGCATAACGCTGGGAAAAATCATTTTTGCCGGTAATTTTTTGGGCTTCCACGGCAAAACGGAAGGGTTCATAGGAGTTGACCGTATACAGGCGCTTTTCCCCCTCAAAGACGCACCATTTTTCACCCCCCAAATAGAAGCCGCATACCAGCGCCAGGACATCCTCCGGTATCCAGGTTTGATAGATGGTATTCCCCCCCAAGATTACCTGCGCGCCGCAGCCGCATATCATGCCGTCGATATACGGGGCGTCCAGAAAGGCCCGTGGAATATTGCCCAGGGAACGCCCGGTGCACAGGAATACATAGTACCCCCGTTTCCGGGCCTCTGTTATTGCCGCGATATCTTCGGCAAAAGGCCCCTTGTCCCACAAAATCAAGGTCCCGTCAATATCTAAAAACAAGGCTTTTGCCATAGGCCGCCCTCCTCATAACCCGCGGTTGGGGAAGGGCCCGCGCCGGCCCGGTTACGCGGCCCCATACCTCGCGGCCCGCTTAACGCCCCAGGGCCTGTGCGCCATAATTTCTCATTCCTTATAACATAAAGAATTAGCTTACACGCATTTTTCAGGGCTTAAATCGTAATTCTTTACAACATAAAGAGTTAGCATACATGGCGCACAGGCCCTGCTTAACGCCCCTATCAACGGGGTATATCCCATACTATGATCATTGAAACCGCTTATGCAAGGAGGGCCAGGGCCAGGGCATATAAATTTTTTATGGGGGGTATGGGGGGCCTTTCGGCCTCCCAGCGGGGGTTCCGGGGGCGGCGCCCCCGTCCCGCGCAAGCGATTGAAGCGGAAAGCGCGGTTTTTGCGGAGCAAAAATGCGCCCAAAAGTTTATATGC
>JAITHL010000003.1 GCA_031279975.1 Treponema sp. | reverse complement strand
TTCAGTTTCAGAACAGCTTCCGCTTAAAAACGCGGTTTCACCGGACTTTAGTCCGCAGGCTTTAGCCTGAGAAACCGCAGGACGTGTTCCGAAACCAACCGGGTTTTGGAACACGTCTAATGTAACCTCTGTTACCCGCCTTTCCCGGCTCCGGGGGAGCAATTGCCCACACCTGTATCGCTGGGCCGGATTAAGTAATATCAAGCGGGCCTACCGCCGGATTCCCCCTTATGATGAGAACAACCGCGCTATATCCGGGATAGGCATACTGCTTTCCGATACCGAATGGGCCATGGCCGTGGAAGTAAAGCGGGAGGCCATCCCGGAGGATATAGGCCGTCATGAAAAGCGAATGGAACTCATCAGGAAATATCCGCCGGGGGAAACGCGGGGGAAAAAACCGACCGGGGCCTTAGTCGGGGGCGTATTGTCTCCGCGAACCGCGGAGCAGGCGTATCAAGCGGGGTTCTTTGCGCTGGAGTTATCCGGGGAAGCGGTAGCCCTGGTTCGGCCCCCCGAAGGCTTCAGCCCCCGCGAATGGTAAGCCGGACGCTTCGGCGGGCCAACGCCCGGGCCGGTCCCGTGTCCGTTGAGCCTATTGAAGGGCCGAAGGGCATGGCCTCTTGTCCGCCGGATATTCCCTAGGGAACCGCTGATTAAACCGGTTTTTAAACACGGTCCGCGGATTAACGCGGGTTTCCAGTAACAAAACCCCTCTAATCCGTGAAAATCAGTGTCGAACCGAAGGTTCGCAATCCGTGGCCCCCTTTGATAATGCCGAATTAACCGGCGCTTCCCTAATGAAAGACCCCGCCGGCCAACGGCGCGGCGCCCGCGGGGTCCGGCGTCAAGCTGCTCATCACCGCCTTGGGGGCGCCTTTCCCGCCGCGCTGGGGGAAGTCTTGCTTGCGGCGCCGGGGATTTCCCTTGGCCGCGTCCGGGCCGTTCCTTCCGGGGCTTCCTGGTTTAAGGGCCGGGAACCGGCGGAATAGGTATACAACCGGCGGAGTATACGTTTGATTTTTTCCGCATAGGTTGTATCCACCGCCCAGGTACCGGCCAAACCCGCGATGGTGGGGGCGGAGCCGTACCGTACCCAGCGATACCGGGGATCAACCAGTTCCTGTTCCAGCGGCGCGTTGGTGGCGTAGGCTTTGAGATGTTGAATATGGGCCCGGACCCCGATGCGGGGGCTGGGGAAGTACTCTCCCCGCTGGTTGTCGCCTATGGCGCCGAGCCCGCAAAAATTATTCATATCAGGGGTAACCAGGCCGCCGAAGCGTAAAAACCCGGTCTCCAAACACATCTGGGCAAAGGCGATGTCGTGGTTAACCCCTTCCAGGGCCGCTTCTTCGGCGTAGATAAGCGCCAGGGTTTCAATAAAGGTACTGTCCGCCTGGGGGTTGCTATTGAGCAGGAACGAGGCCAGGGCGGAAAAGGGTATCCGGCCTACGCCTAATATCGCTTCGGGTATAAAAAATGGCGGTTCCTCAGGCGCTTCCTCAGGGGGGGGTATCGCCGCTGTTTCTATCGGGGCTTCGATACGGGTCTCCTCCGGCGTATCCTGGACTTCCCCTGGCTGTTCCCCGGCCCGCTCCGCCGGGGCTTCGGTCCGGGCCTTCTTCGGCGTATCCTGGATTTCCCCTGGCTGTTCCCCGGCCCGCTCCGCCGGGGCTTCGGGTGGATTTTTTGCCGGAGTTTCCGCTGGTTTGACAGCCCGCCGGGTTATTTGGGGAAGTTTAGCGGGTTTAGTTAGATCGGCGGGGTTTGCCCGTTTTGGAGTCCGGGCAATTTTTGGCAGCCGGGATGTATTGATTGGGACGCGCTGCTTGCCGTCCCCTTCCATCTCCGGCAATCCCGGGGTTTCGGCGTTTTCCGCCGCCGGTTCCTGGGGCGGCTCTCCGGCAAGAGCGTCTACCGGCGTTTCAAGGGTTTCCCCCGCCGGTTGCGGCTCGGTCCCGGCTGCGGGGGGCGCTGAAATTTCAGCAACCTCCGGGCCTTGCGCTGGGTCCGGCTCACCGGCGGCAATGAGGGCCGGCGGCTCCCCGCGCCCCTCCGCGTCCACCGGCAAAACCGGCTCTTCAACGGTTTCTCCCACGGCTTTTTCAGCGGGCCCTTCCGCCCCCTGCAAGACCGGCGTCTCAGCGCCTTCCTTGTCCGGGGTATTCCGGTCCAAGGCGGGGGAAGTGGATTTGGTGGTACAGGAAAAAAAGGCCGCCATACTGAAGGCGGTTAGCAGCAACGGGAAGAGAAAACAGCGCATACCCCCCTATCGGCCCTTTTTTCCCGGCGCTCGATATTTTTCTCGTTCCATTAAAGCGGAACGCCCCGTTATAACCATAGCGGGGGATATGATCGAGTATGTCTATTCTTGTATTAATCCGGTGGAAGCCGCCAAACAGGATTGCCAAGCCCCCGCGTTTCCGCTTCCCAGAGGAATAGGGGCCGCCGGACGGCCCCGGGACCGGCTTCTCGAGGCGGGCCCCACGGCCCTGTCGGACCAGGAACTCCTTTCCATACTGCTTAACGCCAGGGTCAGCGGAAAAAATAGCGGTATCCTAGAGGAGGAACTGCTCAATAAACTTGAACAGGAACCCGCCATTCCCTCGGTAAAAGACTTATCCGTGATAGCCGGACTAGGGGAGTCTAAGGCGTTCGCCATTGTGGCCATGCTGGAATTCGGGAGGCGGAAATGGGGCGTTGCCGGTACCCGGATTAAGAATCCCCAGGATATTTTCAATACGATTCGTCATTATGCGGATCGAAGGCAGGAGCGGTTTATTTGCCTTTCGCTTAACGGGGCCCATGAGATTCTCGCGGTGCGGGTGGTAACCATTGGGCTGGTAAACCGTACTATCATACATCCCCGGGAGGTTTTTGCGGATCCCCTGCTGGATCGGGCAAGCGCGGTCTGCGTGGCCCATAATCATCCCTCCGGGCAGGTCCAGCCTTCCCAGGAGGATGATGAAATTACGAAGCGCTTAAAAAGCGCGGCGGATATTCTTGGTATTCAATTGGTGGATCATATTATTTTTTCAAACAGCCAATACTACAGTTACCTCATAGCGGGTAAAATCTAGGGTAACGCTGATTAACTTGACGCTAATCAGCGTTACCCTCTGCATTTGCTCATTTCATTACGCAAATGCGGGTAAGATACACTGATTAAATCCTCGATTGGATTTAATCAGTGT
>JAITHL010000002.1 GCA_031279975.1 Treponema sp. | reverse complement strand
CAGTTTCAGAACAGCTTCCGCTTAAAAACGCGGTTTCACCGGACTTTAGTCCGCAGGCTTTAGCCTGAGAAACCGCAGGATGTGTTCCGAAACCAACCGGGTTTTGGAACACGTCTATTATAACCAGGCGCGAATTAATCAGCGGTTCCCAGCCGGGCCGCAGGCGCCATTTTGCCGTAATTTATTTCGCCCTGGTAAAAAATAATATTTGACAAATACTCACCCGGAGTGTTACGCTGTTCTTCAATGGGTAAATCCCTGAAATAAACCAAGTAACAGAAAGGAGGCGTGTGTCATGGAAGCAAGAACGCCGGCGCAGATTCTGGAATATACCAGCGACGTAGGGGTAGCCAAGGTACAGCGGGGCAAACAGGGCCAGCTCATATTGGCTTTTTTGGCGGGCGCGTTTATTGCCTTTGCTTCAGAAGGGTCCAATATGGCCGCCTGCAATCTTTTTAACAATCCAGATACCTACGGGTTGGGGAAGGTATTGGCGGGAGCGGTATTCGGGACCGGGCTTATGCTGGTTGTAGTGGCCGGCGGGGAGCTTTTTACCGGCAACACCCTCATTATGGTGGGCCTTTTGGACCGGAAACTCACGGCGGGCAAACTGCTTTCCAATTGGAT
Organism: Treponema sp.; assembly: GCA_031279975.1. Taxonomy (GTDB): domain Bacteria; phylum Spirochaetota; class Spirochaetia; order Treponematales; family Breznakiellaceae; genus JAITHL01. Next base: position 6,862 of record JAITHL010000002.1, on the reverse strand, counting down.
CACCGTGTATATTGGCAACTTTATCGGCAGCCTGTTTATTGCCTATATGATGAACCAGTCGGGCCTCTTTAACAGCGGCGGCAACGTGCTGGGCGGGCAGACCATCAAGATCGCGGCGTATAAAACAAGCCTTCCCTTTCACTCCGCCTTCTTTCTGGGGATCATGTGCAACTGGCTCGTCTGCCTGGCGGTATGGGTCTCGTATGCCGCGAAGGATGTTACGGGGAAACTGCTGGCCTGTTTTTTCATCATCGGTCTTTTTATAACCTCCGGCTTCGAGCACTCGGTGGCCAATATGTACTATATTCCGGCGGGCATTTGGGCAAAGGCCAACGCGGTCTGGGCCGATGCATCCCATGTTTTGCCTGAACAATTGGAGAACCTTAACTGGCTGACCCTCTTCACCAAGAATTTGATCCCCGTAACCCTGGGGAACATCGTTGGCGGCGCGGGGCTGGTGGGCGCGTTCTACTGGCTGTCCTTGAAACCAAAAAAATAAGGGCGGGAAAGCGCGGTTTCACCGCAACCATAAGTGGGAAGCTGCGTACCCCGGGGGGCGAAAGGCCCCACAGTCAACAACTTAAGAGATTAGCGGGGGGCAGCCCCCCTCACTCCGAACCCTCCGGGTTCTCCGCTACCCCCCATGCGGGGCCAGAGGCCCCCCGGTTCCCCCTTAAGCTGTTGACAGCGCGCGTATCCCAGCCCTGATCCGCCCAACCTCCGGCCCTTTTTAAGTAAAATATTTTTCTTGACCCCCTCTTTGGGCGCATGGTATACTAGGCGAATAGTCTTTTAACAGGATGGAGCGGATATGTCAACAGATAAATCAATCAATTTGAAGGGCTGGGATTCCATGCATGATCCCCAGACCCTTGCCAAGCGGATGCGGGAACCGGCGGCCGGGGAAAACGGGCAAAAGGAGGCCGCGGCATGAACTATTTTGTAAAATCAAACCCTGCCCGGTGTATCGGATGCAGAACCTGCCTGATAAGCTGCGTGGTTGCCCATGAGGGCAAGCGTATCTTTGAGATAGACCCGGACGGGTACCAGTTTAACCCCAGGCTTTTCATGGTCAAGACCGCCCGTCTCAGTACGCCGGTTCAGTGCAAGCATTGCGAGAATCCCGCCTGTAAGGCCGCCTGTACTTCCAACGCGATCACGGTTGAGGGCAACGCGGTGGTCGTCAACGCGAAGAAGTGCATCGGCTGTAAGAACTGCGTGATCGCCTGTCCATTCGGCGCGGTGGAAATCGTGGAGACCGCGGAAGTGCAGGCCGACGGATCGGTAAAGAAAATCGCCAACAAGTGCGATCTCTGCGCGGGTGTCGCGGATTCTCCTTCCTGTGTGAAGGTCTGCATTACCGAAGCCTTGGAACTGGTAACTGGGGATGCTATCAGCGTCAGCTTGGCGGAGAAACGCAAAAACGCGGCGCTCTGCCAGGGGCAATAACCCGCTGTCAATAACTTGCGGGGGGACCGGCAGGGCCAGCGCATATAAACTTTTTATGGGGGGGCTGGGGGGCCTTTCGGCCTCCCAGCGGGGGTTCCGGGGGCGGCGCCCCCGTCCCGCGCAAGCGATTGAAGCGGAAAAAGCGCCCAAAAAATTATATGCGCTGGCCCTGGGGGGACCGGGGGCCTTTCGGCCCCCCGGCGGGGGTAGGGCGCTGCCGCGCAGCGCCCGTAGGGGGCGTACCCGGGGGTACGCGGCCCCCCCGCGGGGCAACACTTCCAGATTAACAGGAGCGCGGTATGGCAGACAGAGTGGAAACGGCGGCGGAGCATATTCTGATACGGTGCGGGGGGTGCGTTCAAGACGCCTGCGCCGTATCCTGCGCCTTTGACGCGGCGGCTTATATTCAAGGGGACCTGCTCATCGAAGCGTCCAAGTGCGGGGCCTGCGCCCGCAAGGGCTTTCCCATACCCGCCTGCGTCGCGGCGTGCCGTCACGGGGAAGACAAGCGGGTAGTCGCGGAGGTCCCCATAGAAGAAAAACGAAGGGCCGCGGCGGGTAGTTTAGGCTTGCTGCGTATTTGACAGGACCCGCGTTTTTTATGGGCGGCTGTTCCGCCAGGGCGTATCGCGGAGCAGACGCCTTGGCAGCCAAGCCTAGCGCGGATAAAACCAATCCTATTGGAGGGCAACACCATGGAAAGTAACGCCGCCGCGTTAAAAAGTAAGGGTTTTTTTCAGCAAGTCCAGGAAGCTATGTTTTCCTTGCGGCTCTGTTCGTCCGGCGGCACCCTGAGCGCCGCCTATGTAAGGAGCGCGGTAGCAATCGCTGAAACATACGGGGCCGGGCAAATTCATCTTACGACCCGCCAGCAGATCGAAATTCCCTTTATTCCCGCTGAAAAGGTGGCGTCCGTTCAACGGGTATTGGAAGAGGCGGATATCAAAACCTTTATCGGCGGGCCCCGGGCGCGGACCGTGGCGGCCTGTCTGGGATCGGCGGTTTGTAAATTCGGCAAAATAGAGACCAGCGGCCTTGCGCGGGAAATCCACCAAAAATACTTTGGCCGCGAGCTTCCCGCGAAATTAAAGATCGCCGTAACCGGCTGTAAAAACAACTGCGCCCGGATAGAGGCGAACGACATTGGCATACGCGGGGCGGATGAGGGGTATGTACTGTATTTCGGCGGCTGTTTCGGCCATGAAACCAGGGTGGGTAAACCCCTGCTGCCGGCCCTCGCCGCAAGGGAAGACGCGCTCAACGTCCTTGAGGCGGGGGTGGATTTTTTTGCCCATAACGCCGCTAAGGGCGAGCGTCTGGGGAAACTGATCGAGCGCGTTGGGCCGGAGGCGTTTAGAAAGATACTGGAAAAGGCGCTTTAAGACGAGCCGGAGGCGGGACGGAAGTTTTGCGTCCGGCTCGTCTTATGAGTGTCTGTCTATAATGCGGACCCGTTATGGACGGACTTCTTAAAAAACGTGTCTTCCCGGACTTTAGGCTGGGAAAACGCAATGCCTGTCCATAAGCAGCCGGCTTTATGGGCAGACGCTAGTTAACAGACGGCGCCGGAAGTATGCTAGTTCCGGCTGAGTCGAAAGGAGCTGTTTTAATGTATGAAAAGCAATCGTATTTTGTGATGGCGGACTTGGAAAAGTGTACGGGCTGCCGCGCCTGCGAGGCAGCCTGTTTCGCCGCGCATCAAAATGGGGCGCTGAAGACGGTGGGAACCGTTACAGCGCCGCTTATTCCTAATCTGTACCTCACCCGTACCGGGTTTGGCACAATGCCGGTACAGTGCCATCACTGCGAGAATGCCCCGTGCCTGCAATCCTGCGTAAGCGGCGCGATTTTCCGTCAGGATGGCGCCGTGGTGGTGAACCGGAGGAAGTGCATCGGCTGCAAAAACTGCGCGATGGCCTGTCCCTTCGGCGCTATCGCCATGCTGGGGGCCGCCGAGGTTGCGGAGATCGCGGCGGTGTTCGGCGGCGAAGGGGTTCCCAAAGAGCAGGGCGGAGTCAAGTATGTTAATAAGTGCGATCTCTGCATAGGCAGGGATACGCCCGCGTGCGCGGCGGCCTGTCCCAATGAGGCGCTGCGCTTGGTTGACGCGGCCGCGGAGGCCCGGGACAAGCGGATTCGGGCGACCAACGCGATGGAAGCGGTGGCGGATACGGTAAAGCAGGGGAGGGCCTAACCATGACGGTTATTCAGATCGATAAAGATATTTGCACGGGCTGTCAAGAATGTACCAAGGTGTGTCCGGCTTACGCGATTGAGGGGAATCCCCATGAGCCGCAAACCGTGGTTCCCGAACGGTGCGTCATGTGCGGGCAATGTGTGCAGAAGTGTAAATCCTATATTTCTGTTTTTGATCACGGCCTCGCGCTGTACGCCCAGAAGCGCCGGGAACGGAATCTGCCGGACACCCTAACCGAGCCGCTGTTTGCCGCGTATAACGTGAGCCATCTGGACGAGGTGATCGCCGCGCTGCAAGACCCGGCGAAGTTTACTATGGTAATGGCCGCGCCGGCGGTGCGGGTAGGCATTGCCGAGGAATTCGGGCTGTCTTTAGGCACCCTGGCCGCGGGAAAAATGGCCGCCGCCTTCAGGCGGCTTGGGTTTAAGAAGGTCTACGACACCAATTTCACCGCTGATTTGACCATCATGGAAGAGGGGACCGAGCTGGTTTCCCGGGTTACGAAAAACGGGACGCTGCCCATGTTTACCTCCTGCTGTCCCGGATGGGTCAAATATATGGAAAACAATTATCCTGAGTTGACCGGGCATCTTTCTACCTGTAAGAGCCCCCAGCAGATGGCCGGGACGGTGTTCAAGACCTACGGCGCGCAGATAAACGGCGTTGATCCCGCCAAGGTGTTTACCGTGTCAGTCATGCCCTGTACCTGCAAGGAATTTGAGTGCAGCCGGGAAGAGATGCGGGACAGCGGGTACCAGGATGTGGACGTGGTGATTACCACCCGGGAGCTTGCCTATTTGATCAAGAAGCAGGGGATAGACTTCCGCCAGCTTCCCGAAGAGGAATTTGATCAGCCCCTTGGGGAGTATACCGGCGCGGGGACTATCTTCGGCGTTACCGGCGGGGTTATGGAAGCGGCGATCCGCACGGGCTATATGCTGGTTACGGGCAAGGAACTGGCGGATGTGGACGTGCTTCCCGTGCGGGGAACCGAGGGGTTCCGTACCGCGGAGATTAAAGCCGGGGATTTGACCTTGAAGGTCGGGGTGGTTACCAGCCTGAAGAACATCGAGCCGGTGATGGAGAAACTCCAAGCCGGTACGCTGGACCTGCACTTTGTGGAGGTAATGACCTGTCCTGAAGGCTGCGTGAGCGGCGGCGGCCAGCCCAAGCTGCTGGTGGACGCGGACAAAGCGGAGGCGTATAACAACCGCCGGCAAGCCACCTTTGACCACGATAGGGCCCTGCCCAAGCGGAAATCCCATGAGAATCCGGCGATAACCAAGATTTACGCGGACTTCCTTGAGAAACCGAACAGCCATAAGGCCCATGAGCTGCTCCATACCCGCTATAAAGGGGCCGCTCATTAGGATACCCGGCGACGGCGCCGCGCTTCCCCTTGCCGAGAGCGCCTTGATCTTGGCCGGCGGCAAGGGGAAACGTCTGGGCTATGACAAGAAAAATATTGAACTGCTCGGCGTAAAAGTGTTTGACCGTATCATCCAACAGCTGCGCGGCGTCTTTAGGGAAGTTTTGATCTCCTCCAATGATCCGGTGGAAGGGTACGCCGTTCTGCCGGACGCATTGGGAAGCGGCCCCCTGGCGGGTATCTACCAGGGGCTGCTGCGCTGTTCAAGCGAATACCTCTATGTTATAGCCTGCGACATGCCCTTTATCAGCAACAACTACATTGCCTATATGAAGGGCATTCTTACCGGGCGGAGGCCCCATGCCTGCGTTGCCGGCGTTAGCCGATCCGATCCGGCGGCGGCGCTTGAGGCTTCCCCGCCGCGCAACGGCTGTTATGAACCCATGAACGCTTTTTACCATAAACAGTGCGCCGCTCCTATGGAAGCGGCGTTGCGGCGGGGGGAATACCGGATCATTACTTCCCTGGAAGGGCTTGACATCTATGCTATCCCCCCCGAAACCCTCGCGGCATTTGGCGGCGGGGATTTGTTTTTCAATATCAACACGGTCCGGGATCTGGAACGGGCCCAAAGGAGCCGGTATGACCTTAGTCAAAACTGAAGACGCGGTGGGGCAGGTGCTCTGCCATGACATTACTCAAATTATTCCTGGAGCCTTCAAGGGGGCGCGGTTTCGCAAGGGTCATATTGTACAATCAGAGGATATACCGGTCCTCCTTTCCCTCGGGAAGGAACATCTCTATATTTGGGAGAAGAAGCCGGGGATGCTCCATGAGGAAGAAGCGGCGGCCGTCCTGGCCGGGCTTTGCCGGGGTCCCGCTATCGGCGCGGGAAAGGTTCGGGAAGGAAAGATAGAACTCTTTGCGGACCGGGACGGGCTTTTTAAGGCGCGCTCCGAGGCCCTCATTGCCCTGAACAGTTTGGAGGGAATCATCATTGCCACCCTGCGGGGGAATAGGGCTGTTAAACAAGGGGATATCCTTGCGGGGGTAAAAGTTGTTCCCCTGGTGATTGAGGAAGGGGTCTTGCAAAAAGCCCAGGAACTTTCCGGCGGCAAACCGCTGCTGGAAGTGCTTCCCTTTATCCATAAACAGGCCGGCCTTATCGTTACCGGCAGTGAAGTGTACCATAAACGCATCACCGACGGGTTTACCCCGGTGATCCGGGAAAAGCTGCGGAACTATGGCGTGGAATTGGCCGAAACGGCGATACTTTCCGACGATCACCGGGAAATCACCAAACGCTGCCTGGAGATGATAGGCCGGGGCTGCAATCTTATCATTTGCACCGGGGGCATGAGCGTTGATCCGGACGACAAGACCCCCCTGGCTATTAAGAACACCGGAGCGGCAATCGTATCCTACGGCGCGCCGGTCTTGCCCGGCGGGATGCTGATGGCGGCGTATCTGCGACAGGAAGACCGGCGGATACCCATACTGGGCCTCCCGGCCTGCGTGATGTATTCCAAGCAAACCGTTTTTGATCTCATCCTTCCCCGGATTATGGCCGGCGATGAGATCACCCGCCATTCCTTAGCGGTCCTCGGCGAAGGGGGGTTGCTCCCGGCATAGCCGGATTGTTTCCCCAGCGCTTGGTTCCAAGTACGGGGCGCGCATTGCCGGGCGGCAAAACCAAGGGTATTTTGCCGCCCCCGCTGACTATTAGACGTGTTCCAAAACCCGGTTGGTTTCGGAACACGTCCTGCGGTTTCTCAGGCTAAAGCCTTATGAAACCGCGTTTTTAAGCGGAAGCTGTTCTGAAACTGAAGTTTCAGAACAGATCTATT
>JAITHL010000247.1 GCA_031279975.1 Treponema sp. | reverse complement strand
CCCCAACCGTGTTATACGGGCGGACCCTTAGAACCTGTTCAAATTGTGGATTTTTGCGGCCAATAGACCGCAAAAATCCCGATTTTCGGGTTCTTTTTGAGCCCGCAAGGTAGAATTTTGGCGTTTGCAACGCCAAAATTCCAGAATTTGAACAGGCTCTTAGGCCGGCGATAAACCCCCGCGTTTCCCCGCCCCGTTCCCGGTAATAACAGCCCCGCTCCCCCAGGGTAACCACCAGGGCGTTGTCCGTCATGCCGCCCAGGGCTTCCGCCGCCGCTTCCACCTGGTTTTGGCCGGTGAAACAACATGCCTCGTTTTCATTCAAATGTAAAAAAGGCCCCAGGCCGCCGGTATCGCGGCGGGCAAGGAGCCGCTCCATGCGGTCCGCGGGGATATGGTTGATCCGGGGGCCGGGGCTGAAGCGCAGCGCCAGTCCGGGATATTTGCGGACAAAGGCCGCCAGCTCGCCGCCGGAGCCTTCCTCAACCTCAATGCCGCTGATCAGGACCCGGTCAAAGCGGGCCAGGTCTAGGGGTTCCATCCAGGAACGGGAAAAGCGGTACTCCGCCCCATGGTGGGATAAAAAGGTCCGCTCCCCGTCCGCCTCGATAAGGCAGTAGCAGCAGCCGGTTTCCTCCTCCAGGGCGGCAAAAGGCCGCAGCCCCTCCGCCGCAAGCGCCTCCCGGATCAGGGTCCCGAACACGCCGGTTCCTACGGGAGAACAGAGCAGGGCGGGAATTTGCAAGCGCCGGAGGGCCTTAAAACTGTTATACGCGCAGCCCCCAAGGCGGTAGACCGGAGCGGGAATATTGCCTGACTCCCCCGGCCGGGGAAGCCGCGGCAGGGAAATCAGCACATCCATAACGGTGGAACCAAGTACCAGAATCTGCTTCATAAACGCGCTCCCCTACTTTGTGCGCCAGAGGCCCTATCGACCGTCTTATTATAGAAGACCCTAGGCTGGAATTCAAGAAGTTTTATTGATTTTTTGAGGAAACCGCTGATATTGCGAACTTTTTTAACACGGACCCGCGCCGCGCCGCCCGCGGTCCGGCGCGGCTTCTTGACAAAACCGCGTTTTTTTGCAATCATTAGAATTCAAGGATGGTAAAAAAATATACTGACCATAGGTCGTTTTTTTAACTAAAGGCGGTATATTTCGGATATCGGGAATGGGAGACGCCATGGGGATAATAGAACGGAAGCAGCGGGAAAAGGCTGAACGCCGGGCGCTGATCATGGGCTGCGCCAAGGAACTTATCCTTGAGTATGGGGTGGAAGAGGTAAAGATACACGCCATCGCGGAGAAGTGCGAATTGAGCAAGGGAACCATCTATCTGTATTTCACCAACCGGGACATACTGTTCCAGGAAATCTGCGATGAGGCGGGCCTGCAGTTTATTGAGCATTTCCAGTCCCAGGTACGGCCCGATATATCCGCCCTGGACATGTTTAAACTCCTCTGGTCAAGTTTCATAGACCTCTTCGGCAAAAGCGTCGAGCTGGTCCTGCTCTTCCAGATGCGCCGCTATGTGATCCCCGATTATCCGTTCATCTCCCTGGAAGAAAGAAAGTCCTCTTCCAACCATTCCTACGCCATTTTCAGCATGATCAAGGACATGATAGAGCGGGGCATCAGGGAAGGGGTTTTTGATCCTGAAATCAACCCGGTGATTATCTCCCATACGGTGCTTTCCCTCTTTGCCATGATCATGAAGAACGCGGGAAAGGTTGACGCGAATGAGAATTCCCTGGAGGCGGTACTCATCTTTAAACAGATGCAGAGCGTTTTTCAAACCCTCCTGCGGGGCTTCATCCGGGAAGGCGTTGATCCCGCTTCCTTAACCTTGGGAATGCCGGCTTCTTTGGACCGGCATGAGCCGGACGCGGGGGGCTGCCCGGTCTAAAGGATACCAATTCACCGCGATTAGGATTAGAGTACCAATATGGAACGATTTTTTAAACATCCCTGGCTTATCGTTTTAGTCCTGGGACTTCTTACGCTTTTCTTCGCCCTGCAGCTTCCCCGGGTCCAATTGGATAACAACAATCTCCGTTTTGTGCCCAAGGACGATCCGGCCCTGAACGTTTCCCAGTCAATCGATAAAACCTTCGGGAGTTCCCTGTTTGTTTTAATCGGCCTGGAACGGAAATACGGGTCTGTTTTCGAGGGGGATTTTCTCAACCTCATGCGGGAATTCATCAGCCGGATTGAGGAGATCAGCATAGTCAAGGAGAGCAACTCCCTGGTAACCGCCGATTACATTACCGCCGAGGAGGGGGCTATCGCGGTAAAAAAGCTGGTGGGGGATGATTTTTCCGGAACCGGCCCTGAAATCGCCGAGTTAAAACGCCGGGTCCTGTCCTGGGACCTGTACCGGCGGACCCTGGTCTCCGATGATTTTACCGCCACCCAAATCCTGATCCCCCTGGACATCGACTTTGAGGACGCGGGCAAGCCGGAGGTGATCCGCAGCTTCCTGTATATCCGGGACCTGGCCCGGGACCTGTTTGCGGGCCATGCGGAGGTATACGTTACCGGCCTGCCGGTGATCAGCGCCACCATAAACGAGGCGGTCCACGCGGACCTGGTGCTCCTGGTCCCCCTGGTTATCGCGGTGGTTTTGGGGGTCCTCTTCTTCTCCTTCCGCCGCCTTGCCGCGGTGGCCCTCCCCCTGCTTACGGTGCTTATCGCCGCCGTCTGGTCCATCGGGGCCATGCCCCTTTTCGGCGTTAAGCTGTCCATCATATCCACGGTGCTGCCGGTTATTCTGATTGCTGTGGGAAGCGCCTACGGCATCCATGTGATTACCCATTATACCGCCGAGCTGGGGGGCCGGAGCTTAAGCGATGCGGAACACCGGCTCCTGATCTTCACGGTGCTGCGGAAGATCGGCAAGCCCGTCTTCCTCGCGGCTCTTACCACCTTTGCGGGCTTTGGGTCCTTCTGTTTTACCATGGTGCTGCCGATCCGGGAATTCGGCTTTTTCTCCAGCTTCGGGGTTCTGGCCTCCTTTGGGGTTGCGGTAACGTTGATCCCCTCCCTGCTCATAATACGGGGGCCGAAATCCCCGCAAAGACCGGGGCGGGGCGGGGCGGCGGAGGCCCAGGTTGAAGGGGGGCTGGAAGCCCCCGGTTCCCCCGTGTTTGATCCCCTCAGCGGCGCCGTGGCGGACGCCCTGATCAGCATAAACCGGAAGCGCCGGCTCATCATGGTCCTTACCGCCGGCGTGATTCTCTTTTCCCTCTACGGCCTTTCCCAGGTGATCATTGACAATATCATGGTGGAATACTTTAAGAGCGATACGGACATCGCCCGGTCCGACCGGTTCATCCGGGAACACTTCGGCGGCTCCAAGGTGGTGAATGTGGTGGCGGAGGCGGATTCCAGCGAAATCCTGCTGCGCCCCGAGGCCCTGGGCGCGCTGGATGATCTCTGCTCCTATCTGGAGGCCAAGGTTCCCCAGGCGGGCAAGGTCCTGGGCTTTACCGCCCTGGTTAAACGGATCAACCAGGTGTTCAACGCTGATGAAAGCCCCGATGGGCTCAAACCGTCCGGCGCTGATACCGGCGGCGCCGGTTTTGGCTTCGGCAATGACGGCAACACTGACGGAACGCCCGGCTTTGGATTCGGCAATGCCGGCAACGCTGATGGAACGCCCGGCTTCGGCTTCGGCAATGACGGCGGCGCTGACGGAACGCCCGGCTTCGGCTTCGGCAATGACGGCGGCGCGGATGGAACGCCTGGTTTTGGCTTCGGTAATGCCGGCGGCGCGGATGGAACGCCTGGTTTTGGCTTCGGTAATGCCGGCGGCGCTGACGGAACGCCCGGTTTTGGATTCGGCGGCGCGGCGGCGGCCCAGCCCAATCAGCAAGGGCGGGCCGGCGGCATACAGCCCGCGGATAGGGACCGCGCGGCCCCGGCACCGCAAGACCCGGACAAAAGCTATACCCAGCAAGAACTCCTGGCCCTCTTTGACCAGGCCGGGGGAAAATCCTGGGACATGGATGTGCGGGAGCTGATCGGGGAACTGAAACGGCAGGTAAACTATGAGGGCGCCGCCTATTACGAGATACCCCGGAACCCCGCAAAGTACGGGAAACAAAGCCCAGGGGAACTCCAGCGCCTGGTTTCCAATTACCTGGCGCTCCTTTCGGGAAACATCAGCGCCTATGCCAATGATCCCCTGGAACCCACCGCGGTCCGCTCCACCATACAACTGCGGACCCTGGGGGAATACGACAGCGCCCAGGCCCTGCGGGAAATCGACGGGTATATCCAATCGAATTTCCCCCCCAATGTCCGGACCACCGTCGGCGGGACCTCCCTGGTGGAATTCGCCCTCAATACCCTGGTGGTCAAGTCCCAGCTTATCTCGGTGATCATATCCCTGATCATGGTATTTGCCATTATCGCCCTTTCCAACCGCTCCCTGGCGGCGGGCTGTATCGGCATCGCCCCCCTGTCCATTTCCATCCTGATCAACTTCGCGGTTATGGGCTTGGCAGGGATAAAACTGAACATCGGCACCTCCATGGTGGCCAGCGTATCCGTGGGGATAGGAATAGATTATACCATCCACTACCTCGATACCTACAAACGGGAATACCAAGCCTCCGGGGGAACCGGGGATTTCTTACGCCGGACCTTTGCCACCTCAGGCAAGGCGATTATCATCAACGCCGTTTCGGTGGGCGCGGGATTCGCGGTTTTGCTGCTCTCCCGGTTTAACATGCTCGGCAACCTGGGGCTCCTTATCGCCCTAACCATGGCCACCAGCGCCCTGGTCAGCCTGACCGTAATCCCAACCCTGCTGACCCTGCTGCGCCCCCGTTTTGTGCTCAGGCAGCCGTGACCACGCATCAGCGCCGCGCCCGAAGGCTTTATAAGGGGGGGGCCGGGGGGCGGGCTATCCGGCGCCGCCGGATAGCTTCGGAGTTTTGCCAAAGGCAAAACTCTACTCGGCCTGGAGTTTTGGGCGCTGCCCAAAACTCCCTAAGGAAACACTGATTAAATCCAATCGAGGATTTAATCAGTGTATCTTACCCGCATTTGCGTAATGAAATGAGCAAATGCAGAGGGTAACGCTGA
>JAITHL010000235.1 GCA_031279975.1 Treponema sp. | reverse complement strand
TCGGCATTATCAAAAGAGCCCGCGGATTAACGCGGATTAGCACTGATTTTCACAGATTTTGTTACCGGTAATCAGCGCAATCCGCGGGCTATTTTTAAAAACTTGATTTAATCAGCGTTTCCCTAGGAGTTTGCGGCGCTTCGCGCCGGACCCTGGGTTCGCAATCCGCGCAACCGGCGGCCGCGCTGCCAAGCTGGTTTACCCGGCGCTTTCCGCGCCCCCAAAACAGACCCGGTTCCGGCCCTGTTCCTTGGCGGCATAGAGATACCCGTCGGCTTGGGCGATGAAGCCGTCCATGGCGGCGTCCCGGTCTGGAATACAGGAAACCGCCCCGATACTGACCGTGGCGCCGGTCATGGTATTCCCGTCAGGGGCGGGTATCCGGGCTGTTTCCACCGCCCTTCGGATACGCTCCGCAATCTCCAGGGCGTACCGCAAGCCGGTTTCCGGCAAAAGCACGCCGAATTCCTCCCCCCCAAGCCGGGCGGCCAGGTCCCCCGGGCGCCGGGCCGCGGCGGTAAAGAGCTTTGCGATGGCGCAGAGCAGGCTGTCCCCCTGGGGATGGCCGTAGGTATCGTTGTACTGTTTAAAGGTATCCACGTCTATCATTAAAAATGAGAGGGGCTTGCGTTCCCGGAAGGCCCGCCGCCACTCTAAGCCGAGCCGGTCTTGAAAACAGCGCCGGTTGGGAATGCCCGTCAGGGGGTCTTCCAGGCCGAGCCGTTCTATCATCTTAAACTGGCGGACCATCTGGATATGGGTTTTTACCCGGGCCATGACAATGGCGTTTTTAAAGGGCTTGATGATATAATCCACCGCGCCGAGGAGCAGCCCCTTTTCCTCATCCTCCTCATTATCAAGGCCGGTTATAATGATGACCGGGATACGCCCGGTCTCGTTCCGCTCTTTTAAGCGTTTAAGAATCTCAAAACCGTTCATATCGGGCATGATAATATCCAACAGGATGAGGTCCGGTTTTTCAGCCTCTATCCGGGAGAGCCCTTCGGAGCCGGATTTCGCGGTCAACACGGTATATTCGGAGGAAAGCATCTTATTGAGCACCATAAGATTGGCTTTTTCATCGTCAATAATGAGGATCGTATAGACCTCTTCCTTCCCCATGCCCAATCTTCCTTCTATATTAGAGCTGTTTTGAAACTTCAGTTTCAGAACAGTTTCCGCTTAAAAACGCGGTTTCATCGGACTTTAGTCCGCAGGCTTTAGCCTGAGAAACCGCGGGACGTGTTCCGAAACCAACCGGGTTTTGGAACACGTCTATTATCCCCGCCGCCATAGTCCGGCAAAACCGCGCTGGCAACAGAAGCAATGCTATCCAAGGTCATTCAACGGCTTCCGCTAATAAGCGCCCTTGCATGGCCATAGCCGTTTCCAGGGCATGTTGAAACTCAAAATCCTCCAGCTGTTTTTCCAGGGAGCTTGAAGATTCCCCTTCCCCGGCCTCCCCCAAGAGGGCTTCGATATCCGGCAGGTACTCCAAGCTGCGGGTATTGCCGGACCGCAAGAGGGGGATGAGGGTTTCAAGCAGGCCGAGGGCCCGCTTCCGGTTTTCCGCCGGGCCTGATCCGTCCCGGTCTTGCCGCGGTATAGCCCCCGCCGCCGGCGTTTGGGGAGAGCGGCCCGCATGCCCGCCGCCGCCGTTCAGGGCTTGCAAGAGGGAGCGGAATTCCCCGCCCAATTCCGGCAAGAGCTTCATGCCGGCGGCGGGGCGGTTTTCCCGCAGGGCCTTTTCAAGCGCCCCGGCAAGGGCCTGCAAACGGAGCGCGCCGATAAAAGCGGCGGCGCTTTTAAGGGTATGGGCTATCCGCAGGGCCGAATCATGATCCCCCCGGTCCAGGGCCTCCTGTATTTTTACGGCATCCTCGCGGTGATCTTCCTGAAAGGTCTTTACCAACTGTTCATAGAGAACCGCGTCCCCTCCCATACGCCCTATGCCCAGGGCCCGGTTGATAACCAAATCCTGGTCCGCCGGCGCGGGCTTTCCCGCCGCCGGGTCCGCGACACCGGCTATCTTATCCGCCGGGAGCCACCGGACCAGCTTGCGGTTCAATTCCCCCGCGTCAATTGGTTTGGAGATAAAATCATTCATCCCCGCGGCAAGAAAGGTTTCCTTCGCGCCGGAAACCGCGTTGGCCGAGAGGGCTATGATAGGCATAGCCGCGGCCCAGGGCTGTTCCAAACGGCGGATACGCTTAACCGTTTCAACCCCGTCCATTTCAGGCATCATGTGATCCATAAAGACGAGATCGTAGGGCTTCCGCCGTATCTTTTCAAGGGCTTCGGCGCCATTTTCCGCGGGCTCCCCGTGAATGTTGTGGAGGGCCAGGAACGCCAGGGCCACCTTGAGGTTGATATAATTATCATCCACCACCAGCACCCGGACATCCGGGGAAACCAGGACCCGGGACTTCAGCTCCCGCCGCTCCACCTTGCCGGGGTCCCCGGGAACAAGGGGGAGGCGGACCGTAAACTCAGAACCTTCGCCGTACACGCTCTGAAAGCTGATACGGCCCCGCATCATGCTGACCAGTTGTTTGGTGATCGCCAAGCCCAGGCCGCTTCCCGCAATGCCGTGGTTTGCCGCGCTGTCAAGCTGCTGGAAAGAACCGAAGAGTTTGGGAAAATCTTCCTCTTTTATCCCGATCCCAGTATCCTTAACCACGATGGCAAAGGAATCTTCCCCCCCGGCGTCCAGCCGCCGGATGGCAAAGTCAACATACCCCTCTTTGGTATACTTCACCGCGTTATTCACCAGGTTGGTTATCACCTGCCGTATCCGTATATCGTCCCCGTACACGACCGCCGGCATACGGGGATCAAAGCTATGCCGGAACTCCAGGTCCTTGGAACCGGTGGCAAAACGGCTGACGGAACAGATATTTTCATAGAGTTCGAACAAACTAAAATGCACTGGTACTAAATCCAGTTTACCCACCTCAATTTTAGAAAAATCCAGAATATCGTTGATGATCTGCAACAGGGCATGGGACATCTTTTTAATATCCGTAAGAAAACTCATCTGGGTTTCATCAAGATTATCGGTACGCATGAGATCGATCATGCCGATAATGGCGTTCATGGGGGTCCGTATCTCATGGCTCATGGACGCCAGGAACTTGCTCTTCGCCTCCGACGCGGCTTGGGCGGCCCGTTTTTGCACCTCCAGTTCCCGGCTTCTATCATGGGCCTCTTGCATACGCGCTTCGGTGGCTTTGATCTTCCGCAAGTCACGGGTATACCCCACCACCCGGAACCCGTCCCGCCAGGCGACCCGCACGAGTATTACCTCAGCGGGCAGCAGGTCCCCCCCGGCGGTACGGTGGGTCCATTCAAAGACGGTCCGCCCGGACCGCAGGGCTTCCCGCAGATACTCCGCCACAGACAGCGGGGCGGGGGAAAACTCATAAAACCGGCGGATAAATTCTTCCTTAGAGGAAACCCCGAAGAGGCTTAGGGCCTCCTGGTTACAGTCCAGGAGCTTCGCGTTCTCATCCCAAAAGGTGCAGGCCAGGGGCGTGGCGTTCAGCATCACCCGGGTACGCTCGGCTTCTTCCTGGCGCAGCAAATCGGTTATAGCGTCATGTCCGGTCACGCCGTCCTCCGCATTAAGGGAAACCCCGCAACGCCCCCGGCCCCCCGCCGGGGGGCCAGCGCATATAACTTATCGCTTACCCGGGACGGGGGCGCCGCCCCCGAACCCCCGCTGGGAGGCCGAAAGGCCCCCCAGACCCCCCGCCTCAGTTGACAGCGCCCCGGCCCCTGCGTCCTAATCCGCCGTGATTTGAAGGGCAAGCCGCGACAATTCTTCCATAACCTGCCTGAGGCTGTGGATCATATCCAGCATTTCTTTGTAGCCCGCCTGCATATCCGCGGAAAGGCTCTTCAAGTTCTCCAAGGCGGCGGTAATTTCCGAGCTGCCTGAAGCCAGGGAGGCGAAGGTATTGATAAGGTCCTCCATGGTATCCGCAAAGCCGCGTATTTCACGGCTGATAGCGCCGATGAGGTTATCCGTTTGGCTGGAACGGCTGGAGCTTATCCGGATTCCCGCGATAATGCTGGACAGGGTGGCGGCGATGTTCCGGGAATTGGTCCGGGTATCCTCGGAAAGCCGGCGTATTTCCCCGGCCACCACGGAAAAACCCGCCCCCGCGTCCCCCGCGTGGGCCGCCTCAATCGCCGCGTTCATGGAGAGCAGGTTGGTATTCGCGGCGATGCCCCCTATCAGCTTTATGGTCGCGGCAATGCCGTCTACGGATTTCGCTATCTCCTCAACGGATTGAATGGTTTCCCGCATGGAGTTCTGCCCCTTTCCGGCAATTTCCACCAGCTCCCGCACCGTATCCCGCTTCTTCTGGGAAACCTCGGAGGTGCTGTGAATCGAGGCGATCATGGATTCTATGGCCTGGGAGGAATGGTCTACCGATTCGGACTGCCGGGACATCTTGGCGCTGACCATTTCGATCAGGCGGTTCATGCTGTCGATAACCGCCAGGGAACGGTCCACCCGGAGCTTCATCTCCTGGTTAAGCATCGCAAGGGTATCCTGTTTGTTCAGGAGTATGAGGTTATAGTGCAGGCAGTTCTTGGGGACATTCAATTTATTATAAATAGCCTTGGCCATTTTCCGGCAAGACCCATAGCCGCAGGCGTTGCAATCGTAGATATCATCAACCGTGAACTTACCAATGGTCTTATAAATCTCCCAATACTCCGCCTCCGTGGGCTCCTTGATCGTATACCCCCCTGAGCGGTCCTGGTAGGCCCGGTTGTAGAGGCCGGCTTTCCAATACCCCTTGATCAGAAGATTCAACTTTTGAAAGGTTTTTTTGGGGGATCGCTGGGCATACTGCCGCTCCGCCTGTTCAACCCGCTCATGGATGGCGTACTCAATCTCGTTCATGGGGGCGTGGAACTGGCTGGTCCCGGGGCCGCCGTTGCAGCCCCTATCGCAGTTCAAGCAATCCACCAGGCTTGCCGACTGCCGGCCGCCCTTGGCCAGGGACGCATCCAGTTCCGTCAAGTAGTTATATATCTGATCCACCCCTTCGATCTTCCGGGTCTGATCCCAGATGCCGGGTATATACCGGCTCAGGGTGCGCAGCAAGCCGCCGGGCATGGGAAAGGCAACCGCCCGTTCCGCCGGAGGGTTGTCATAGGGCAGGGGCCTATAGGAAGCCAGATCAATACGGTTTTTTTCAAAATGCTCCTTCAGGGTGATAAAGGTAACGTTGAAATCCCCTATGCCGGTTTCGTCGAATTCCCGCCGTTTGGCAATGCACGGGGAAACCGCCAGTACGCGGCAGCCGCGGTACTGGGGGTAAAACTCCCGGATCATCTTTATGGTATGAAGCATGGGGCTGTCCGCCGGGGCAAGCGCGCCCAGCAGCCGGGGGTGAAAGAGTTCCAAAAAGGTAACAATGGCGGGGCAGGGCTGGGCGATGATCAGGCGGGGATTCTTTTCCTTGAGGTATTGCGCATAGGAATACACCGTAAGCTCCGCGCCGAAGCTCACGTCAAAAACCGCTTCGACCCCGAGGGATTTAAGATAGCCGTTCAGGTGCAGGTAGCGGTCTGGAAAATTAGACGCAACCGCCGGGGCGACAATGGCCGCTATTTTTTCCTTCCGTTCCAGGGCCTTGAAAAAGGCTTCCCCGTCGTCAATGACCTTCCGGGCGCCCCGTTTGCACACATGGATGCAGCTGCCGCAGCCGATGCAGAGATCGTGGTTGATCAGGATGGCTTCGCCGGTTCCGTCCATGCAGTATTTTACCGGGCACGCTGAAATACAGGCGTGGCAATTAACGCATTTTTTGTTATCCAGATAAATAACCGGCGTAAGTTTCGTTCCGCCCATAAGCCCTCCTTGCTTCGGGGGAGCAGCCCCCTATACCCGCCGTACCGGCCCCTCGCGGGACGGCTAAGAAGACGGTAACGCCGTTTTGCGGAAAATGCAAGCCGCCGGGGGAGGGGGAAGTCTCCCCCTACGGGCGCTGCGCGGCAGCGCCCTACCCCCTCTGCGGGGGTTCTACCCCCGCAACGCCCCCGCCGGGGTGGTTCCGCGCAGCGGAACCATTAGGGAGTTTTGGGCAACGCCCAAAACTCCGGGGCAATCCGGCAACGCCGGATTGCCCGCCCCCCGGTCCCCCCGCCGCAAGGCTTGGGAAACCAAAAAATCCGCTTGACATTCCCGCAAACCGGCCTTACAATAGGGACTATGAAGTATGTATCCCTATATAAAGAGCGCCGGGAGTTCCAGCGTGTCGCGGGGTGGCCGTGACTGCCCTAAGAGCAGCCGGGTTTGCTGCTGAAAAGAAGTGCCAGAAAAAAAATCCCTTCCAGTTCGTCCAACCGGCGTCCGCGCTAACCGCCTTTAAGTTCCTGCTTTTATCAGACATTCCGCCCGCTGTCGCCGCGCCCCGGGGCGTTTGCTTTCAAAACCAAATACATAAGGAGTTACTATGGTAAACAAAAAATGGATAGCGCTGCTTGCTGTTTCAGGCGGCGTTGTGGGGCTGCTTGCCGCGGGGCTTACCGTCCTGGGGAATCCGGCCAACATGGGGGTGTGCGTCGCCTGCTTCCTCCGGGACACCGCGGGCGCGCTGGGGCTGCACAGCGCGGAGCCAGTGCAATACATACGGCCTGAAATCCTGGGCTTTATTCTGGGGGCCTTCCTGCTTTCCCTTGCGCGGCGGGAGTTTAAGCCATCGGGAGGCTCCTCGCCCCTTTTGCGCTTTTTTATCTCCCTCTTTGTGATGATAGGCGCGCTTGTGTTCCTCGGCTGCCCCTTGCGGATGATACTCCGGCTTGCGGGGGGCGACCTGAACGCCCTGGGCGGCCTTGCCGGTTTTGCCGCGGGCATAGCCCTTGGCGCTCTTATGCTGAAAAAGGGGTTTTCGCTGGGCCGCTCGTACCAGCAGAGCGTTGCTTCCGGCTTCGTGATGCCCGCCCTGGCCCTCGCCCTGCTCGCCTTTACGCTCATTAAACCGGCCTTCATTCGTTTGAGCGAATCCGGCCCCGGGTCTATGCGGGCCCCCGCGCTTGCGGCGCTGGCCGCGGGCCTGGTTATCGGCGGTCTTGCCCAGGTAAGCCGTATGTGTATGGCCGGCGGCTTCCGCGATCTCATCCTCATAAAAAACCCGTCCATGCTGCTCGTTTACGCGGCGGTCTTCGCCGCGGCGCTTGGGGCAAACCTTGGGATTGGCAAGTTCAACGCCGGTTTTAGCGGCCAGCCCATAGCCCACAGTGATTTTCTGTGGAACTTTTTAGGCATGGCGCTGGCCGGTTACGGCTCGACCCTGCTTGGGGGCTGTCCGCTGCGGCAGACCATTATGGCCGGCGAAGGCAGCGCGGACGGCGCAATCTGCGTCCTCGGCCTGCTTGCGGGCGCGGCGATAAGCCACAACTTCGGCCTTGCCGCGTCTCCCGCGGGCGTTCCGCTTAACGGACAGATTGCCTGCGTCATAGGGCTTGCGGTCCTTACCGGCATCGGGCTCCTAAACAGCGGGCAAAAGGGAGCGGCGGCATGAAGGGCGAAAACATAGTGGACGCCCGGGGCCTTTCCTGCCCGGAGCCGGTCCTTTTGACCAAAAAGGCGCTTGCCGTATATGGGAACGCCGCGTTTTGCGTGGAGGTTTCTTCAGCGGCGGCCCGGGACAATGTTGCCCAGTTCCTTGCGGAGCGGGGCCGTTCAGCGCAGACGGCGGAAGCGGACGGCCTCTGGCGCGTGAACGTGGAAGAAGGCTAGGGTGCGGCTGCTCGTTACGTTCTATTCGGTTCATGCGGCGCTGCTTTTGGAGGCGGCGGGCAAGGAACGCGGGTTTTTCTGCGCCCTCATTCCCGCGCCCCGGAAGCTCAGTTCCTCCTGCGGCTATGCCGCCGAAGTGGACGCCGAAGAGCCGGAGCGCCTTATCAAGCTGCTGCGCGGCATGAACGCGGAGTGGGAGGCGCTCTGGCTGCCGGGGGAGGGCGGCTACGAGGCGCTGCGCCGCAATGAATGAGGGGGGAGCGGCTGCCACTGCCAACAACTTTCGTTGCGCCCTACCCCCTCAACGGGGGCGCTGCCCCTGTAACGCCCCCGTTGAGGGGCCGAAAGGCCCCCCGGCCCCCCTTTAAGTTGTTGACAGCGGAGCGGCTGCCGGTACGCCGCATAACGCGGATAGCGCCATTAGTATGGACAGGCGCTGGTTATGATACAGGAAATTGACGGCTGAAAACTTTATAGGAAGAACAAGGGAGGTAATGATGAAGAACCATGGGGTTATTGTTATTTTCACGCTCTTAACAGTGAGCGCCATAGGCGTTTCGTGTAAGAGCGCTGATACTGACCGCGCCGCTCAGGATGCCGCGCCGGACATTTTTCACGCCCTTCTGCCGGCGGACGCGGCGCTGACGCCTGAAATCTCCACCGCTGAACTGCAAGATATTTTGGAGCGAAACAGCGCCGTGGTGTTCGACGCCCGGCCTTTTATGGAGTTCGCGGTTAGCCATATTCCCGGGGCGGTGAACCTGGCGGCCAAGCCCGGGGTGTCAAAGGCCCTCTATGTGTCCGATGTGGCTGAAGTGGGGCGCGTTGTTGGGGAGAACAAGGACGCGCCGCTGGTGATCTACTGTAACGGCCCCTACTGCGGCAAAGCGGTACGGCTGTCCGCGGAGCTGCTCGGCGCGGGGTATACCAAGGTGAAACGCTACCAGTTAGGGAAACACTGATTAAATCCAATCGAGGATTTAATCAGTGTATCTTACCCGCATTTGCGTAATGAAATGAGCAAATGCAGAGGGCAACGTTGATTAGCGTCAAGTTAATCAGCGTTGCCCTAGGCGTCCCTGTTTGGCGGGCGCTGGGCGGCCTTATGCGGATTGAAGCGGCGGGAGCGCGTTACGTTATGGAACAGGACAAAACCGCGGTGTTTATCGACGCCCGGGACGCCGGGGAGTTTCAGGCCGGCAGCCCGCCAGGGGCGCGTAACATTCCGGCAAGCGGACTGCAAGCCGGTAAAGATCAGGGCGTTATCCTTGAGGCAAAAAACGACGGCCGCCTTCCGGTGGAGGATCACAACACCCGCCTGATTATCTTTGGCGCGGACGGAGCCCAAGCCAGGCTTTTGGCCGAAGCCGTGGCAAAAGAGGCGTTTCATAACCTGTCATTCTTTGATGGATCATGGGAGGGCTTGCGTTTTTGATTTTAGGGCGCCGCTTAAAATGCGTGTTTCTCGGGACTAAAGTCTGCCGGACCTTAGTCCGCCGGACCTTAGTCTGTCGGACCTTAGTCCGCGCTGAGGGCGGGAAACCCACGGGAACCTCCGCAAACAAGTTTTTAGAGGCTCCCTTTATTAACAGTATTGTAACTTACAAAAATAATTTTTATAGGAGGCCATTATGGCAACTTTAAAAGAAGTTCAAACAACGTGCTGTTATTGCGGCACGGGGTGTCAGCTTTTGTTTACGGTGGACGAGATAGCGAATAAAATCGTTGACGTCCATCCGGTCAAAGGCAGAACCAACGA
>JAITHL010000231.1 GCA_031279975.1 Treponema sp. | reverse complement strand
TCGGCCTCCCAGCGGGGGTTCCGGGGGCGGCGCCCCCGTCCCGCGCAAGCGATTGAAGCGGAAAGCGCGGTTTTTGCGGAGCAAAAATGCGCCCAAAAGTTTATATGCGCTGGCCCTGCAAGGAGTGCCCCCGGCCGCCCTTTCCCGGGGCGGGCCGGAGGCCGCAAAGCATTCCCGGTGAAGGCTTTATGAATACCGCCTTTGGCCTCCTGTTATCCGCGCGGATGGGGATAGCAGGAGGCGGGCCTGCCCAAACCCGCGGTCCGCGCTCAAATGCCAGCGGCTTTTGAGCGCGGACCGCGCCGGGTCTTCAGCCTTTTAGGGGTTTAGGGGGTTTATCGCGGTGAATTTTACCGATCTTTCGCCAAGCATCCACCGGTCCGAACTTGCTCCGCTGGCGCTAAACTTAAGCACAAATTCCGGGGTAAACGCATCGATTGATATATCTTTTGGCCCAATGTTCCAATAATCCCACCCGCTATAATCGCCGTCTACTTCCCTTTTGTACCATTCAGGGCCGTTGAGGCTGGTCCCGCCTATAATTGTAATATATATCCAACAATTATCAATGGGACGCGCGTCAAACCTGCCGGTTATCCGAATCATGGTGAATCCCTTAGCCTTCAGTTTTTCTTTTTCAAAGTTTTCAAAACCAGTGGCATGGTTGCTGATAGATAGATTTTCAAAGTAATAATCGTCGTCGTCGTCTATCTCATGGTCGTTATGCGAGCCCTTTATTTCAACCAGCCATTCCGTTTGAAGCTTTATATCGGTAAGGGTATAGGTCCGGGTCATTACCTCGCTGTTCTCCAGTTGAGCAGACACGGCAATGGCTTTCAGCGTCGTTTCTTTCTGGTTTATCTTAATGGGGTTCTCGTAGCGGATACTATCCTTTACGCTGGGCATAGTGCCGTTAGTGGTGTAATAGATAACCGCGTCTTTTGTCGTGGTGCTAAGCGTTACCGTTATTTCTGAAGGGTAAGTCCCGTCTGCCTTGTCCGCTGTAGGCGTAGCGGCCTTCTGGTCCGGGATCGGCTGAATGTCGTTACTCTCGGGTGTCGGAAGTTCTAAGGAGGTGCCATCCGGGATTTCCAGTAATTCCCCGGTACCCGTTTTACCGAAAGAACCGGCCGTATCGGATTCGTAGTCGATCCCCCAATAGGTCAGCCCCCGCGCGCAGAGCGCGGTGTACGCTTGCTTAACATTTTTTTCACGGTCCGTTATCACCACATAATAGACATCGGTGGTGGTGAATAGGGAGTAACGGTATAATCCCGCCGGTTCATCATGGTCCCCGATGGTAACGCTCATTTCATCGCTTGTTTCGCTCGATTTTGATTGGGCCGTCTCAAGGGTGCTTGAGAATGAGCGGCTGTTCATTTCTTCCCGGCCGTATTCGCCCCCCGCGCTCAGTCCGATACTGCCTCCAAGTACGCCCACGCTGTATTCTGTATCCACCGTAACCCCCCAAGTATGACTCATAGTGTCGGTAACGCTGTGCTCCTCGGCTTGTTCGACAGACTTGGTTATTGATTCTTCAGTGACGTCCGCGCTTGAATAACCTATAGTAATAGGCGTTGTCCCATTGTACCATATTGCCTGCCGGTACGCCAGGGGCACGTTTTTTATATGGCCGAGCAAAAAGAGGTAATAATAATTGGAGTCATCGTAAGCGGAGTATATCAGATTGGGAATAACGCCCTCCGGGGGGTTTTCGTTGCTATACGGCACGGTTTCGTACCGCGATGACGCCGACTTGTTGATCTCTTCGACCGAAGGCCAGGAGGGGCTGCCGTTAGGGGTCCCGGAGGGATTGTCGCTGACAGGCTGGGGGCAGCCAGCCGTGAACAGACTGACTAACAGGATAAGGCCGGTTAAGCCAACACAGTATCTTTTACGCATAAAAGAACTCCTTAATAAAAAAGATTTTCATACTATTCCGTCCGGAACAGCATATACTAAACACGCGCCCATGACGCGTGGTGGTATCCGCTCGTGAAACAGGGGGGGTAGTTGACAGCGCGGGTATAGTTGATGGCGGGGAAACTAAGCGCGGATTGCCCGCGGGCCCGCGCCCTGCCGCCGGATGTTTTGTTACCATAAGCGGAAAGACGGGCGCCCGCCCGCTGGGGGGGGGGGGGGTAACTATTAGTGGTATGCCGGGCATCCAGATAGTTCATAGTTACTGCAATTGTACCGCCGGGCGGCATATCCGTCAAGCGGAATGTATGCGCTTGGCGTCTATTTTTCCCGGAGCGCGCCCCTATACAAACCCGGTATCCCATAGTATGATCGGGGGAACCTTGTTGTAAGGAGGCCCCGGCCGCCCTTCCCGGGAACCCTTGGGTTCCCGCGTTATCCCCGGCGCAAGCGCGCCGCCGGGGCCGGCTCGATAAGGCCGCCTGGGGTATGGATGACCATGAATATCGCCTTTGGCCATACCAATATGGATTTAGATTGTCTTGGCTCCCTGATTCTGGTTAAAAAGCTCTTCCCGGATTACCGCCTGGTACGGAGCGGGCTTATTCACCCGGCGGCGCAGCATCTGTATAACCTCTATTCCCAATATTTCAATTTTTTGTACCCCAAGGACCTTGCGGGGGAACGGATTGACAACATCATCATTGTGGACACCTGCATTGCCCGGCGGGTAAGCGAGTATTTCGGCCATATCAAGAACGCCGCCCCGGGGATACGTATCTTTGATCACCACCGGATCGAAAACTGCGATATACTCGGCGCCCAGGTGGAGGGGGGGGATTACGGGGCGAACACCACCCTGCTGGGAAGAATGGCCATGGAGCGGGGCATACCCTTGCAGCCTGAGGAAGCGACCATAGCCCTGGCGGGCATTTACGCGGACACCGGGCGGCTTACCTACGAGAACGTCCGCCGCTATGATTATGAAGTGGCCGCCTATCTGCGGGACAGGGGCGCTTCCCTGAAACTGGTAAAATCCTTCCTGGAAACCATCAAAGAGGACGATCAGATACTCATCTTGAGCCAGCTCCTCCTGGTTATGGAAACCCACAGCATACAGGGGCATGTGATCCTAGGGAGCTATCTGGAGATCGGCGAAAACATACCGGGCCTTGCGGCGGTGGTGGAAAAGATCATGGACATTGAGAACCCTGACGCCTATTTCGCGGTCTTTTTCATCCCCAAAAGCCGCATAGTGCTGCTCATCGCCCGAAGCCAGAAAGCCAAGATCGATCTGCACAGCCTCCTGCAAAAATACGGCGGCGGCGGCCACCAGCTTGCGGCGGCGGCCAAGCTGTCCAATCAGGAGGGGCCGCTCTTTAAAGAAGAATTTTTCGCCCACCTGGAAAAATCGCTCCTTCCGGCAACCCGGGCCAAGGATATTATGAGCCGGAACGTCCATAGGATCGCCGAATCCATGAGCCTTATGGACGCCTCCCTGTTTTTGGAAAAGGTTGATTTAACCGGGGTCCCCGTGGTGAACGCCCAGGGCCGGGTAAGCGGCTATGTGGGCCTGCGGGAGTTGATGAAGGGCCGGAAAGCCGGCTGCATGAAGGCCCCGGTAAGCGCCTATATGTCCAAACCAGCCGTCTGCGCCGGCGAATTGAGCACCATGCGGGAAATAGAGCGGCTCTTTTACCGGCACCACATCGGCCATCTGCCCATTGTAACGGACGGCAAGCTCCAGGGGATAGTTACCCGCCGGGATTACCTGGAGTACCACAAGCGCCGGGACCGCTGACCGGGGGGCTTGGGGGGCCTTTCGGCCCCCCGGCGGGGGGCGCGGGGGGCCGCCGCCCCCGCAAACGCTGGTAACGCCGCGTTTTTTGCGGTATAGTAGGGTTATGAAAGCCGCGATAGTATACGGGTCCGCATCGGACCGGGGGGTAATGAAAAAAGCCGCGGACGCCCTGCGGGAATTCGGCGTGGATTTTACGGCCCATATTATTTCCGCCCACCGCTCGCCGGAACTGCTGGACCAGACCGTTAAGGAGTTTGAATGCCGGGGGATAGAGATCATCATTGCCGGGGCCGGCCTGTCGGCCCATCTGCCCGGCGTCATCGCCAGTAAGACCCTGATCCCCGTGATCGGGGTTCCCATCAGCAGCGGCGCTCTTGGGGGGATGGACGCCTTGCTGTCCATAGTCCAGATGCCCAAGCCCATTCCGGTAGCCACCGTCGGGGTGGACAACGCCGCCAATGCCGCGTACCTGGCCTTGCAGATACTCTCCCTCAAGTATGAACCCCTCAGAACCCAGCTTGCCGAATACCGCCGGCTGATGCAGGCTGATTTTATCCGGGAAGATCAAAGCCCGGACAAACTCTAGGGAAGCAGGAAAAAACGTTTATGGAACAAATCGATCCGGGGGGTATCAAACCCGGCGCGCTGCTGTATGAGGGCAAGGCCAAAAAGGTCTATGCCCTCGCGGAACCGGGGAGCGATGGGGAATCCCTGGTAATCATCCATTACAAGGACGACGCCACCGCGTTCAATGGGGAAAAAAAGGGCCAAATCGCGGATAAGGGGATCATGAACAACCAGATCGCCTCGGGGCTCTTCACGTTGCTGGAAGAAGCGGGCATTCCCACCCATTTTGTGGCCCGCCTTTCCGAACGGGAGATGCTCTGCCGGAAGGTACGGATCATACCCCTGGAGGTGATACTGCGGAACACCGCCGCCGGCTCCATGGCAAAACGGCTGGGCCTGGCGGAGGGAACGCCTCTTAAAACGCGGGTGTTTGAGCTTTCCTATAAGGACGACGCCCTGGGGGACCCGCTGATCAATGAATACCACGCGGCGGCTATCGGGGCCGCAACCTTTGCGGAGATCGAGGCGATCAAGGGACTGAGCTGGAAGGTTGTTGCTATTCTTTCAGACTTTTTCCTCCACCGGGGGGTCCGGCTGATCGACTGCAAATTGGAATTCGGCATGACCATCCCCGCGGAAGGCGCGGAAAGGCCCTCCCCGCGGCTGGTCCTGGCGGATGAAATCTCCCCGGATACCTGCCGTTTTTGGGACGCTGAAACCGGCGAGAAACTCGATAAGGACCGGTTCCGCCGGGACTTGGGGAAGGTAGCGGAAGCCTACAGCGAAATTTTACAGCGCATCCGCCGGGAGCCCTGATGCCCTGGGACGCGGAAGAGGATAAGCCGCGGGACGCCTGCGGGGTCTTTGGGGTGTTCTGTACTGATCCGGAGCAGGATGTGGCGTCCCTGGTCTATTACGGGCTTTTCTCCCTCCAGCACCGGGGGCAGGAGAGCGCGGGGATTGCCGCGGTGAAGCAAGAAACTATAGAATGCCGCAAGGGCATGGGCCTGGTGGGAGAGGTGTTTCACGCCGGGTCCATCGCCCAGTTGAAAGGTTCCGCGGCCATCGGCCATGTGCGCTACTCCACCATGGGGGCCAGTACGCTTGAAAACACCCAGCCCTTTGTCAGCCATTTCAAGCTCGGTTCCATCGCGGTGGGCCACAACGGCACCTTAACCAACGCGGACGTGATCCGGGAACTCCTGGAGGACGCGGGCGCGGGGTTCACCTCTTCCAGCGACAGCGAAGTGATCATCAATCTAATCGCCAAGAACTACAAGAAGGGGCTGGAAAAGGCTCTAACCGATACCATCAAATCCATCAAGGGCTCCTATGCCCTGGTGGTCCTAACCGGCGACGCGCTGGTGGGCGCGCGGGACCCCAACGGGATACGGCCCCTCTGTTTGGGCCAGTATGAAGGCGGCTGGATTCTTGCCAGCGAGTCCTGCGCGGTTGACGCGGTGGGCGGGTCCTTTGTCCGGGACATCGAGCCCGGGGAACTCATCATCATCAACGCCGGGGGAGTCCGTTCCTTCCCCTTTAGCGAAAAGACCCCCCGCGCGGGCTGTTCCTTTGAATACATCTATTTTGCCCGCCCGGACAGCGTAATCGACGGGATCGATGTATACGGTTCCCGCGTCCGGGCCGGGGAGATACTGGGCCGGGAAGCGCCGGCCGCCGCAGACCTGGTTATTGGGGTGCCCGATTCGGGGGTCCCCGCGGCCATCGGCTATGGCCGGGCAAGCGGAACCCCCTACGGCCAGGGGATAGTCAAGAGCAAGTACGTGGGCCGGACCTTTATTGCTCCCAGCCAGGAGCTGCGGGAAAAGGCTGTTTCGGTAAAACACAACGTGATACACCAGGAAGTGCGGGATAAGCGGGTCGTGGTAATCGACGACTCCATAGTGCGGGGCACCACCAGCCGGCGGCTGGTTTCCATACTCAGAAAGGCCGGCGCCCGGGAAGTACATTTCCGGGTATGCTCGCCGCCGGTACGCTGTCCCTGCTATTTCGGCATTGACACCCCCCACCGCCGAGACCTTATCAGCAACGGCAGCAGCGTGGAGGAACTCCGCGCGTCCTTAGGCGCGGACAGCCTGGCCTTTATTTCCGCGCGGGGCCTTCTGGAATCCCTGGGCGGCGGAGGCGGGTACTGTTTGGGCTGCTTTACCGGGGAATACCCCATCCCCGTACCAGGCGAATACAGGGAACAGGGAACAGGGAACCAGTAAGAAAGAACCCCTGCCCGCCGCTTCTCTGTTCCTTCTCAGATGGCATCCGTCCGCGCCAATTTTTGATGAGTGCTTCAGGAACCGGCCCGCGGCGCCGTCATGCCGCGCAGGCATTTCGCCCGCCGGTTTGTTATGCGGACAAACACATCCTGCGGCCGTTCCGGTCTGGCTTCCCCAAAAACGCCCGCGTTCCCGGTATGCCGCGCCGGAATATATTAGAGCTGTTCTGAAACTTCAGTTTCAGAGCAGCTTCCGCTTAAAAACGCGGTTTCACAAGGCTTTAGCCTGAGAAACCGCAGGACGTGTTCCGAAACCAACCGGGTTTTGGAACACGTCTATTCCACTTAAAAATGCGTGTTTCGCAGCCCGTAGGGCGAAAAACCGCCGCCATAAGAGCCTGTTGCAAAACCAGCCGGGTTTTGCAACAGGCTCTTATACAAAAATTATTTTGCCCCATTAATAATGCGCCCCCGCCATGAACGGCGGGAGCGGCTTTGGATATTCTTTTTTTAGTCGCGAGCGAAACACTATTTTGTCGCGTCTATTCTATCCCCGCGGCCCTCTTGACTTGTTCCCGCAGAGCTTCGGTGACGTAACTGAGGGCTGTATCAAGGTGTAACTTATTAACAGAAGCGCTCTGCCTCACGGCGGCCAGGCACAAATCCTCCGTCTTCAAGGCTTCAGGCACATCTCCAAGCGCACTGCCGCGCTTGTCCACGGCGATACGGCACAATTCCGCTTGACCCGGTCCGCGGTATGGGTATGATAACATACATGAAAACACCCCTTTGGTATGGGGCGGGGCAAAAAAACACGGCGCTAGGGAAACACTGATTAAATCCAATCGAGGATTTAATCAGTGTATCTTACCCGCATTTGCGTAATGAAATGAGCAAATGCAGAGGGTAACGCTGATTAGCGTCAAGTTAATCAG
>JAITHL010000170.1 GCA_031279975.1 Treponema sp. | reverse complement strand
CTTGGGTCCGGTATGGTTCCCAGCTTTTCCTGTAATCGAGCTATATCCATTTTTCCCTCCCTCGGATATAGCTCGTATCTTACCGTTTTTCTGAAAAAGTAAATGCAGTGGCCCTGCCCTAGGGACCGGCATACCTTGACGCGGCAAGCGGCGCTTACTCCGCCAGCCGGCTGAGGGCCTCAAACTGCCCCTTCAAAGCCTGGTATGCCCCGCGATAAACGCCGAACAGCCTATCGTAGCGGCTGGCAAGCGCTTCCTGGGGGTAAAAGCGGTCCCCTATCTCCACCAGCTGTTCCGCCGCTTCCGCGGCGGAAGCGTAGATTCCCAGCGCGGCGGCGCTGATTGCCGTAAGGCCCAGCAGCTCCGCTTCCGGCATCCGGGGCCGCAAAACCGGGAGGCCGCAAATATCAGCCTTGAGCTGATTCAGAAAGGAGCTTTCCGCCGGGCCGCCGGTAACCCGCAGTTCTGAAACCCCGGCGCCCAGGTCCCGGATCACCGAAAGCACATCCCGGATGGCAAAACAGACCCCTTCGGCAACGGCCCGGGCCAGCTCCGCCCGGCGGGTGTTCAAGTCCAGCCCCAGGAAGGCCCCCCGGGCCCGGCTGTCCCAAATGGGCGAGCGTTCCCCCGCCAGATAGGGGAGGAAGACGACGCCCCCCGCGCCCGCCGCGGCGGAGGCGGCCAAACCGTAGAAGGCGCGATAGGGCAGGGCCTCCATGCCGCCTACGCTGCGGCCCCAGGAAAGGGCTTTCCCTGAAGTGGCGATGATGCCTGAACAGTTCCAGAAGGGCTTGGCCGGATGGCCGTAACTCATCAGCCGGGGGTCTACAATCCGGTCCTGGGTACACACATTGACGCCCTCAGAGGTGCCGGAGCGGTCGCAGGTTTGGCCGGGCCGGATAGTACCGGTTCCCAGGATGGCCGCAAAGAAGTCTGGCCCGCCGGCGAATACGCGCAGGTCCGGTGGAAACCCAAAACGGGCGGACGCGGCCTTGGAAACCCTTCCGATAAGCTCCCCAGGAAAAACAAAGGGGGGAAACTTCTCCTTGGCAAGGCCGGCGGCTTCCAGGGTCCGGTCGTTCCAGTACCAGCGGTCAAAGCCCGCTGAGGGGAATACGGTCCGGGCCTCCCCGGTTAGGGCATAGGCAAGATATTCAGAGCTGGAAAAGAAATACCGGGTCCTTTCATAGAGGGCGTTTTCCCGGTTCTTAATGAACAGCGCCTTGGGGAGCACAAAGCTGGGGTCCACAAAGCCCCCGGCAATGGCGGAGATGGTTTGAGACTCCGCCTGCGCCCGGCGATCCAGCCAAAGCCGGGCCTGTTCCGCGGGGACCCGCAATTCCCCGCCCGCCAGGGAAGGTGTTCCTATAACCGGCACGAGGGTTGGGCCGTTCCCGCTGACCGCCAGGGCCCGGACCGCTGCCAGGGAACCCAGGGAGTCCAAGGCAGCAGTAAAGGCCCGCAGCCACTGGGCGGGGTCCGCTTCATAGCGTCCGCCGCTGGATTCGATGGGTAAAGGCTGGGCGCTGCGGCGTATGCAACGGCCGTCGCGCTGAAAAAGCCCTGCCTTAAAGGTGGAAGTGCCAATGTCGATGCCCACTATCACGGTGTGCCTCCAGTTTCCACAGGGGGCCGGCGCCCAAGTCCGCCCTGCGGCGCTTCCCGGCTAATCGCCGCCCTTGGCGCCCATTTCGATAATTAGGTCTACTTCGCCCTTGGAAATTTTCAGGCTCCGGGCAATCTCCGCCGGTTTCCAGCCCATGCGGTGGAGTTTCAATACGCTATCCCGCGTCCCCGGCGGCGGCGCGTCCTTGGTAAGGGCGGGATTCTTATTCCCCTCTTCTTGAATAATGGTTTTCAGCAATTTTCCCTGTTCCTGTATAGCCCGGTTTATTTCCTCCAGCCGGGTCTCCGCTTGGGCAAGCCACTCCCGGGCTATCTGCATGGCCTCAATCCGGTCTTCAATCCTGCCAAGGTCCTCATCCAGCCGGGCAAGTTTATCCATCACGTCCTTGGCCTTTTCGTTTTCCTCTGAAAGCCGGATGATCACATGGCTTAGGGCTTGCTGATCCCCGGAAAGCTGGTTGAGGTTCTCCCCAAGCATCTTCAAGGCCGCCTCGGTCTCCTGGAGGGATTCAAAGTTCCGGGTTATGCCCTCGTTGACGGCTTCCAGGACCTGATTTTTCTTCTCCAAACGCAGGTACTTGTCTTCGGTTTTTTCCAGGGCGTCGTCCAGTTTGCGGATATTGATCTGAATGGCCTGAAGTATATCGTCCGAGGCGGTTACTTTGGCCAGCTTTTCTTCCACCGCCGCCGTGGTTTGCATAAGGCGGTTAAAATCGCCTTCCATCAGCTCAATGCGGTGCTTTTCCGAAAGGAAGCGGGTCATCTTGGCGTTTACCTCATCCTCAAGGAGTTTAATCTTAACGAATTCCGCCTCCAGGGCCTCTGAATCGCTGCGGCGCTGTTCAATGTAGCTGATATCATCCTTGAGTTCTTCGATGTGGGTCTCCAGATTGGTTTTCAGGATGTCCGCCTGCTCAAAGAGATTGGTTTGGTTGATAAAGTTCCTGATGTTCTGGTCCACGTCCTTAATATTGGCGTCCAGCTGCCGGGCCTCAGCGTCGATCTTGCCGAATATCTCCAGCCGGTGGGCGTCCATTTCCCCCCGCGCCGCTTCAATGGCGGACCGGACCGAGGCTATGTGCCGGTCGCTTTCGGCAAGCATCTCCCGGACGTTTTTCCGCATATCCTCCATAGCCGACGCATAGTCCCCCATCTCCGCGTCCATGCCCCGCCGCCATTCCTCAAGGCCGCCGCGGGACTCCGCTTGCAGTTTGACCAGCTCTTCGCCCCGGGTATCAAGCTGTTTTTCGAGCATCCCAAGGGATTGGGCAAGCGCTTCCTGGGATTGGGCGAAGCGCCCGGTCATGGTATGGGTAAATCGTTCTATTTCCTCCCCCAGGGAGGCTTCGGCCTGACGGCGGGTTTGCTCCAAGCCGCCGGCAAGCTGGGACTTAAATGCCGCGGCGGCCTGATTCCCCTGGACAACCTGATCCTGAATCTGGGCCTCAAAGCCCTTCAGTTCCCGTTTCAACTGTTCCAGTTGCGCGCCCAACTGATCCTCATGATCCAGCAGCCGCTGTTTTATATGCTCATTGAAATCCTGCTCCAGCCGCCGGCGTTTTGTTTCATTTTCTTCCAGGATAACCTGGAGGTTCTTGTCCAGTTCGTCCTGCCAGGCGTTAAGCCGCGAATCGATTTCCGCTTCCCGCCGGGCGAGATTCACCGTAAAATCATCCTCAAACACCAGGAGTTTTTCCGACACCTGCTCCACCGCCTGGGTTTTCAGGGCCGCCAGGCCGTCTTCCACCCCTTGCAGCGCCGCCTTGAGGTCTTCCAGGGAAGCGGTGAATTCGGCGGATACATCCTCCAGTTCCTGGGCGGAAGCCTGGCGGAACAAGGCAAAGTCCTGGTGCACCAGTTTTTCGGTTTCATGCATATAGTGGCGGAGTTCCGTATCCAGCCGGGAGGTATCCTCCGCCAGACTGTCCATCCGCAGGAACTGCTGGTGCTGCATGGACTGGTATTCTTCCAAGCGCATTTCCGATTTTTCCAGCACCCGCCGTTCCGTATCCTCCAGAGTCTTGCTTAACAGGCGCTCCAGGTTGGCAGCCTGGCTGCCGGCGCCGCTTTTGATGGCGGCAAACCGGGTTTCCAGTTCCTGGATGTCCCGGGTGATGCGTTCCTGGGTTTCCGCGGAAGAGGCTTCCAAATGGGCGATGATCCCCTGGGTATGGGATTCCCCTTGGGCAAGAATATCCTCCCAGCGTTGGCGGCCTTCCTGAAAGGCCGCCTCCCATTCCTTGAATCCCGCATCCGCCGTATCCTTCCACCGGTCCAGTTCCGTATCCGCCATGGTTCTGGCCCGGTCCTGGGCTTCATCCACCGCGTCCATCAGCACGGTTTCAATATGGGAAATAGTCCGGTTTATCTGATCCTGGGCGGTCCGGACGCGCTGTTCCAAATGGCTGATAACCTGGTCCCGGTCCGCGGTCTTTTGGGCCGCGGCCGCTTCCCGTTCCTCCACGGCGCTTTCCATGGCCTGGAACCGGGCTTCCGCGCTGGAAAGCACGTGGTTCCGCTGGGCCTCGGTTTCGGCGATGAGTTGATTTTTTTTTGCCTCCGCATCAGCGATGAGGCGGTTTTTCCGCTCTTCCGCTTCAGCGAAGAGCCGCTCGTTCTGGGCCTTGGCTTCTACCACCAATTGCTCGCGCTGGATTCTGGTTTCCTGGATCAGCATATCGCTTTGGTTTTTGGTTTCGCTGAGTAATTGGCTGCTTTGGGCCTGTATCTCCGCGAGCAGTTGATCCTTCTGGGCCGCTGTCTCCGCAAAGAGCCGGCGCTCCCGCTCTTCCGCTTCGCTTAAGAGCCGCTGTTCCCGTTCCGCGGCCGCCGCAAAGATACGGCTGTCCCGTTTTTCCGTGTCCTCCGCGATACGCCGGTCCCGCTCCTCCGCGCCGGCGGCGATAATACGGTCCCGCTCCTCCGCTTCGGCGGTGATGATCCGGGCGGTTTCCGCCGCGGCTCTTTCCAATTCGGCGATAAAGTCCTGGGTCTTGGACTCCTCCGCCATAACAGCCTGCCGCCACCGTTCAAAGCCCGTTTCCGCGGCGTTCTTCCACCGTTCATATTCCGCGTCAGCCGCCGAGCGGGCGTTGTCCTCCGCTTCCTGGAGGGACCGCAGGAGCATGGCTTCCAGGCCCGACGCGGTTCCCGATATTTGATCTTGAATGGCCCGAAGCCGGTTTTCCAGGTCCGCGGTCTGCGCGGCGATAACCTTATCCCGCTCCAGGGCCTCCTGGGTTATGGCGCCGCTTGCGGCCTTGGCGGAGTCTTCCCATTCCTTGATAAGCGCCGCAACCTTAGCCTGCTCCGTTCCGGCGGAATGTTCCCATGCCGCGAGAAGCGCCCCGGTCTTGGTCTGCTCGGCTGCGGCGGATTGTTCCCATGCCTTGATAAGCGCCCCGGTTTTGGCCTGTTCCGCCTCAGCGGAGCGTTCCCAGGTTTCAATGAGCGTTTCGGTCTTGGCCTGTTCCGCCGCGACCGCTTCCAGCCATTGTTTAAACCGCTCATCAGCGGCGGCCTGCCATTTATCCAGTTCAGCCCCGGCCATTGCCTCGGCTTTGTTTCCCGCTTCCATGAGGGCCGTTCCGATGAGCCCCTCAACGCGCCCGGCAATACCGGTAAGCTCCTCTTGCATCAGGGTAAGCCGTTTTTCCAGGTCCCCGGACCTATCGGCCACGGTTTTGGCCCGTTCTTCCGCTTCGGCGTACATGATCCGGTACTGTTCCGACACCCCGGCGCCGATGCTTTGGGCGGTTTTGGCTTCCGACTGTTCCATTTCCTGAAGCAAGGCCCTAACGCGTTCGTCCTCTTCAGCGATAAGCCGCCGCCATTTTTCAAATTCCTCGCTGATGGCGGAGCGCCATTGGGAATGGGCCGCATTCGTCGCGGCGGTCCAGGCATCAAGCTCATTTCCCGCCAGGATTTTTGCCTTCTGTTCCGCCTGTTCCATGGATTCCGCAAGGACGTTTGCTATCTGGGAGGTGGTCCCAAAGATGAGATTCTGAATCTCCTGTATCCGCGCTTCCAGGGCCGCCGCCTCAGCCGCGATGGACTGTTCCCGTTCTGTTACCTGGGCGGCGATAGCCTCGTTCCGGGCCGCCGCCTCGGCCGCCTCAACCGTGATGGTCCGGGCAGTATCGGCGGCCACTTGTTCCAGCTCGTTGAGGATGCCCTGGGTTCGCGCATCCTCTTCATCTACCGACTGCCGCCATTGGTTGAAACGCTCTTTAATGGTGGTCTGCCACTGCTGATATTGTTCGTCAACGGCGGCATTCCATTTTTCCAGCTCCGCCCCCGCCAGGGCCTGGGCTTTTTCCTCAGCCTGTTTTACCACCTCCGACAGGAGGGCGCCCGCCTCGCTGGAGGTTTCATTGATCTGGGCTTGGATGATCCGGAGCCGTTCTTCCATGGCGGCGGTTTCAGCGGCGGCGAGCTGTTCCCGTTCCTTTGCCTGGGCCGCCATACGGTTATCCCGTTCCGCCGCCGCCGCCGCGATTGCCTGGTCCCGTTTGGCGGCCTCTTCAGTGATAATCCGGTTCTGTTCCTCCGCCGCGGCTGCCAAACCATTGGCGGTTTCAAGGGCCACGGCTTCCCATTCGGCCAAAAGGCTCTGCTGTTTGGCATCCAGGCCGGCCATGGTCTGCCGCCATTTATCACATTCCGCTTCCGCCGCCGTATCCCACTGGGCAAGGAGCCGCTGGTTTGCCGTATCCGCCTCCGCAACCGCCTGCCGCCATTTTTTGAATTCCCCGCCGGCGGACAGGCCCCATTGTTCCAGAAGATTTTGGTTTTTCCCCTCGGCCTCCGCAACCGCTTTTTGCCACTTGGCTAACTCCGAGGACGCCTTATCCTGCCATTCCCGCAGGGCCGTCTTGTTTTTGGCATCCGCCTCGGCGATACCCTGCCGCCACCGTTTGAATTCCTCTTCCATAGTATTCTGCCAGGCCGCAAAGTCCTTTCCCGTTGCGGCTTTCCATCGTTCCAGTTCATCATCCACAACCGCTTGGGCCTTGGCGTCCGCCTGGCTCATCGCGTTGGAGAGTATGTGTTCTATCTGGGAAGCGGTTTCGTTGATCTGGCCCTGAACGGCCTTGACCCGTCCTTCCAGGGCCGCCGCCTCAGCCGAGATAATCCGTTCCCGGGCCGCGATCTGAGTGGCCAGGGTCTTGTTCCGTTCCACCGCCTGTTCCGTTTCATGGGTAAGGGTTCTGACTGTTTCTTCCGAGGCGGCCTTCAGTTCCCGCAGAAGGGCCGCGGTCCGGTCTTCCCCATCCTTGACGTTCAACATCCATTGGTCCAGCAGGGCCTTTGACTGGGTTTGCCAGGCCGCGAAACCCGCCTCGGCGCTTGACTTCCAGGTTGTAAAGTCCTGTTCGCCCATCTGCCGGGCCTGCTGTTCCGCTGTTTGGATTGCCCCGGTAAAGATGGTATCAATACGGGAGAGTATGCCCCCAATGTCCTCCTGCAGCCGCTGGACCCGCGCTTCCAGGGCGGCGGATTGGGCGTTAATGGCCCGGTCCCGTTCCTCCGCCGCTTCCTGGATGATCCGGTTCCGCTCCGCGTCCGCTTCTTGTATGATCCGGTCCCGTTCAGCCGCGGTCTCCCGGATGATCCGGTCCCGGTCCGCGTCCGCTTCCCGGATAAAGCGGTCCCGCTCCTCCGCCGCGTGTTTGATGAACTGGTCCCGGTCCGCCGCGGCCTCAGCGACAACCATATCCCGGTTCGCCGCGGCTTCGCTAAGGGCCTTATCCCGCTCAACGGCCGCGGACCGGATATCCCGGTCCAGTTTTTCTTCGATTTCCCGGACCAGCCGGTCCCGCTCGGCGGCGGATTCCATGATAGCCCGGTCCCGCTCGGCGGCCGCGGACCGGACGGCCTTATCCCGTTTTTCTTCCGCTTCCCGGACCAGCCGGTCCCGTTCGGCGGCGGCTTCGGCGATGAACCGGTCCCGCTCCGCCGCCGCTTCCCGGATGGCCCGGTCCCGCTCCGCGTCCGCTTCCCGGACCGCCTTATCCAATTCCGCGGCGGTTTCGGTGATGAAATGATTCCGTTCCTCCGCGGTCTCCCGGATAACCTGGTCCCGCTCCGCCGTTGCTTCCCGGATGATCCGGTTGGTCTCCGTGGCGGTTTCAGCGATAAACCGCTTCCGTTCCTCCGTCATTTCCCGGACCAGCCTATCGGTTTCGCCCGCAACCCGGTTTCGTTCTTCCGCTGATTCCCGGACTATCCGCCCGGTCTCTTCTGCGCTTTCCCGGGTAAACCGGTCCCGCTCCTCCGCCGCTTCCCGGATAAACCGGTCCCGTTCAGCCTCCGCCTGCCGGATGGCCCGGTCCCGTTCATCCGCCGATTCCCGGATAAGCCGGTCCCGCTCCTCCGCGTCGGCGGTAACGGTCCGGGCGGTTTCCGCCGCGGCGGCTTCGATTTCCGCTAAAATCGCGTGGGTTTTCTTTTCCGCCGCGTCAATGTTCTGCTTCCATTGGAGGAACCGCTCTTCCCCGGCGGCGCTCCATCGCTCGAATTCTTCCTGGGAAGCGCCGCTCCATTGCTGGAGTTCCGCATCCGCAAGGGCCTGGGCCTTCAGCTCCGCCTGTTTAATCGATTCCCGCAAAAAGGTTTCAATATGGTTGGCAGTCTCATAAATATCCCCTTGAACGGCCTTGATCCGTTCTTCCAGGGCCGCCGCTTCCGAACTGAGCAGGCGGTCCCGTTCATCCGCCGCGGCGGTGACGGCCTTGTTCCGGGCAAGGGCCTCATCCTGTATTTTCCGGCCTGTTTCCAGGGCGGCGGCTTCCCAATCCGTAAGAAACGCCTGGGCCTTGGCGTCCACACCGGCAACGCTTTGCTTCCACTTTTCAAATTCCTCTTCCGCGATGGTCCGCCAATTTTCAAATCCCTGATCCGTAACGGCCATCCAGTCGTCCAGTTCCTTGCCCGCTAAGGCGAGGGCTTTTTCTTCCGCGGCCTTCATCCCCCCGGTAAGTATTGTTTCCACCTGTTGGGCGGCGCTGGCAAGGTCCGCCTGTATGCCGCCCACCCGTTCTTCCAGGGCCGCGGCGGCGGCGCGTAAAGCCTGTTCCCGTTCAGTTACCTCCACCGTTATATGGCGTTCCAGTTCCTCCACCACGCTGGTAATGCGCTGTTCCCGCTCGGCCCCTTCCGCGGCGATCCGCTGTTCCAGGGCCGCCGCCGCATCGGTAATGCGCTGTTCCTGTTCGGCCCATGCCTGGATAAGCCGCGATTCCCGCCCGGCCCCTTCTTCAGCGATGCGCTGTTCCAGGGCCGCCGCCGCGCCGGCAATGCGCCGTTCCCCGTCAGACCAGGTCTGTAGAAGCCGCTGTTCCCGCTCACTTCCCTCTTGGGTAATCCGCCGGTCCAGTTCCTCCGACACCCCGGCGATGCGCTGTTCCAGGGTTTCCGCCGCGCCGGCGATCCGCCGCTCCTGTTCGGACCATGCCTGGGTAAGCCGCTGCTCCCGCTCGCTTCCCTCTTGGGTAATCCGCCGGTCCAAAGCCTCCGCCGCGCTGGTGATCCGCGCTTCCCCTTCGATCCAGGCTTGCATAAGCCGCGCTTCCCGTTCAGCCCCTTCTTCGGTAAGCCGCTGTTCCAGGGCCTCCGCCGCGCCGGTGATCCGCGCTTCCCGCTCAGTCCCCTCCTGGGTAATCCGCCGGTCCAATTCTTCAGACGCCCCGGCGATGCGCTGTTCCAGGGCCTCCACCGCGCCGGCGATCCGCGTTTCCCGCTCAGTCCAGGACTGGGTGATCCGCGCTTCACGCCCGGCCCAGGCTTGGGTAATCCGCGCTTCCCGCTCAACCCCTTCCTGGGTAATCCGCGCTTCCAGTTCCGCGGCGGCGCCGGTAAGCCGCGCCGCCAATTCCGCCGCCGCGCCGGTAAGCCGCGTTTCCAGTTCCTCCGCCGCGCCGCCAAGCCGTTCTTCCCGTTCCGCCATATCCTGAGCAAGCCGCTGTTCCTGCTCGACCATGGCCTGCATAACCCGCCGGTCCCGTTCTTCCGACGCATTGGCGATGAGCTGTTCCCGTTCGGCCATCTCTTCGGTGATCCGCCGGTCCCGCTCTTCCGCCGCGTTGGTAATAAGCTGATCCCGCCGGTGCATCTCTTCGGCGATCCGCCGGTCCCGTTCCCGGGCCGCGCTGGCGATCCGCAGTTCCCGTTCCTCCGCTTCCTGGGTAATCCGCTGTTCCAGGGCCTCCGCCGCGCTCGTAATCCGCAGCTCCCGCTCCGCGGCCTCCTGGGTAATCCGCTCTTCCAGAACCGCCGTCGCGCCGGTGATCCGCTGTTCCCGCGCCGCCGACTCTTGGGCAAGCCGCTGTTCCAGGGCCTCCGCCGCGCTGGTAATCCGCAACTCCCGCTCCGCAGCCTCCTGGGTAATCCGCTCTTCCTGTTTCGCCATCCCCTGGGCAAGCCGCTGTTCCAGCTCCTCCGCCGCGCCGGTAATCCGCAGCTCCCGCTCCGCGGCCTCCTGGGTAATCCGGCGGTCCCGTTCTTCCGCGGCCTCCCGGATGAGCCGGTCCCGCATGGCCATCTCTTCGGTAATAAGCCGGTCCCGTTCTTCCGCCGATTCCCGGATGAGCCGGTCCCGCTCGTCCATTTCCTCGCTGATCCGCCGGTCCCATTCGGCCATTTGGGACGAAAGGGCCAGGTCCCGTTCCGCCGCGGCTTCGGCAATAAGCCGGTCCCGTTCCGCGGCGCCGGCGCTTATGGCCTTGGACGCCTCAGTAACGGTTTCCTCCAAGGACGCGATGAGTTCCCGGCCCCGTATGGTTTCCTCATCCGCGGCCTGCTTCCATTCCTCCCGCAAGCCCTGGGCGGTCATGGTGAGTTCCGTGAATTCCTGTTTCCAAGCCGCCCGCATGGTTTGGTACTGTTCTTCCAAGGCGTTTTGTTCGGCCTTCCACCCGTTCTTGAGTGACGCCGCCAAGCCCTGCATCGTATCCGCCTGCTTTTGCACCGTATCCTGGTAGGCGGTGATTTTTTCTTCAAGGGCCGCCTGGAAGCGGCCGGTCCGCTCCAGGGCTTGATCCCGCAGCTTTATTGCCGCCGTCTCTTCCAGTTGATCCGCCTGATTTCCCGCGTGATCCAGGGCGCCCTGGAGGGCGTTGTTGATAACAGCCATGTCCCGGGTCATGGCGCTTTCCCGCTGGCGTTCCAGGGTTTCCACCGCTTCCCGGTGATCCGCTACCCGGCGCTCTATGGTTTCAGCCGTGGCTTCCAGGTCGGAGATCATGGTCCGCGCGGAGATCACCATGCCGTCCAGCACCTTTTCCATAGTTTCCGCGTTGGAGCGCTCAAAGCGGTCTTCGATCTCCGCAAGGCCCTGCTCGACTTCCTCCAGCTTATCCTCCGCCTGGGAAACCCGCTTTACCGCGTTCTCCACAAAGGCCGATTCATCCCGCACCCGGTTCAGATTTTCCTGCACCCGGCTGGTCATGCGGACCAATTCTTCCAGGGAAACATCGTAGTTGTTTAACCGTTCATCGATTTTGGCTATTGCCGCAGCCTTCTTTGCCAGGTCCTCATCGGTCATCAAGAGGTGGCGCATCAATTCCTTGGCGGCCTTTTGCTGAACATCAAGCTCTATGGCGTAATCCCGGACGGCGGCCTCCCGCTCGGACACAAAGGAGGCTAATTCTTCTTTAATTTGATCGGTATATTTATTAACCTTTTCCTGCGGCTGGTTCCGTTTGGTAAGCTGATGGTAGAGAAAAAGCCCAAAGAACACGATACCCAGGGTTAATAGGTTGCTCATTGTAAAAAAGCCCATTGGTACTAACGTAGCACATACGCGGATAATTGGCGATAGTGAGAGAATACAAAATCCGCGCCGCCGGCCCCCCCCTTGGCCTTGGACCGCCAGGGCCGCGTTATCCACGCGGCTTGCATACCGGCGCCCTTGGCCCCCTTCACGTCATAGGCCATGCTGTTCCCCACATACAAAATTCGTTCAGGGGGCAATCCCATGGCCTTTGCCAGGGTCAAAAAGGGCAGCGGGTCTGGTTTCAGCCTGCCGATGCTTTCAGAACAGAGCAGCACGTCAAAGCAGTCCGCTACCTTGAGGTGCAGCGCCTTGGTTTCCGGGGGAAAATCCGAGAGCAGCCCCAGTTTGAACCCCAGCCCCCGGAATTCCTCCAACAGGGGCCGCACTCCGGGGTACAGGGGAATCCGCTTAAACAGGGGCTCCCAGCCCCGGTAAATCAGTTCCTCGGTCTTCCGCCTGATCGCCGGGGCTTCCTGTTTGAGATAGGCGCCCATAAGTTCAGCCTGCAAATCGTAAAACCCGTCCAAGGGCGCGTCCTTGCCGGCCCGGCGGCGTATGCTGTTCCGGGCCTTTCCCAGGGCCAGCAGGAGGGGAAATTCTTTGATGATAAAGGGAATAACGCGGAAGTACAATTGGTAATTTGGATATAAGGTGCCATCCAAATCAAACGCTATGCCGTCAATGCTCCGTTTCATCGCGTACCGGGGAACCGGTTTCCCCGCGGCCCCCCTATGGATCAGTATGGCGGAGGGGGAAGTCGCGTACCCCTCTGGGGCACCCCCTCAACGGGGGCTCTGCCCCCGTAACGCCCCCGCCGGGGGGCCGAAAGGCCCCCCGGTCCCCCCTTAAACTGTTGATAGCGGGAAGGCCCCTCTCCGGGTCTTGCGGGTAATCCGCCTCGCGGCCCGGCGGCTACCGCTTTATACCATAAAAGAAGAGGGTTTGTCTAGCTGGGGGTTTGGATTCGGGTTTCGAGGCCGCCGCGTCCGCCTTGGGTTTAAACATCCCTTCCACCGGGATGCGGACCAGGTTGACATAATGACCGGGATAGCGGTTGCGGAATTGGGTAAAGGAGGTTTCCGCGGCGCTCTCAAAAACCGCAATCTGGAAATTTCCAAACTCGTTAAAATAGGGGATGAGCACCGCCACATGAAAATGCTCCCGGAACCGGGGCGCGGGGCCCCGGTCGTTATTCACCGATGCCAGGTATATCCGCCCCGGCTCATCCAGCGCCAGGGTATAGAGCAAGGCATGAAGCCCCTCAACGCCGAACCCCGCGTTGAGGAGAAACCCGGGATAGGGCTTGACCGCGGGGGAGCCGCCGCTCCGCGTTATCACGGAGCCGAAGGGAAAGCGGCGGACTTCAAGCTCCTCCACCGTGTTGTAGGCGGCTGAACGGAGTATCGTATTAGCCTGGGCCGCGAGATTTCTCGTCCAGTCCAGACCGAAAAAGGGGTCCCGGATACGCTCATAGGGCTCGGTCAGGGATGATCCCCGGCTGCCGTAGGGCGCTTTCAGGGGCCCAATGGGGAGGTAGCTTTCGGTGAGGGGCCAGAGTATCCCATCCACCACCCACTTGGCAAAACCTGAGCAGTTCAAGCCCCCCTTCCCTTCCTGGGCCTGGAGGGTATTGATAAACACATACCGGCCCTTTTCGTCAATCGCCCCATCGTCCCGGAAGCTCAAGCCCGGCAGCATCTGGCGTATCTGGACGATCAGGCTGCGGATATCCCGGTACTGATCAACAGCGGGATCAAAGTACCGGCGGGGAAAGGCGTTTCCCGCGGCCCGGAGCGCCTCTTCTACCGGGACGGTCAAGAGCCGGTCAAAGGCGAGGGGCAGGGGCTGGGCCCGGACCGCGAAGGCGTCGTAGAGGACCACGTCCATCTGGCTGCGGTTGGCGCTTAGGGGCCTAAACTGGACATAGGTATAGGGATCGCTCCTGAGGAAGATACGAATCCGGGCCGCCGCGCCGTCATCCTTGTTCCGGGTGAGTATCCAGGAACCTTGGGCCCAGCCGGGGAAACTCCCGTTCAATTCACGGGCCAGGATCACCATAAATTCGGCCCCCCCGTCTTCGGAGCGCACTTCGATCCGGCTTCCCCCGGGCAGGGTATGGATAAACGGCCGTTTGGCAAGGACCTTGGCGGGAACTTCGGTAAACCACCCGTCTCGCAGGGTGGTTCTGAAGGAGGCGTCGTCCGGTATCTGCCGGGAAGGAAGGTCCGCGGCGGCAAGGCGCGAAGGCTGCGCGAGGAGTCCCGCGAGGATAGCCAGGGTCTGGATTCCCCGGCGCCGCAACAGGCGTAGCAAAGGGTTCCTATGGGTCCACATATCTTTTTCCAATATCGGCTTTTTTCCCCCAATAATCCCCAGTCCGCTTAAAAAAATCGCGGCCCGGGAAAGTATTAGACGTGTTCCAAAACCCGGTTGGTTTCGGAACAGCTCTATTGATTAATTCCCGGTTTTACCCTTATCATTATAAGATGAGCCAGTTGCAAAAATCGGTTATTTTTGCGCTGGCTCTCGCGGTTTCCCGCGTAAGGCGGCGATGATTGCGGACCGAAGGCCCGAAGCCCATTTAACCGGCGCTGCCCTAAGGGCTGCGAAACATGCTTTTTTAGAAGCAGCGGCCGCAAAATCGCAATTTTGCGGCTGCCTCAGATTATAAAGAAAAGGGAGACAGGCGCCTATGAAACTCTACAGCAGGGGGCA
The DNA here is from genome assembly GCA_031279975.1 of Treponema sp. Classification (GTDB taxonomy): domain Bacteria; phylum Spirochaetota; class Spirochaetia; order Treponematales; family Breznakiellaceae; genus JAITHL01. Next base: position 8,412 of record JAITHL010000170.1, on the reverse strand, counting down.
GGTTGCGTTCTTTTCGGTTTTAAGCGGTTTGCTGGTGTTTATCATTGCCGCCGCGGGGGCGGGACTATGGTTTGGGCCCCTGGGCCGGTTCTTTGCGCCGCCGGCGGCGGAGGCGGATTTGGCCGTTCAAACGCCGGAGTACCACGATTCTCTGCTGGTTAAAACCGTGGAGATCGGTCCCTATACCGGGGACGAGCGGGAAAACATTACCGTATACGAACAGCTCAACGAGGCGGTGGTGAACATCACCACTGAACGGGTAACTATCAACTGGTTTCTTGAACCGGTTCCCCAAGAGGGGGGGTCCGGTTCCGGGTCCATCATCGACAGCCAGGGCTATGTGCTTACCAATAACCACGTGGTGGAAAACGCCTACAAGGTCTTTATCAATTTGGCCGACGGGACCCAGATTGAGGGAACCCTGGTAGGAACGGATAAGGAAAATGATATTGCGGTCCTCAAATTCGAGCCCCCCAAGGGGGCCCAGCTCAGGGTTATTCCTTTTGGGGATGCTTCCAATTTGAAGGTAGGGCAGAAGGTGCTGGCCATTGGGAATCCCTTTGCCCTGGAACGGACCTTGACGGTGGGCATTGTTTCCGGCCTGGGCCGCCCGATACAGACCGGCAGGAACACCATTATCCGCAACATGATCCAAACCGACGCATCCATTAATCCGGGGAATTCCGGGGGGCCCCTCCTTGACGCCGCGGGGAAGATGATCGGCATTAATACCATGATCTATTCACCCTCCGGGGGATCCGTGGGAATAGGTTTTGCGGTTCCCATTAATACGGCCAAGCGGGTTGTGGCGGAGCTTATCGCTTACGGCAAGGTCCGCCGGGGCTGGATCGACGCTTCACTGGTGCAGATTTTTCCCGCCCTGGTCCGGTACGCAAAACTGCCGGCCTCTTCGGGGCTGCTGGTTTCCCGGACCCGGCGGAACGGCTTTGCGGACCGGGCGGGCCTCCGGCAGGGGACCGAGCCGGTGCGGGCCGGGTCGGGGATTATCTATCTCGGCGGGGATATTATCACCGGGGCGGACGGCTTGCGGGTGAACACCCTGGCGGACCTCTACGCGGCCCTGGAGGACAATAAACCCGGAGAAAAAATAAGCGTCGAGGTGCTGCGCGGGGGCAATCCCGCTATTGTGGAACTGATTCTGGCGGACCGGGAAGAACTGATAAACCAATAGGCTGTTCTGTTGGGAGCGTTCCCGCTGTCGCCAACTTAAGAAAATAAGCGGGGGAAGTCGCGTACCCCTTAACGGGGGCTCTGCCCCCGTAACGCCCCCGCCGGGCAGTCCGGCTGCGCCGGACTGCTTGAAGTTTCGGGTATAGCCCGAAACTTCAGGGCCATGTGGAGTTTTGCCAGAGGCAAAACTCCGAGGCAATCCGGCAACGCCGGATTGCCCGCCCCCCGGTCCCCCCTCCTAGGAAACGCTCCCCCGGACAGATTTTACCCGCATTTGACCAATTCCGGGTCGTAATTTGACCTATATGCCCTACGGTTAGGGCATGATGCTGAAAGAAACTATCATCCAGGGGGTGTTTTTTACCGCCGCCTGCGTTTGCATCCTCTCGGCGGTCCTGATAGGGCTGTTCCTCTTTACCAACGGCCTCCCGGCCATGGGGCGCATCGGGCCCCTGGCCTTTCTTACCGGAACCGTCTGGAATCCGGGCAGCGATGTGTACGGCGTCGCCCCGATGATTCTGGGCAGTTGCTCTGTTACCGCCGGGGCTATGTTGACGGGCCTTCCCGCCGGGGTATTGACCGCGGTGTTTATGGCAAAATTCTGCGGCAGGCGGCTGCGGGCCTGCCTGTCCTCAGGGGTATCCCTCCTGGCGGGCATCCCTTCGATACTCTACGGCTTTTTCGCCCTGATCGTCGTTGTTCCCGCAATCCGCGCCCTGTTCGGCGGCGGCGGGAAAAGTCTGTTAACCGCCTCGCTCCTCCTGGGGATCATGATACTCCCCACCATCATCACCGTGTCGGAAGCGGCAATACGGGCGGTGCCGGAAAGCTATTATGAGGGGGCCCTGGCCCTGGGGGCCACCCATGAACAGGCGGTTTTCTTTGTGGTGCTGCCCGCGGCAAAATCAGGAATCATGGCCGCCGCGGTGCTCGGCGTTGGCAGGGCGGTGGGGGAAACCATGGCGGTGGTCATGGTGGCTGGAAACCAGGCCCTGATTCCCGCGGGCCTTCTGGACGGGCTGCGGACCTTGACGGCCAATATCGTTCTGGAAATGGGCTATGCAGCGGGGCTGCACCGGGACGCCCTCATCGCTACGGCGGTGGTCCTTTTGGCGGGCATACTGGGGATCAACGCCCTGCTCGCCCTTACCAAACGGAGCTTTTCCCGGTGAAGGCCCTTAGAACAATAGCGCCGCATCCCCCCTCGCTGTTCCTGCGCTTCCTGACGCTCGCCGCCGCGGGGCTTACCATGGCCTTTATCTGCTTTTTAACCGGTTCCATTCTTATCCGGGGCATCCCCCACCTGCGGGCCGGACTCTTTGCCTGGCGGTATACCAGCGAGAACGTATCCTTCATGCCCGCCTTGATTAATACGGTCCTGATTACCCTGGCGGCCCTGGCGCTGGCGGTTCCGGCGGGATCAGGCGCGGCAATATGGCTGGTGGAATACGCCCGGCGGGGGAATAAACTGGTCCTGGCGGTCCGCCTGGCCGCGGAAACCCTGGCCGGCCTGCCCTCCATTATTTACGGGCTCTTCGGGATGCTCCTGTTCGTTATCTTCCTGGGCTGGGGCTATTCCCTCCTGGCCGGCGCTTGTACCTTGGCCGTCATGATACTCCCCCTGATCCTGCGGACCACCGAGGAGGCCCTGCTCTGCGTCCCGGACGCCTACCGGGAAGGGAGCTTCGGCCTGGGGGCGGGCAAACTGCGGACCCTCTTTGCCGTTGTGCTTCCCTCGGCGGCCCCGGGCATACTGGCAGGGGTCATCCTGGGGGTTGGCCGGATAGTGGGGGAAACCGCGGCGCTGATCTTCACCGCCGGAACCGTGCCTGAACTGCCGGACAGCCCCTTTTCTTCAACCCGGACTATGGCGGTCCACCTCTATAACCTGTCGGGAGAGGGCCTCCATATTGATCAAGCCGCGGCGGCGGCGGCGGCGCTTCTGGTCCTGGTTGCGGGAATAAACGCACTCTCGGCCTGGGGGGCTAAAAAAATAAGCGGAGCCCGCTATGGCGGCCATTCCCAATAAGCGCCCCCCCAGCGGGCGGGACAAGATACGGATAGAGGGCCTCAATCTGTACTACGGACCGTTCCACGCCCTGAAGGGCGTTACCCTCGCCGTCCCGGAACGGAGCATCACCGCCCTTATCGGCCCATCGGGATGCGGGAAGTCCACCCTCCTCAGGAGCGTCAACCGGATGAACGATCTGATACAGGACTGCCGGATTACGGGAAGGGTTTTGCTGGATGCGGAGGATGTTTATGGGAACATGGATGTAACCCGCCTCCGCAAACGGGTAGGCATGGTCTTCCAAAAACCCAACCCCTTTCCCATGAACATCTATGATAACATCGCCTACGGCCCCCGGACCCACGGCGTCCGCTCCCGGCTGAAACTGGATGAGCTGGTAGAGCGTTCCCTGCGCAGCGCGGCCCTTTGGGAGGAGGTAAAGGACCGGCTGAAAAAGAGCGCCTTCTCCCTTTCCGGCGGCCAGCAGCAGCGGCTCTGTATAGCCCGGGCCCTGGCCGCCGGGCCGGAGGTCCTGCTCATGGACGAACCCACCGGCGCGCTGGACCCCATATCCACCGCGAAGATCGAAGACCTGGCGGAGGAACTGAAAAAGAACTATACCATACTCATAGTAACCCATAATATGCAGCAAGCGGCCCGCATATCCGATTGGACGGCTTTTTTTCTGCTGGGGGAACTGATAGAACATAAGGCCACCGAGGTCCTGTTTTCCCTGCCCCAGGATACGCGCACGGGAGACTATATAACCGGGAGGTTCGGATAATGCGCGGCGCCCGCCATAAACATCTTTTTCCCCGCCCCCAGGATGCGCGCGCGGGAGACTATAGCGCCGGGAGGTTCGGATAATGCGCGACGCCTACCATAAACATCTCGATTGGCTCCACCGGGAGCTGATCCACATGGGAGCCCTCTGCGAAGACGCCATTGCCAGCGCGGTACAGGGGCTTTTGGAGGATAAACCCGCCATGCGGGAAAAAGCCGTTGCCTTGGAAAAGGAAATCGATCTGAAGGAACGGGAACTTGAAACCTTCTGCATCCGCCTGATCCTGCGGGAACAGCCGGTGGCCGGAGACCTGCGGCAAATTATCGCGGCCCAGAAGATGATTGCCGATATGGACCGTATCGGGGACCAGGCTGCGGACATTGCCGTGTTGTCCCGTTTCTTTTCTGGAAACGGCGGCGGCGTACCCTTGAGCGTTCCTATCGCCGATATGGCCGAAGCCGCGGCCAAGATGCTTGCCAACAGCGTGGACGCCTTTATCGCCGCGGACCTCGAAACCGCCCGGGCGGTCATCGCCTTCGATGATGTGGTGGACGCACTCTTCCTCAAGATCAAGGGGAATCTGATCGCCATTATCGCCCAGGACCCCCTGTCCGGGGAGCGCTGCCTGGATGTCCTGATGATCGCCAAATACCTGGAACGCATCGGCGATCACGCCCGGAACATCGCCAAGTGGGTGGAATACTCCATCACGGGCCAAAGGGGATCCCCCGCATGATCTATTTGGTTGAGGACGACGCAAGCATCCGGGACCTGGTGCTCTATACCCTGCAAAAGAACGGCCTGGAAACCCAGGGCTTTGAAACCGGCAAGGCGTTCTGGGAAGCCCTGGAAACCGCCCTTCCCCGGCTTGTCATACTGGATATTATGCTCCCCGGGGAGGATGGCCTGAGCATACTCAAACGGCTGCGGGCCAATCCGTCCACCCGGAAACTGCCGGTCCTCATGCTCACCGCCAAGGATTCGGAATACGATACGGTACTGGGTTTAGAAAGCGGCGCGGATGATTACCTTTCCAAACCCGGCACTGGGATGATGGAACTGGCGGCCCGGGTAAAAAGCCTCCTGCGCCGGCTGGACCTGGACCAGGGAGCGGAGGAGTATCACGCCGGGTCCCTGTATGTAAACGTCCCCCGGCATACGGTCCTGGCAGGGGGGGAAGAAATTTTCCTTACGGTAAAGGAATTTGATCTCCTGGTATACCTCTTAAAAAACACCGGCATAGTCCTGACCCGGGACCGGCTCCTCGCCGCCGTATGGGGCTACGGGTCCGCGGCGGAAAGCAGAACCGTGGACACCCACATCCTCACCCTGCGGACCAAACTGGGCGAGGCCGGCTCCCTGATCCGCACCGTGCGGGGGGTGGGCTATAAGGCGGACGGCCAAGCATGAAACGGACCATATTCGGCTTTGCCTGCGCCATGTCGGGCATATCCATCCTGATAACCGCAGCGTTGATCCACCTGGCTTTTTTTCAGAGTTTTTCCCAGTCCCTGCAAAAAGATACGCTTTTCGCGGCCATGGATATGCTCGCCCTTTACCAGCGTTCCGGGCTTGAGGGCCTCGCGGCCCTTCCCCACCTGGGCGCGCGGATTACCCTTATCGACGCAAACGGCGCGGTACTCTATGACAGCCGGGCGGACGCGAAAACCCTGCCGAACCACCAGGACCGCCCGGAAGTCCAAAGCGCCCGGCGGTCCGGCGCGGGCGCCGCCGCCCGGTTTTCCAGCACCCTGGGAAAGGAAACCCGCTACCACGCCCTGCTCCTCCAGAACGGGGAGGTGCTGCGGGCGGCAAAAACCATGGACAGCGTTTTTGCCCTGGCCTGGCGCATGGGCCTCCTATCCCTGGGCATCGCCTGCGCCGTGTTCATGCTCGCGGCCTTGGCGGGGGAACGGATAACCCGAAAAATGGTGGAACCCATCAACCGTATTGATCTGGATCACCCTGAACAGAACCGGGTGTATGACGAACTGAGCCCCCTGCTCCGGCGGATCAAGGAGCAGAACGAAGCCATCAGCGCCCAGATGCGGGAAATGCGGCAATGGCGGCTTGAATTCGCGGTGATCACCGGGAATATGCGGGAGGGCTTGTTGATCCTGGACCAGGAGTCCCGGGTCCTGGTCTGCAATAGGAGCGCCTGTTCCTTGCTGGAAATCCGGGCCGGCCCGGTTGAGGGGCAGGACGTACTCGCCGTCCGGCGGGACGAGCCCTTCCGGGAGGCGGTGGAAAAAGCCCGGAAGGGCCTTCCCGCGGAAACGCTGCTGACCGTGGGGAACCGGCGCGTCCAGGTCTTTGCCAGCCCGGTATGGGATAGGAACAGCCTCCAAGGGCTGGTCCTGGTGGCCATGGACGTTACCGAGCGGGAGGACCGGGACCGGCTGCGGCGGGAGTTTACCGCCAATGTGTCCCATGAGCTTAAAACGCCCCTCATGGCCATATCCGGCTACGCGGAACTCATGGCCGGCGGTATCGCGAGTCATGAGGACCTGCCCCGCTTCGCCCAGAACATCTATCAGGAAACCCGGCGTTTAATCTCCCTTATCAAAGACCTTATGACCCTCTCCCGGCTGGATGAACGGGAAACAACGCTGGTCCGGGAACCGGTGGACCTGGACGCCCTTACCCGGAGGGCCATCCAGCAAACAGCCGGGGCCGCCGGGTCGCGGAACATTTCCCTGTCCTTTACCGGCTGCGGTGAGCGCATCCAGGGAATCCCCCCGGTTTTGGAAGAAATGATCCGCAATCTCCTGGATAACGCGGTGAAATACAATGTTGAAGGCGGGGCCGTCCAGGTAGCATGGGAAAAACAGGCCGGGGAACTCATTCTTTCCGTGGCGGACCAGGGAATTGGCATTCCGCCGGAGGAACAGGACCGGATTTTTGAGCGGTTCTACCGGGTGGACAAGAGCCGGAACCGGAGCGTGGAGGGCACCGGCTTGGGGCTGTCCATTGTTAAGCACGCCGCCGCCCTGCACAACGGGAAGATAGAAGTCCAGAGCGACGGGAAAACTGGAACTTGTTTCCGCGTTAGGATACCCGGCGCCGGAAATTTCCAGATCAGCGCTGATTAAAGCGGGCTTTTTAACAAGGCCCGCAGATTACCCCCGCTTGCCGCGGGCAGGGGTAATCCGCGGGCCTCTTAATACCTTTGCATAAATCAGCGCTGCCCTAGCCCCCAATCCCCGCCTCGCCGTAGAGCTTGAGGATTTCCTCCGGGGGTTTGCCGCTTTTCAAGAGATCAAGCACCCGCGCTTCACCCAGGGCTATCCCCCGCGCTTCACCCAGAGCTATCCCCCGCGCTTCACCCAGAGCTTCACCTCGCGCCTCCCCCAAGGCTTCACCCAGGGCTTTTCCCCGGGCCTCCCATTTGGCCGTCAGGCCGAATTCCTCCAGCACTTTCTCCAATGTCAGCTCTTCCATCGCCAATACCTCCCGTAGGGCCTCCACATTCGCCTGTAATACCGCGTACAGGTACGCGCCCGCCGGGGCTTCCTTCTTCCACCGGGCGCTCCGCTTGAGTACCCGGTCCAAGACCGCCGCGCTTAAACCCCGGCCAAGGCTCTTCAGCCATAGGTTCTCTTCCTCCGGCAGCTTCCGGGTCTCGATTATCTGGATCGGAAAGGCCATCCCCGGCCCGCTGACTTCGTATATCCCGCGTTCCCGTTCCCGGACTTCCCAGCCGTAAACCTCCCGGATGTGTTCTATCACCTGGCGGGGATGCCCGCTCCACGCCAGGGTCAGCGTCAGGCTGGTTATTGGAATACGGTTAAGCGCCGTATACAGATAACAATAAGCCATGGTCTTGGAAAAATCATCCGCCGAAATGTAGTCGCCCGGGCTTTTGAACTCCAGCACGTTGTCCCGCCGGAATATCGCGCCGATATTTTTCCGGATAACCGCTTCCGGTTTTTTCTTGATGATCAGCGCGTCAACGCGCAGGGGATCGGTGGCGAGCCGGTACTCGTCCTTGAATTCGAGGCAGTCCCGGTATTCATCCAGTTCCATGTGCAGGGCGGCGTAAAACGCCTGATGCCAGTTTATCCGTTCCCCGTCCATATCCCGCCTCTTGCGCCATCCTACCCCATGTCCGGCGGATTGAAAAGATACCGCCCAACCAAAGGTTGCGAACCTGGGGTTCGGCGCTGATGCTTGACATATATGACGGATAGCGGTACGATGGAACCATGAGCTGGGTATGGCAGTCATCGGCAGGGCGGAGTTCGATCCCCGATCCCCGATCCCCGATCCCCCATCCCCGATCCTATCATTAGAGAAAGAACAATCTTGTCAAGCCCCCGAATTGCCTAAAAACTTTTCTAGCCGAAAAGGGGTTAATGACTAATAACCAAAACCTAGCCGAAATCAAACCGCAGCCGCCTCCACGTCGGGCTCGCGGCATCCGTCT
>JAITHL010000161.1 GCA_031279975.1 Treponema sp. | reverse complement strand
CTGATTAACTTGACGCTAATCAGCGTTACCCTCTGCATTTGCTCATTTCATTACGCAAATGCGGGTAAGAAACACTGATTAAATCCTCGATTGGATTTAATCAGTGTTTCCCTAGGGAGATGCAAACTCTGCAAACTTCCTCCGAACCCGCCGGGCCGCTGGAAGGCTGCATAAAAGCCGCCTTGAAATACTTGAAACGGCGGGGAATAAGCGCCTGGAATAACCCATCCGGGTCTAGCCCGCCCTCGCCAGGGCCGCCCCAGCCAGCACTCCAGCGAATACCGCCGCCGCCTTACCCATGTCCTTAATAGCCGCTTCGGTTACATGGTCCGCGTAAGCGTCAAACACCGCCCGGCTCTGTACCCGGTAATCCGGCTCACCTTATCCGCCGCTTCGATGTCCGCCAGCCGTGAAACACGATGTTCCGCGCCCTCCAGTCTATGCCTATCGCTTCCAGTTCGGCATGAAGCGCGTCCAGCATAAAGGAGCCGTCATAGCGGGGTTTCTCCGGGGCAAGCCCCCAGAATACAAAACGCTCCGCTTCGGGGATGTCCGTATGGGGGTTCCCGGCCAAAACCGCCTCGCCGATATCCCCGCCCCGGATTGCCAGAACCTCCCCCGGCCTCATGCCGGTAGTCGCGGAAAGCAAATTCGCCGCCATTGCCGCCCCGTCCGCCCAGGGCCTCGCAAACAGCGCCCCCGCCTCTTCCACGGCCAGCACTCCCCGCTTGGCCGCCTTGCCGCCATAACGTTCAAAGTCCTTGCCAATACCGGCTGCTATCATGCCTTCTTCATGGGCCCAGCCCAGGGGGATAAGTCCGGCGTTCAATAGAGCTGTTCTGAAACTTCAGTTTCAGAACAGCTTCCGCTTAAAAACGCGGTTTCACCGGACTTTAGTCCGCGGGCTTTAGCCAGAGAAACCGCAGGACGTGTTCCGAAACCAACCGGGTTTTGGAACACGTCTAATATACTGTTTTTGGAGGAAGCCGATTTACCGGGGGAAGGGAGAGGGAAAATGATTTCAAGTCGTTGCGGGTGATACTCGTTAAGGTCCGCCCCTTAAAAGCGGGTTCCCAAAACAGCCGGATCAGCTTCCGGCTTTCATTGCAATAGCGCCGCCCTATGCTGTGCCCATGCGCCAGGCGGTCTCTCACATAGGCGCTTTTGTCATAGTCAAAAAAGTCTGACAAAGTTAACACTTCCCTTCCCGGCGGGAACCGCGCCGGTGTCGATAGGTCCCCGCTCTTTCAGGGCCTTTACGATTGCCAGTGCCCCGGCGCTGTCCAGTTCCGCCTTCCGTATGCTCCGGAGTATGCCGTCAAGGCCGAAAGCTGCCTCCGCCTTCCGGCGCTCCCCGTCCCTGCCCGGCAAGCCGTCCCTGAGCCAGCCGGAAACCGCGATAAGCGCCGCATCCCGCTCTTTTTCCCCGGTACTCCGGGCGCTCATGGGGATTCCTGTCTCTTGGTTTACCAGGCAGGCGTAAAAAACGCCCCTCCGCTTGCGCATATAAAACTTCCGGCGCATAGCCCTCTCCCCCGCAAAACCCGCAGACACGGCTTGTCAGACCCTTTGTCATAGTTTTTTGCATAGTGTTAAGAAGCATAGCGCCGGTTCTTCCGGTGGCTATTTCGTAATCCCTTACTACATAAAGATTTACGTTTGAGCCGCGAAGGGATCGAACCTTCGACCCGCAGATTAAGAGTCTGCTGCTCTACCAGCTGAGCTAGCGGCCCCGCAGAAGTTTTCCCTTTCCCCTAGAATCTTGTTCCCCGGGGAACAAGATTGATTTTAGCCTAACCGCCATTTTGTGTCAAGCAAAAAACTGGCAACCCGGGGCCGGCGGCGGTAAAAATCAGGTACGCGGGGGCGCGAAAGCGGTGGAAAGGTAATATGCCGCCAGCCTTGCATTGCCAGACCCTATGGTACATACTCTCTACGGAGTAAAATGGAACAAAAACGAATATATGTGGATAATGCGGCCGCCACTCCGGTCTCCCGCGCCGCCCTCACGGCCATGCTGCCCTATTTTGCCGAGCGTTTCGGGAATCCCTCGGCGTCGCATAGCTACGGCCAGGAGGCGAAACGGGCGCTGGAAGATTCCCGGCGTATCATTGCCCGCTTAATCGGCGCCCTGAATAACGAGGTGTTTTTTACCTCCGGGGGAACCGAGGGGGATAATTGGATACTCCAAAGCGTCTGCGAACAATATGCCCATAAGGGCCGGCATATCATATCGACAAAAATCGAACATAACGCGGTGCTGCGCCCTTTGGAGCGGCTGGGAAGCCGGGGCTTTACCGTAACCCTGCTTGAGCCGGATACGGCGGGCATGATCTATCCGGATCAACTGCGGAAAGCCCTCCGGGATGATACGATCCTGGTAAGCGTTATGGCCGCCAACAATGTGGTGGGAACCCTGCTCCCCGTTAAGGAGCTGTGCGCCATAGCCCATGAACGGCAGGCCCTCTTTCATACCGACGCGGTCCAGGCGGCGGCCCATATTCCCCTCCAGGTCCGTTCTTTGGGCGTTGATTTTTTAACCCTCTCGGCCCATAAATTCCACGGGCCTAAGGGAATTGGCGCCCTATACGCCCATCTGCCCCTAACGCCGGTTCCCCTGATTGCCGGGGGCGGCCAAGAAAAGGGCCGCAGGGCCGGCACGGAGAATGTAAGCGCCATTGCGGGCATGGCCGCGGCCCTGGAAGAGGGGGTTCAAAACCTCGCTGAAAACATGAAGGCCCTGAGCGCCCTGCGGGATAAACTGATTACGGAGTTCCTCAAGCTGCCCAATGTCTTGCTTACCGGGGACCGGGAAAAGCGGCTGCCCGGCCTCGCGTCGTTTATTTTTGAAGACCTGGAAGGCCAGGACCTGGTGGCGCGGCTTGATGAGGCAGGTATTTGCGCCAGCTCCGGCGCCGCCTGTTCAACCGGATCAATAGAGCCTTCCCATGTCCTGACCGCCATGGGGTATGTTCCCCAAATATCCCGGGGCGCCCTCCGCATTTCCCTCAGCCATTACAACACCGAAGCGGAGATCGACCGCATCATTGAAAAACTGCCGGGTATTGTGGAAAAATTACGGATGAAACGGCGGCGACTCTAATCCGGCCGCCGCCCAGGGAAGGCCCGGTTAAACCGGACTGTTACCAAGGGCCGCGGATTACCACGGGTATAGGGCCTAAAATCCGCGGCCCTCTTGATATATTTGCCTTAATCAGCGCGCCCATGCCCCGGGCGCGGGGTTTGCGCCTTCCTCAAACGGGCGAGCTTGCAAAAAACGCGGTTCTTCTCCATGATATAAAGAATGACCTTCGACGAATTTGAGGAGTGGTTCCGAGCCAGATACCACCGGACCAGTTCCGCCCTCACCTCCACCGCCTTTATTTTTTCCGACCTGGCGGGACTTATGTTCGCCTTTGGGTGGGGCTTCTTCACGGTCAACCTGTACGATCTGAGCATCATTAATTTTAAGTCCTTTGTTACCTATTGGTCCTATCTGCCGGTTTTTATCCTTATCTATCAAATTATGAACCTCTATCCCGGCCTTTCACTGGCCCCGTCGGAGGAGTTCCGGCGCTTCACCGTAGGTTCTTTCATGGCCTACGGCGGGATTATCCTGTCCCGCTATATTGAGGATAGGGATTGGGACGCGATTTCAGCGGCGTTTATGGTCAGCGCGTTCTTTTCCCCCCTTATTTTGCTTACCATGCGGAGCGCCGTTTTCCGCTTGCTCCATAAATCCCGGATTTGGGGCGTCCCCGCGGTGATTTACGGCAGCGGCAGTACCGGCAGGATGCTTATCGACCGCCTGCTGGTCAGCGTCAGAACCGGCTATAAACCGGCGCTCATCCTTGACGATGAACCTGGGGGCCTTGATACGTACCGGGGCATCCCCATATTCCATGACACCATGCTGGGGCCGGAAATCGCGCGCCGTTTCCATATTAAAATGGCCATCGTGGCCATGCCCAAACTTGAACCCCTGGAACTCAAAAAACTTTTGAACGATTCGGTATCCGCCTTCCGGTACAACGTGCTCATCCCCGATTTTTTCCATAGCACCAATATTTGGATGGCGGTCCGGGATTTCGACGGGATACTGGGATTTGTTACCAGCCATAAACTCAAAATGTTCTGGAACCTGGGGATCAAACGCTTCTTGGATATTACCGTGGTCCTTACCGGCGGGATCATCCTGAGCCCCATGCTGCTCTGCATCGCCCTCCTGGTTAAACTCAGCTCTCCAGGGCCGGTTCTGTATGGGCATAAACGGCTGGGGCTGAACGGCAGGCCCTTTACCGCCTATAAATTCCGTTCCATGGTAAAGGATTCGACGGAACGGCTGGAAAAGCTGCTCGCGTCGGATGCCGGGGCCCGCGAGGAATGGGAGGCGAACCGCAAGCTCCGCAATGACCCCCGGATAACCAAAATCGGCCGCTTCCTCCGGCGCGGCAGTTTCGACGAATTTCCCCAGTTTATCAATATCCTCAAAGGCGAGATGAGCCTGGTCGGACCCCGGCCCATAGTACAGGATGAGGTAAAAAAATACGGGGAAGAGTTCCGGCGCATCTTTTCGGTAAAACCTGGATTAACCGGCCTTTGGCAGGTATCCGGCAGGTCCGATACGGATTATCTTGAACGGGTATCCTATGACACCTACTATTTGCAGAGCTGGTCGGTTTGGCTCGACCTGTGGATAGTATACCGGACCATAGGGACGATTATTAAAGGAAAAGGAGCCTATTAATGGGGCGCGGCGTTTTTTCCCTGGCTGTTTGCGTTTTGATGGCGGCGCCCGCTTTTAGCCAGCTCCGTTCTTTTCAGACCCTCTTTCCTGATTACGATGAAACCAAGAGGGCCGCGGTATTTTCGCAAAACGGGCTTCTGGAAACCTCCAGCAACGCAAAGGCCCTAAAACTCCTGCCCGCTTTCTTGGCTCCTAAAAACATAGCGGGCCCCGTCTTAAGCCGGAGCCCTTCCTTTCTCATTGAATCCCTGATCGTGATCCCCGCCCAGCCGCGCCCGGCGGACGTAACCGCCATATACAACGCCTTGCGCAGGGCGCGGGATTTAAAAGGCCGCCTATACCCCTCTTTCAGCCGGAATAAGGAGGTTCCCCTATTTGAGGACGCGACCCAGGTGGCCGGTGAAAAAAATACAACCCCCATTCCAGACCCGCCCCGGGCAAGCCGGGCGCCCGCTTCGGACGCCGTATTTATGAAACTCAAGGATGTGAATTTCGGCAATTCCTACTACCGGCTGGATATTGCCGCCGGCTCCTATGGACTGGTATGCGGCTTGACTAATTTCAGAACCCTCTCCTATACGGTGATCCCCGTCATCAGGGAGCGAAAATTTGTTGCCCAGCTGTATATTGAAAGCCTTGCGGAAGGGCTGTTGGTGTACAGCCTTGCCGGCGCGGATGTCTCGGATTTTATCGCCTCAAAGATTGATATGCCCTCGGCAATCAGGAAACGGATCGAGGTTATTATCGGCTGGATAATTGACGGCATTGCCAAGGAAGCCTGAACCCCGCAGGCCCCGCCTTCCACGAGCGAATCGCCGGTAAACCCGCTGTTTCCATTTTGGAGCGGGCTGTTAAAAAACGCTTGCCAATACGGGCCGCCGACGGCGAGGGAACCGCTCATTTTATTACGCAAATACGGGCAAGAAGCACTGATCCCGGACTATACCGCATCCTCGATTGGAGATAGGGGGAGTCGAACCCCCGGCCTATAGATTGCGAACCTATCGCTCTACCAACTGAGCTATATCCCCGCGCATGGGTCTATTAAAACCTGAAACCCGCCATTTAGTCAAGGGCCCGAATTGCCTAAAAACTTTTCTAGCCGAAAAGGGGTTAATGACTAATAACCAAAACCTAGCCGAAATCAAACCGCAGCCGCCTCCACGGCGGGCTCGCGGCATCCGTCT
>JAITHL010000158.1 GCA_031279975.1 Treponema sp. | reverse complement strand
AGACGGATGCCGCGAGCCTTTCGTGGAAGCGGCGGCGGTTTGATTTCGGCTAGGTTTTGGTTATTAGTCATTAACCCCTTTTCGGCTAGAAAAGTTTTTAGGCAATTCGTCCCCTTGCCAGGGCCGGCGTATTGGGAGATACTGGCACAATGGAAACCTTGCTTGCCTTCTATGCGGCCCTGACGGTTTTCGGCCTTGGGGTTACGGCGGCGGCTGTTTTGGGCGCCCTGGAACATACCCCCGAAGCCGGCCCCGGGCCGGATGGAGACGCTGGGGACGCTCCGCCGGAACCGGAGGGCGCTGGCCCGGCCCCTGAAGGCGCGGACGGCGCGCGCCGGGGGGCGCTTGCCGTTTCCGGGGGCGGCCCCATTGTCTGGGTAAGCCGGACCCTGGGGGTTTTGCGGACCGCGGTGTATTTTGCCCTGGGCGCGGGGCCTACCGGCTTGGCAGCCCTGGCCGCCCAGCGCGGCCCGCGGGAAAGTCTTTACTGGAGCCTCGCGGCGGGCGCGGGAATCGCCGTCCTGGGGCGGCTTTTCCGGCGTTTGGGCCGGGAGGAATTGGATTCTTCCATTAAACCGGAGGCATTTCTCTTGGAAAAGGCGGTGGTCCTCACCCCTATCGCGCCGGGAAGCATCGGCAAGGCGGCGGTCAGACTGTTTGGGCGGGAACGGGAAATCTATGTTCGCTGCCGGGATGCAAGGCTTGCCTTACTCAAGGGGTGCGCAATCCGTATTGTTGATTATGACGACAGCCTCTATTGGATAGAGCCGCTTGACGGTGGGGGCGCGGCTCCGGTTCCGAAACAAGCCCATTGAGCCGGTATAAAACCGGAAGGAGTTGGTATGCGTGATGTGTTAGGCGGGATAGGGCCGGGCCTCCTGTTCGGAGGCCTCGGTGCCGCGGTCTTTTTTTTGCTTATTGGGGTTCTCAAGTCCCTTATCCAGGTGGTTCCGCCGGATCGTATCCTGGTGGTAACTGGCAGGAAAACCAAATGCCAGGGCAAAACCTTCGGCTTTTCGGTGGATCGGGGATGCTCCGCGGTAATTCCCTATTTTCAGGCCGCCGGGGTACTGGATTTGGCGGTATTTCCCATTAATGTGCGGGTGGAGGGGGTAAACAGCGCCAACGGCATTACCGTCGGCGCGGACGCCACCGCCTGCGTCTGTATTGACGATGACGATGAGGCCATGCTCTATAGCGCGGTGGAGCGGCTCATGGGTAAGGATATGCAACAGATACACGATCAGGTCCGGCAAACCCTGGTGGGCAATTTTCGGGGGGCCTTGAACAAGGCCACGCCCCTGCAAGCCATTGGCATGGAGGATGTGGGAACCCTTGGGGATGCGGATCATATCGGGGAACGGGCCCAGTTCCGGGCAGAGCTGCTGGAGGATATTAACGCGGACCTCCGTTCCTTTGGGATGAAGGTAGTTTCAGTTTCCCTCCAGAAGATATGGGATACTTCCAACTATATCGCCAATCTAGCCCAGAAAACCCTGGCGGAAAAGCGCCGGCAGGTGGAGATTGAGGAGTCCCGGCTGCGGGCCATCGCGGAACAGGCGGAAAGCGACTCCCGGAAACGGATAGAGGTGGCGAAGCATACCGCCGATGAGGCCATCATTGCCGCCCGGCAGGAATTGGAGGTGTACCGCCGGGAGTCCGCGGGGCGTATCGCGGAGGCAAAGCTCCGGGCGGATCAGGCCATTGCCGGGGCCGCCAACGCCGGGGAAGCGGCGGTACAGAAGATGCTTGGGGAACTCCAAAAGCTCAAGAACCGTTCCGCCGTTACCTTGGAAGCGGAAGCCCGGGCCGAGGAAGCCCGGATCATTGCCGAAGGAGAGGGAAGCGCGGTGGAAATACTCCAGTCCGCCCGGAACGATATGCTCAAGGCAAAGACCGCTCTGTTGTCCCGCTATGGGGACGACGCCTCCCGGGTACTCTTCCTCCGGCAAAAGCTGCCCCGGCTTTTTGAGCAATACCTGGCGGCATCCCAGTCCGGCAAGGTAGACGCCTACATTGTTATGGACGGAGCAACCGGGTTTTCCGGCGCGGTGAACCGGGGACCCCGGGCCTTTGCGGACTTCCTCAGCCTCTTTCGGGAAGCCCTGGGGATCGATGTAAAAAGTCTTGCCCAATTAGACCTTGCGCGGGGAGGAACCCTATGATGTTCTTTGTGCTGGCCCTCGGCGGCCTGGCGGCGCTCTCCATACTCATCCAATTGCTAACCAATATGAAAATAGTCGGGGGCAATGAATTGGGGGTAATCAGCGGGGCCGGGAAGCCCAAGGGATTCCGGACCTTTTCTGGAGGCCGGGCCTTTATCATTCCCCTTATTCAGCGGTTTTGTAAATTTGATCTTACTCCCATTACCATAGAGGTGGCGGTGGATTCCGCTATCGCCGCGGGGATAGTGCCCTTGAATGTCAAGGCCACGGTTTCCTTTGCCATTGCCGGCAATGAGGCGGGCCGTTCCCACGCGGTAACCCGTATTCTTGCGTTGGCCGTGGACCGGAAAAACCTGGCGAAAATTGCCGGGGATATTATTGAAGGCCATCTGCGGGATTCCATCGCCAGCATGACGCCGGAACAGGTCATGAAGGACAAGGATACCCTGGTGGCCAATATGATCAACGTATGCAAGAACGATCTGGAGAATATCGGCCTGGAGATAACCACCATGAACATCGCGGATGTGGATGATCACCGCCTGCCCGGGGTGGAAGAGCCGGACCTGTACATCGATCTGCTCAAACGGATACAGTCCGCTAATGCGGAAACCGGAGCCCGGGAAGCCCAGGCCGAAGCCAAGGCGGCCGCGGCTGAACAGGCGGAGCAACGCCGGGCGGAAACGGAGGTTAAAAACCTCAAGAACGGGCTGGAACGGCTCAAGACCGAGGTCCGCCTCCGCCTGGCTGAAGAAACGGAGCGGCAACAGATCGGGCTTGAACAGGAGGCCGCCAATGCCCGGGCCCGGGTCGCGGGGATTACCGCGGAACTGGAAGCGGAAGAACAGAATATCGAGATGCTCAAAAACCAATACCAGGCGGAGATCATCACCCCGGCCCTGGCGGCGCGGGACAAGGCCGTTCTCAACGCGAAGGCCGAAGTGTCGCGCTGGTATGAAACCGCAAAGGCTGAACTGGCCCAGCTTGAAGTTACCCTGCAAACCATGGCGGACGCCCCGTCCGAATCCCGCCGGGCCTGGATCATCGATAACTTTGAGGCCCTGTTTGATCCCTTTGCCGCAACCCTAGCCCATTACCCCGCCGGGCAGGTTACGGTGATCACCGGCGCCGGCGCGGATCGGGAACCCCTATCCGCCATCCATCCCAGCGCCCTGGCCGCGGCCCGGAATGAGCTCATCGCCGCGGCCCTGGGCGGCGGAACCGGGCGTCATGAGGAAGGCGCCGGGTAAATTATAGAGGGAAGCGCGGATTTCGGACTAAATCCGCAGGCTGAAGTTTGGCAAACTGTAATCCCTTTGGGGTTTAATTCCCCGCCCTTCAGGGCGGGGATTCTTTATTTCCTTGGGGTTTAATTTCTGCCGGAGGTTAGCCCGAAATCCGCGCTTCCCTAATACCAGGGGGAATTATGCTTCATTGCGGGCCAGGCGGAGCATTTTCTCAAAGGCCGAACCGGTTTTTTTTAATTCCCGTGATCCCCGGGTAATTTTACAGAGGGAAAGGCCGAGATTTTTTGCGATTTCCCGCTGGGGAACCTTCTGTTCCAGGGCTTTCACCAGGGCCCACCGGGCGGCAATGTCCGCGGTTTCCGCCGGGGTCAGCAGACTGCGGAAAAAGGCTTCGATAAGATCGCTGTTTTCAGCTTTCGCTAAGACGCCGGCTAGTTCCTTCAGATTCTCATCGACCTGGGGATCGTCCATGGTCATGTCTTAAATTCTCGTTCCCCGGATGAGGGCGCTGAGTTCCTCCGGCCTTTGGATGATCCGTTGCGCGCCGGCTTTTTCCAGAACCCTCCGGGACCGGTATCCCCAGCATACCCCCAGGGGGCAACATTCCGCCGCCCGGGCGGTTTCCATATCGATCTCCGAATCGCCCATAAAGATGGTTTCCCGGGGCGTTGTGCCGAGGGTCATAAGAATATCCCAGGTGGAGGCGGGATCGGGCTTCCGGGGAAAGCCGGGGGTTTCCCCCAATACGAGGTTAAAACTGCCCGGCGGAAACAGTTTCCCCACCACCAGTTGGGTTATGGGGTCCGGTTTGTTGGACAGCACCGCCAGGGCAGTCTTGAGCCGTTTGAGTTCCCCCAGGAGGGTTAAAATCCCTGGATAGGGTTTGGAATGGACGACCGGCTCCTGGGCATAGCATTGAGCGGCGTATGCCGCCACCTGTTCGGCAACGGGATCATCCGGGGCAAGGTCCGGCAGCGCCCGGCGGGCCAGGCGCGCAATGCCGCCGCCCACCATATCCCGGTATTCCTCCACCCGCCGGGCGGGGAACCCATGGTGTTCTAAGGCCCGGTTCATGGACCGGGCTATATCTTCCAGGGTGTCCGCCAGCGTACCGTCCAGATCACAGATGACGCATGTAAATTTCATAGTACCGCTACGGCAGACGGGCGGCGGCTCAACCAGCCCGGTACTCCCCTAGATCACCGTTCCTGGATAGAAAACGGCGTTTTTGGGAATTACGATGATGCCGTCTATAATGTAGTAAAGCCCGTAGTTGCCGTCGGTTCGGGCGATATTATCAATCCCGATACGGCAGCCTTCGCCAATGCTCGCGTTTTTGTCGATTATCGCTCCCTTGATAATGGCCCCCCGGCCTATGCCGATATTGGGCTGCCGGGCCTCGGCGTTTTTTTGTTTCTGGCTCTCCGGTTCATAGTAGTCCGCGCCCATGCAAATTACCCCGTTCAAACTCGCCCCGGACTCAATAATAGTTCTGACCCCTACAATGGAGTTGGAGATGGAGGCGTTGGTAAGAATACAACCCTCCGCGGCCAGCGATTGGTTCATATTGCTAAAATTCATTTTTGACGGGGGCAGGTTGCGCATGTGGGTATAAATGGGCATGTCCTCATCATAGACATCGAATTGAGGTTTAAGGCTGGTTAAGTCCAGATTGGCTTCGTAAAAACTCCTGATGGTTCCAATGTCCTCCCAATAACCGTCAAATACATAGGCGTTGACCTTGAGGTTCTTAATGGCCCGGGGAATTATTTCCTTCCCAAAATCGGTATACTCATTGGCAAGGCTGCTTTCCATCGCGTCCGCGTTGAACACATAGATGCCCATGGAGGCGAGGTATTCGTCCCCCCGGTCCGGTTCCTTTTTCAGTTCAGCGGGCGCTTTGAATTCGCTAATATCCTTTGACGGCCCCGGCTTTTCCAAAAATTCAACGATCTGATTGTTCTTATTGACCTGGAGTATCCCTAACGCGCCGGCGTCTTCCCGGGAAACCATGGTACAGGCAATCGTTATGGCGGCCCCCGATTCGGCGTGTTTTTTCAGGAAGTCCTTGAGATGCATCCGGTAGAGCTGATCCCCGGAGAGGATCAAATAATAGGAAGGATTTTGGGTTCTGAAATGAACGAAATTTTTTCGCACCGCGTCGGCGGTTCCCTCATACCATCCTGAATGTTCAAAAGTTTGTTCCGCCGCGAGTATCTCCACAAACCCCTTGGAAAAACTATCAAAAACATAGGTCTGGGCCAAATGCAGGTGCAATGACGCGGAGTTGAATTGTGTGAGAATATATATTTGCCTGAAATTAGCGTTGATGCAGTTGGATATGGGAATATCCACCAATCTAAATTTTCCCCCAAAGGGAACCGCCGGTTTTGCCCTTGCCTGAGTCAAGGGGTATAAACGAGTCCCTTTGCCGCCACCCAATACTATTGATAAAACCTCTGCCATGGCGTAGCCTCCGTCCTAAGTATAACCGGAAAAAGCGCGTATGTCAAAAGAAACTGGTAACACTAACAAACTATTAGATGGCAGGACGCGCCTATAGCGGGCGCGGGCGATTTTTGGGGGGCTGGGGGCAGCGCCCTATCCCCTCTGCGGGGGTTCTACCCCCGCAACGCCCCCGCCGGGGGGCCGAAAGGCCCCCCGGTCCCCCCTTATTGCGCGGATTGCCCTTTTCCGCGTACTGTAATTTTTTCCCTCCCAATGGTAGGATGCAAAGGTATGGACGTTGACGCGCTTCTAACCCATATCCTCCAGGACGGCGCTTTTCAGGACGCGGTGGTGGAACAGCGCGTTCTTCCTGAAACCCCCGGCGCGTATGCCCCCTTTCCCCAGGACATGGACCCCCGCCTGCGGGCCGCCCTGGAAAAGCGGGGGATACGGAGCTTCTACACCCACCAGGGGGAAGTGTGGGGCCATGTGGCGTCGGGCTGCCATGTGGCGGTGCTTACCCCCACCGCGTCGGGCAAAACCCTCTGTTACAATGCCCCTATCCTGCATTGTTTGCTGGAGGACCCCTCGGTCCGGGCCCTCTACCTCTTTCCCACTAAGGCCCTGTCCCAGGATCAGCAGGCTGAATTGCAAGCGACGGCCGGTGAAGGCTTTCCCCTGAAGGCCTTTGTCTATGATGGGGATACGCCGAACAGCCTGCGTATAGCGGCCCGGAATACCGGGCGTATCATCATTTCTAATCCTGATATGCTCCATGCCGGGGTACTCCCCAACCATCCCCGGTGGGCCGCTTTTTTTTCCCATTTACGCTTTGTGGTCATTGACGAGGCGCATACCTACCGGGGCGTTTTCGGCAGCCATACGGCCAATGTGATCCGGCGGCTCAAGCGGATCGCCGCGTTCTACGGTTCCCATCCCCAGTTCATCCTCTGTTCCGCCACCATTGCCAATCCCCAGGAGTTGGCGGAAACCCTCATTGGGGAGCCGGTTGTCCTGGTAGATACCAACGGCGCGCCCCGGGGGGAAAAGCGGGTCATCCTCTACAATCCGCCCGTGCTTGACCCGGCGCAGGGTATCCGGCGGAGCGTGGTAAGCGAAAGCCGCCGCTGGATGCTGGCCTTTTTACGCCGGGGGGTTAAGACCATACTCTTCGCCCATTCCCGGATTAAAACCGAGCTCATAGCCGCCTATGTGAATGAGGAGCTGGCCGGCGGCGGCGCCAGCCGCCGTATCCGGGTAGAGGCATACCGGAGCGGCCTGCTCCCCCATGAGCGGCGGGAGATCGAGCGGGGCTTGCGGGAGGGGGCCGTGCAAGGGGTGGTGTCCACCAACGCCCTGGAACTGGGTATCGACATTGGCGATTTGGACGCCGCGGTGGTGGCGGGATTCCCCGGTTCCTTTCACGCCTTCTGGCAGCAGTCAGGCCGGGCGGGCAGGCGCCGCGCCGCTTCCATCGCGGTCTTTGTGGCCTCCGCCGCTCCCTTGGACCAGTTCATCATGCGCAATCCCGGGTGGTTTTTCCAAAAGAGCGTTGAGGAAGGGCGGCTTGACCCGGATAATCCCTATATTCTGGCGGATCAGGTTAAGTGCGCGGCCTTTGAGCTGCCCTTTCAGGACGAGGCTTTGGCGCCGGGGGCCGGATATTTCGGCGGAGGCTGCGGGGATGTTCTTGATTTTCTGGAAGCGGAGGGGGTGGTCCGCCATACCCAGGGGCGCTGGTATTGGGCGGACCGCTCCTATCCCGCCGAAGGGGTCAGCCTGCGGTCCGCCGCGCCGGATAATGTGGTTATCCTAGACCGCTCATCGGGGCGCAACGCCGTGATCGGCGAGATGGACCGGCGGAGCGCCAAGGAACTGATCTTTAAAAACGCGGTCTATATCCACCGGGGCCGGCAGTATCTGGTGGAATCCCTGGATATCCCCAACCGGAAATGCCTGGTCCGGGAAGCGGAGGTGAACTATTTTACCGACGGCCTCGTGAAGACCGATATTACGGTGCTATCGGAAGACGAGTCCTACTCCTACCGCGTTGGGGCGAAGGGGGTATTGGCCGATGTCCTGGTCCGGTCCCAGGCGGTCAAGTTCAAGAAGATACGGTTCCATACCCATGAAAATATCGGGTATGGGGATATTGATCTGCCCGAAGAGGAGATGCAGACCCGGGCTTTGGCCCTGCTTTTTGCGCCCCATACCCCCGCCGGGGCGTTTTTCCAGAACCCGGACGCGGACCCCATCTCCGTCCTGGCCGGCCTGGGGACCTTGCTTAAGCACCTCGCGCCGGTTTTCCTGCTCTGCGATTCCCGGGACCTGGGGATTGCCGAGCGCCTCCGGGACCCGCATTTTGCCCTGCCCGGCCTTGTTATCTATGACCAGTATCCCGGCGGGACCGGCTTGGCTGAAGCCTTGGCCCGGCGTATCGACGCCCTATTCCCCGCCGTCTACCAGTCCCTGGCGGGCTGTCCCTGCGGGGCCGGCTGTCCTTCCTGCGTGGGGCCTGGGGGAAATAAGGCCGGAACCTTCCGCTTCCTCCAAACGCTCATTACCGGTAACAAAGGGTCCGCGGATTAGGCGGCTTTTCACGGACTAAAAGCGCCGCTCCGCGGCGAAAAGCCGCAGCCCTGGTTAAAAGCCTAGTTTAACCAGCGGTTTCCTAGGGCTAATCCGCCGTGTCAACATACCGCATAACCATATTCAAGGGCATGGTGAATATACGGGCGGCCTCATCAGGGCTCATCCCATGGCGTAACATCCTTCTTATCGCTTCCTCCCGGCCTTGCTCTAAGCCCTGTTCCCGGCCACGTTCCAAGCCCCGCTCTAAACCCTGCTCTAAACCTAATTCCATGCCCCGCTCTAGGCCTTCCTCATAGCGTACCGCCAGGGCGTCGTCCATATTCCATTCAGCCATCAGCATATTCATCACCTCCGACGCGTGTTCTTCAAAAAAATTTTTCAAATGGTTGTGTTCTATACACCACGCCGCGGCATTGACCACCGCCGCTTCTTTGCCCATCCCGCCCGCCTCATACTCCCGGACTTTGGCGATAAACCCGCTGTATCCCCGCAGGGCCGCGCATCGCTCTTGCAGCCATTGATTGCGTCCATAGTTGATATTATAGACCGTTACCAGCAAGTCCAGATCAGGCGGCGCTTTGGGCAATACGCCAAGACTGGCGCCGTCCTCAAACATACCGGAGAGCGTGAGCGCCTGTTTGTCCGGGCAGGGGGCGGTTCCATTGTACAATACGATGAATTCAGGCCGCGGAATTTTGACCCCCTTGGTTGTATAGATATTCCGGCTGTCCACAATCTTTTCGTATAACCGGGCTATATACAACAATAACCGCAGGGGTATGTTGGGGTTTATCGTGGACTGGTGTTCGATAAGGACCACCAGTTTACCGGCAATGAGGAAGGAAATATCGTTCATCCGGTTCATAAAGAGTACCCCTTCCAGGGTGTTAATAGTGATGGGAATATCCGCCCCAAGCGCCGCGCCGCTTAAGGCGCCGTAGAGTTCCCTGAGTATCGCGGGATCGCTGAATATCCAAGAAAATACTCCGGCTTTGTATTGT
>JAITHL010000092.1 GCA_031279975.1 Treponema sp. | reverse complement strand
GGCGTCCGCGTTTCCCCGCGAAATAATGCGGGCGTATCTGTTCCTCAAGCCGCCGCCAGGGTACCAGGCGGTTCATCGTTTCCAAAAACTCCTCGCGGCGGCTTACCCGCTTGCGCCGGGCGTATTCCATGTCGGTGAAGGTTTGTTGCTTTTTCATGCGGTGAGTATAGCCTGTTTGGACGATTTAATCAGTGTTGCCCTAGAATGAGCCTGTTGCAAAACCCGAAATGGGACTAATCCGCAAAATCCCGGTTTTCGTAAACAGCCGGAACGCTATAACGCCATTATTTTTGAACTGGTTGACAAAGTTATTGAAATTTAATAGTTTTAAATATGGAGAACAGTTCTATGGAAAATAAATATTCTGGAATAGGTTTTTTGAAAAATATTTAACGCTTTGGGTTGTTTTATGTATGGTTATAGGTGTTTTCATTGGTAAATATCTTCATTTTATACCGGATTTTCTGGGACAATTTGAGTATTATAATGTTTCATTGCCTATCGCTGTCCTTATATGGCTTATGATTTACCCAATGATGCTTAAAGTGGATTTTCAAAGCATAAAAAACGTTGGAAAGACGCCAAAAGGATTATTTGTAACATGGATTTGCAACTGGCTTATTAAGCCTTTTACCATGTTCGGTATAGCAAACTTGTTTTTTCATGTTATTTTCAAAACATTAATCCCGCTTGAATTAGCAAAAGATTATCTGGCAGGCGCCGCGCTTTTAGGGGCCGCGCCATGCACGGCGATGGTTTTTGTGTGGAGCCATTTAACCAAAGGCAATGCGGCATATACCGTTGTACAGGTTGCCGCCAATGATTTAATTATTTTAATCGCCTTTACTCCCATAGTTGCTTTTTTGCTGGGCATTGGCGGCGTTGCAATTCCCTGGGGAACGTTGTTTTTATCGGTTGCGCTTTTTGTGGCAATACCTTTGTCGGCAGGAGTTATAACCAGAACAATAATCATAAGCAAAAAAGGGCCGGACTATTTTTCAAATACATTTATCAAAAAATGGGGAAACATAACAATCATTGGGCTGCTGCTTACGCTTATTATAATATTTTCGTTTCAGGGTCATGTCATACTGGAAAACCCGGCGCATATTGTATTGATTGCCGTTCCGCTGGTAATACAAACATTCTTTATATTCTTTATCGCTTATATTGCGTCAAAATTATTAAAATTGCCCCATGACATAGCGGCGCCCGCCGCCATGATTGGCGCTTCAAATTTTTTTGAATTGGCTGTTGCTGTTGCTATAGCGCTGTTCGGAACGCAAAGCCCTGTCGCGCTTGCGGCTATTGCGGGTGTTTTAGTTGAGGTTCCGGTAATGCTTGTGCTGGTAAAAATAGCAAACTCTACAAAAGGCTGGTTTTAATTAGAATCTGTCCATAAAGTAACCGGCTTTATAAACAGACCCTAATTAAAGAGTCCAGGAGGAAACGGGCATGGAAGGAAAAGACCGGTGGTATAAACAGGGGCCTCCCCTTTTGGGGGAGATCAAACGCGCCGGCCCCGGACCGGGCGCGGCCCATGTTTGGTTCATGGGGCAGCATGGCTTTGTTATCGCCCTGGGAGGGCTTGTTTGCTATATCGACGTGATCCTCAATCCCCTGCCCGGCGGCGGCGGGCGGGATTGCCGGGCCTATCCCCCGCCCTTCGGCCCGGAACAGGCGGACCGGGTGGATTATTACCTCTGCACCCATGATCATGCGGATCACCTTAACCTCAACACCCTGCTGCCCCTGGCAAAGGCCAACCCCCGGGTCCGGTTCATCGTTCCCCAGCCCTGCCGGACCCTGCTGACCGCCGCGGGCATAGGGGAAACCCGGGTGCTCGGCGCCGAAGCCCATAAAACCATCGCCCTTTCCACAGACGCGGCCGTTATTCCCGTACCGGCGGTCCATACCCCTTTCATACAAAAGGAAGGGGAAAAGGATGCGCTCGGAAGGGATGCCTGCCTGGGTTTTGTGCTGCGGGGAAGCGGCCTTTCGATCTACCACGCCGGGGACACCTGGATCACCGCGGGCCTGGCGGCGGCGCTGAAAACCCTCGGCCCCCTGGATATGGCCATGCTGCCCATAAACGGGACCGACTGGGAACGGACCGCAGACAACTGCGTCGGCAATGGAAACGCCATGGACGCGGTTAAACTCGCCCTGGCCGTTCCCATCGACCTGGTAATCCCCGCCCATTACGACATGCTGCCCGGCAATACGGAGAACCCCGCCTATTTTGCCGATTGCATGTACCGCTGGGCTCCGCAAAAGCGCTTCCATATCTGCGCCTTAGGGGAACGCTTTGTCTACGAAAAAAGCGCAGACAGACACTAACTAATCACGGTCAACCCGGCGGGGGCCCTGCCCCCGCAACGCCCCCGCCGGGGGGCCGAAAGGCCCCCCGGTCCCCCCTTAAGTTGTTGACCGTGGTTTCCTTTTCCGCGTTCTTTCAATTATGCTTAAGACTGGGTACAATGGGACAATGCGGAATATCAATAAAATACGGGATCATATCGAGGCGGCGGTTGAGGTGAGCCGGGACAGCGGGGTTCCCGTTCTGCTGCTGGCAAATCCGGGCCTGGCAAAGTCCACGATTGTGTACCATTGGGCCCGGCGGCACGGCTGCCATTTGGAAACCCTTATCGGCTCCCGCTTTTCCCAGGAGGAGATACTGGGCTTCCAGGTGCGCCTGGAGGAAGGGCCGGAGCGCCAGTCCCGGCTGGAACTGCTGGAACCCCGGTGGTACCGGAACATCCTGGAAGCGGAGAGCCGGGGAGTTCCGTCGGTGCTGTTCCTGGATGAGCTGAGTACCGCGGCGGAAAACGTGCAGGGCTCCCTGCTGCAGTTGATCTTTGAACGGACCATCGGCCAGGGGAAAGAACTCCCCCCTTCCACCCTGGTTATCGCCGCGGCAAACTACAAGCAGAATATCCCCTACCAGTTCAATATGATGGCCCCCATTTTGAACCGTTTCTGTATCGTGAACCTCCAGTACGAGAGCAACGAGAGCTTCCTCAACGAATTCCTTCAGGATGAGGAGGAGTGGGGGGCGGAGCTGCCGGTCTATGAAGGCCGGGAAATCACGGACCAGGAAAAGCGGAATCTCCGGGGGGGCTTAAAAACCCTGTTCCGCACCCTCTTTGTCAGTTTCGAGGAGGAACAGACCGGCCAGGGCAGGCTGTACACCATGGACATCAACAACCAGAATTACACGTCGGTTTACGACGGGGGGGCGGGCCCGGTGTACAATTTTATCACCGGCAGAACCGTTTCCTATCTCTACCGGATCACCCTTTCCTTCCTCCGCAAGGGCTTTACCCTGGAAAACCAGGGCAGGGTCATGATCAACATGGTCCGCGGCCTGGCGGGTCTGGGGACCAACACCTTTACCGAAAAGCAGCGGCAGGAGTACCTCCACCGCCTTGAAACCCTGTACACCGCCCTATACGCGGCCCTGTCAGGCGGGGAGCGGCCCCTGGAGCAGCCGGAAACCAGCCTGGACTTTAGCGGCAAGGGCGTGGGGGACGCCGTGCAGGAATGGATACTCTTCCACGAGTCTTCCTTTGCCCCGGGCTATCCCCATCTGGACGCCCTGGCCCGGCATATCAAAGCCGCCTATGGAACCGCCGAGCGGGATATCGAAAGCCTCAGACAGCGGGTTACCTACAACCGGAACGAGGGCTTTGCCTTTTCCAACGATTTGCAGCGCGTCGCCTATCTGATCCGTTTTCTTGAGGAAGACCCCCTGGCCCTGGAAGGGGCTGAACACAGGCCCGGGGGCGCGGCGCTGGGGGGGGAAACCCCGCTGCAAACCCTCCGGGAAATCCGGGACGCCTATGAACCCCTGCAGCGGGAAATCCTGGGCTCCATTCCCGGTTTCACCTGATGAGCGGCGGACCCTATGGAAGAAAACAAAGCAACGGCGGCGGCCCTTGAACTGGAAAACCTGCGGGGCTCGATCCGGCGCTTGACCGCCGAACTGTACCCCGAAGGGGAGCGGTGGGAGCCGGCCCAGTACCGGGAAACCAACGAGCTTTTGCGGCGGCTCCATACCCATATTTCCTATATCAAGAACGTGGACCAGCCCCATAGCCCCTTAAGTTTCTCCTACCGGGCCATGCGGGGGGAGTACCGGATTTATATAGACCCCTCGGCGGACACGGCGGTCTATATGCTCTGCGACCTGCGGGAAAAGGGGCATATCCTGTTTAACCATTACGAGCGCCCCGCCGCGCACCGGGCCCAGTTTGAAATCTTTTTTAAGCGCAACCTCCATGAGTTTTTGGCCCGCCTTCCCCCGGAACGGAACACCCGGCGGAGCATGGGCTACTATTCCACCTTCCTGTACAACCGCTTTGCCGACATTGCCCAGGCAATGGAGATACACAGCAAACTGTTCCGCCAGGACTGGCGGAAGGCCCTGGAATTCCTCAACCGCTACCGGTTCTACCGGGCGCTGCGGGACCCCACCTTGACCATTGCCGAAGGCCGCCGCTTCACCGGGCTGTTGGAGTACAAGGGGCAGACCGGGCGGGAGCCGGATGACTACGTGTATCCCCGGGCGGACTGGCCCCTGGGTTTGGACTGGATAAGCTATATGAGCCTTTTGGCCGCTGACCTGACCGCCTCCCTCAACAACCTGGGGGAAGGCCCGCCCCCAGGTTGTTCCGCCTCGGGGGGCGGCCATTCCGGCGGGGGCGGGAAGATCAACTCCTCGGCCATTTCTTCCTATAACCAGGAGCGGGAGGCTGAAACGCGGATCCGGGACGCCTGGGAAACCCGCAAAACCCTGCTGGACGGCGGTGAGGACGGGGAGGGCCTTGAGGCCGGGGACTTCCGCTTCGGCCGGGGTAGGACCGACGCGGTCAGCGGCGGGAAAACCTACCGCCGCCTTGCGGTGGCCGGGAACCTGCAAGACCTGGTGCGCATACTGCAAGAGCGGAGTTTGACCCTGCGGAAAAGCCGGCTCCGGACGGATCACCTCTACCACGCGAACCGGAACAAGTTCAACACCGACGTGCTTATCCCCAAACGCTACCGGAGCGAAATATACACCCCCGCCGCGCTCTGCATCCTGCTGGACGTTTCCGGCAGCGTGCCCGCCGCGTTGGCCCTCCAGGTGGTGGGGGCCATCGCCCGGGCGGAAACGGCCCTGCGGCGGGACGCGGGACGGCTGGTGGCCTGGTCGGATTCCCTGTGTACCGACGTTTCCCTGGATAAACTGGAGGGGGTCCGCACCGGCGGCGGAACCCGGCTTGCCGAGGGCATCCGCTACTGCAAACGCTACCTGGACGAACACGCGCTGTTTTTTATCATCAGCGATTTCCAGGACGATCTCGCCGCGTGGCTGGACGAGGCCCGGGACATCAAGGGCCGGAAAACCGCGGTGGGCTATGGAAAAACCGGCCTGTCAGTGGAAGCGTGGTTTTCCCTGGCCGGTTCCAACGGGGACTACCGGAAGCGCCCGGTGGACCTCACCCGTTTCATCGAAGTATTCGACATGGTACTGATCCGGGATTACGCCCTGCCGGGGCATTCCTAAGAGCCTGTTCAAATAGTGGATTTTTGCGGCCAGTAGACCGCAAAAATCCCGATTTTCGGGCTCTTTTCGAGCCTGCAAGGTAGAATTTTGGCGTTTGCAACGCCAAAATTCCAG
>JAITHL010000083.1 GCA_031279975.1 Treponema sp. | reverse complement strand
CTGATTAACTTGACGCTAATCAGCGTTACCCTCTGCATTTGCTCATTTCATTACGCAAATGCGGGTAAGATACACTGATTAAATCCTCGATTGGATTTAATCAGTGTTTCCCTAGGGCGGCGATGGTTAACTTGACGCCGGACCTCCGGTCCGCAATCACCGCTGCCCTCTGTATTTGCTCATTTCATTACGCAAATACGGGTAAGATACACTGATTAATGGGGCATTATCAACGGGGTCCACGGATGCTGGTAATCCGCGGGCCTTGTTAAAAATTCCGATTTAATCAGCAGAGCCGTTCTGAAACTTCAGTTTCAGAACGGCTTCCGCTTTAAAACGCGGTTTCACCGGACTTTAGTCCGCAGGCTTTAGCCTGAGAAACCGCAGGACGTATTCCGAAACCAACTGGGTTTTGGAACACGTCTAGTGTTTCCATAGATAACAAGCAACAGATACCAGAGCGGGAACGGCCTTCACGGAATCCCCGCGCGGCCCGCTGTTCCCGGCCCCGCTGTTTCATCCCGCCGCGTACCGCAGGCCGTTGATTACCTGCTCCAGCAGGAACAGCGCGCCCTCCCCGCCGAGCAGGGATTTTTCCGTTAGGTCCAGATAGTTGAGCGTGGGCAGGCTGATTTCAACCCCGCAGCACCGCCGGCCCGCGAGGCGGAGCGCGGCAATGGTGTTGCCGTCGGCAAACACGATAGGGGCGGGCGTTTCCAGCATTGGCCGTTCCAGCGCTTCAGCGCGGTCAATTGAAGCAAGATAGTCTTTAAGCGCGCCTGAAAAGGGCGTCTCTTCCTCAACGGCGGGGGAAACCGAAGCGGGGATCATGCCCAGGTAGGAAACGAGCCACTTCACAAGGGCGTAGGCGGTTGACGCCTCGGCGCTCACCGAAAAAAGAGCGCCCCGGGGATCGCAGAGCGCCGCCGTAACAGGAAGCAGATACCGGTAGGCCCGGGCCCGGGCGGCCTCAACCGCGGCGAGGGCGGGAGCGGGGTCCGCACCCAGGGCCGCCGAAACCTCCCGGACAAAGGATTCGGTACTGTCAAAGCCGATGGGGGGGCCCTCCTTAGGCGAGAGGAAGGGCGTCCCGTAACCGGCGCGCAGTTTTTCCGCCAGATGAAGGCTGTATTCGGGATACACGGCGATGTTGATCTCCGCTTCGGCAATACGGGCAAAGGCGCCGGAAGGGTCCCCCGCCCCAGGGGCCGACAAAACTTCTATGCCGCACAGAGCAAGGAGCCTTTTGAGGGCCGCGTAATTTCCCTCAAAATACTTTTGATATATGCCGAGGCCAAGCAGATTTACTGTTTTAGGACGCGCGCCGCCGCCCTTTTTTCCCAAAACATCCACGGCGAGGCCAAGGGCTTTTTGATAGCCCGATCCAAAGGTTGTTGAAAACCCCGTGGTTTCAAGGGCAAAGGCGGGAACGCCCCGTACCGTTTCCGCAAGCAGCCGCTCCACGTCATCCCCGATGAGGGCCGCGCCGGGGGAATTGATCACCCCCACCAGGCCAAACCGCCCTCCCCCCAGGGACCGCAGGAGCCGCTCCAGTTTGTCCCGGCTTGAAAACACATAATCATTTCCGTCCAGGTATGTTGAAGGAATCCGGGGCATACCAAACCAGAATTCCCCAAGCGCGCTGGAGAGCGGGTTCCCCGCCGGTCCGCGGGGCAACTGGCTTTCCGAAATCGCGCTGTGGTAAAATTTACAGCCCGTAGGGCCGTTAAGCACGGTACAAGCGCCGGCAATGCCTTCAACGGCGAAGAGGGCGCCGGAAAAACTGTCAGGGGTAATATTTTCTGAATAGATGGTCATCCTTCCTCCATCCTTCCGCAAGACGGGCGCCGAAAATTGCCGCCCACCGCCGCGCAAGTTCCAGGGCGCTGAAAAATCCCGCCGGGGGGCTGTAGGTAAGATTGTCCCGCAACACCGCGCCCGCTTCCGCTCCCAGCGGGAAGGGCGAAATGAGGAGGTCCGGTTTTACCCGCCCCGTATCGGCGGCGAGGTTTTTCAGGTCGTAGGAAAGGACCAGTTCCCCCACCGCGTCCCGGAAGCGGGTGGTAAAAAGATTGTCCTGTGAATAATCCATGATGCCCGCAAAGGCGATGATCATCCCCCCGTCTATCGCGGCTTCCAGGGCCCAGTCGATATTCTGCGTGATGGTGATGATCATGAGCCGTTTCCCCTCGAGTTTTGGACGCAGGGCCCGCATTTCCGCCTGGTAGCGCCGCTCATACCGCGCGATAACCCCGTCAATTTCGCCCGCGCTCTTGTTGAAATACGCTCCCAGGCCGCGGGTGTAGCCGGCGGCGGCCTGGAAGCCGGACGGAAAGGGCTCCGCGAAAAATTCAGCGCCGTATTCCCTTTCCAGGAATGACCTGATGGTTCTTCCCATGTAATCATCCCAGGCGAGGAGGTTCAGTTTTCCCCGCCTGAAGGCGCGGATGTCCGCTACCGTTGTTTCACAGATAAAGCGGCAGTTTACCCTGATGCCAAAACTGTCGAGTATTTCTTTTACCGCGGCAAAACTTTCCGGGAGCGCGTAGGTTTCGCCCTTTTCCGCCACGATATTCACCGTGTTTTCCTCCCGCGGGATGTTCCGGTCTATCAGGGCCCGGGCGATTTCAAAGTACGCGAAAAGTATGCCCTGCAGGTAGTCCCCCTGTATATTGCCGCTGGTTTTAAGGGGAATAATGCTCGCGCCGGGGTCTTCAAGGTCCATCACCCTGTTGATGTTGTCGCCGATAATGCCCGCGGGGCAGGTGGTAAGCACAAAGAAAATCCGTTTTTCCCCCGGAGGGGCGGGGAACTCTTTTTTAAGCCCGGTAATTTTCTTGCGCAGTTCTTCTATTCCGCCGAAGATCACCGCCCCTTCGTTCATGTCAGAGGAGAACACCGGCGGCGCGCTGGTGTAGGCAAGGGCCAGGCCCCGCTCAAGGAGGAAGCGCCGGGATTTGGACGTAATGCTTTGATAGGTTATGTGCGCGCAGCTCCGGGGGCCGTGGGCGACGCAGACAGCTCCGGCTATCTGGATGGCGACGCCCATGGCGCCGCTAAAGGCGCATCCCATGAGCGGCTCTTTTGACACAAGGCTTTTTGAAAAAAGCGGCGGCCCGGCGTCCGCGTCCGCCTCCGTTTCCAGCCCGGCGATAGGAAGGGGCGCGGCGGACGGCGGTTTCCGCCGCCGTCCCAAAATCCGCTCCTCAAGTTCTTCATCCGAAAGGGGCATGGCCGCGTAGAGTTCCCCCGGGGTTTCAATTCTTTCCGCGAGGCGCCCGAATTTTTGGGCGAGGTCTGAATCAGGGCAGGCTTCAACAAGGCATCGCCCTTCCTTTTCGCACTGGGAAAACAGATCGCTGCGCGGAAATGTTTCAAGCAGGGGAAGCCCGGCGGCGTCGCAAAACCGGCGGACCCGGCCCGCTTCCCCGTCCAGGGACCGGGAATTGAAAATGATCCCCCCGGCGCGGCCCGGCATATTCAGATCGTAATTTTTCAGCCCCCGCAGTATATTGTTCGCCGCGTACAGGGACATAAATTCGCCGGATGTAACAATGTACACTTTATCCGCGTATTCCCGCCTAAGGGGCACGGCGAAACCGCCGCACACCACGTCCCCTAAAACATCGTAGAGAACGGCGTCATAGCCCCGGGATTTTACGCCCAGCCGCCCGATCAGCTCAAAGGCGGTAAGAATGCCCCGCCCCGCGCAGCCCACGCCCGGTTCGGGGCCGCCCGCCTCAATACAGTGCACGCCGAAAGCCCCGGCCCGCGCAATGCCGGAAAAAACGCATGTACCGGGGCTGGTTTCCTTGAGATAATCCAGCACGGTAACAAGCCGCCCGCCGTGGAGCAACAACCGGGTTGAATCGCGTTTGGGATCGCAGCCAATCTGGAGCACCCGCCGCCCCCGCCGCCCAAGGGCCGCGGAAATGTTCGCGGCTATGGTGGATTTGCCAATCCCTCCCTTTCCGTATATAGCGAATTCGGCCATTCCCGCCTCCCGCTCCAGCGGACCAGGGGAAGCAACGCCGCCGCACAAAGGGGAACGGCATTTTCCCGGCCCCAATCCGCGAGGTCTGAAAAAACTAACGAGCGCCTGTCCCTAAAGCCGGCTGCTTTGGGTAACGCTGATTTATCCGGCGTTATCAGGAGGGTCCGCGGATTATCACGGATTTAAGATACGATAATCCGTGAACCTTGTTAAAAAGTCCGGTTTAATCACCGCTGCATTAGGGGATAGCGGAGGATTCGGCGGCCCCGCCTCACTTCCTCTGAAATACGCCGCTGTTAGGGTATCCCCCGGAGGGCGTTTTGTCAACGCCGGGTTTATGGCTCATACTAGCTAACCCCAGGGGAGGGAAACCCGCTGTCAACAGCTTAAGGGGGGACCGGGGGGCCTTTCGGCCCCCCGGCGGGGGCGTTGCGGGGGTAGAACCCCCGCAGAGTAAGTTGTTGACAGCGGCGCCCCGGCCCGCCGGTAGACCGGACCCCCGGCTCCGGCTATACTACCGGCATGGATACGCTCAGGATTTTCCCGCGGGCTTTGCTCCTCTTCGCGTTGCTTTTCGGCTGCTTCGTTATTCCAGACCTTCCGGCCCGGGATGTGGAGGTCCTCGTGGAGGACGCGGACCTGGAGATACCCTTGGAGGGGGCCCTTATCCGTTCCTGGGACGGGACGGAATATACCTGTGATGAGAACGGACGGGCGGTGATCCCGGTTCCCGATGACCGGCAGGTGGTGATTCAGATAGCCTATCCGGGCTATGAAAACCGCCGGATCACCATCGCGGCAGGCCAAAACCGGGCGTCCGCGGCCCTGCGGCTTGGGGGCGTTCTGGAAAACCAAGAACTGGTTCTGGAAGCCCAGCGCCCCGGCACCAGCGAGACTAAAAGCGGACGAAGCGTGGCCATAACGGAAAAGGAGCTTGCGCGGACCGCGGAGATTGGCCTTATTGAGGATGTGATGACCTCCATAAAACTCCTGCCCGGGGTTGGGTATACCAGCATGTTCAATGCCCGGCCTTCTATCCGGGGGGGCGATCCCGGAGACCTTATGGCCGCGCTGGACGGGTTTTATATCTCCGAGCCCTACCACTGGGGGGGGGCGTATTCCATCTTCGATCCCCGGATGGTACAGAGCGCCCGGCTTTCCCACGGGGTCTTTTCTTCCCGGTACGGGCATACCATCTCCGGGCTCCTGGAAATAACGTCAAAGCAGCCCTCCTCCGAAAACACGGAACTGGATATTGCCATTGCTACCAGCTCAACGGACCTCAGCCTCTCCTTCCCGCTCTGGGGCAAGGGGGGAATCCGGGCCATGGGGCGGGTTACCTATTGGGATACCCTGGTTTGGGCGGCCAAGCAGCTTAACAAGGCGGTGGAAAATGAAAGCCTTGCCCTCATTGACGCGTTCACCACCGCCCCCTATATCAGAAGCGCCGCCCTTTCGGCGGATTACCAGTTCATGCCGGACCTGCAATGGACCTTTAACAGCTACTTCGGCGGCGACGGGGTGGGGCTGACCTACGAGAGCGAGTATGACACGGAAAAACTCCAGGGCAGCATGATGCTGGACGGGGATTACCGCAATTATCTGGGTTTCCTGATCACCGGCCTTACCTATACCCCCCGGCAAACGATGCTGGCAAAGGGGACCTTCGGCTTTGGATTCCAGGAGATGACCGCCGAAGGGCTGATACGGGATGCGATAACCGCCCGCTATTCGGAAGACTTTATCGAAAAATACGGCCCCCTCTTGGAGGGAAACAGCTATACCACCCCGGACGCCAATATGAGCCTGGAATCCGTTAATACCATCCTAAACGCCCAGGGCCGCTTTGACCTGGACTGGCAGGCCGGCGGGGGCTTGCTCTTTGCCTTCGGCCTCCAGGAACTCTATTCCCAGTGGAAATCCTCCAGCGCCGCGGATATGCTGGTTGAAATAACCCCGGACTATCTAATACCGGGATTCATCCCGGAAGCGCGGCTTATCATGCCCTTTACCTATAAGGTGGATATAACAAACCACGGGCTTATCACTTCCGCCTATGCCCTGGGGGAATACGCCTCGCCGGATCAACGGTTCGGCGCGGAATTGGGGCTCCGGCTGGATCACCTCTTTATCATCGGGAGCGGTTTTACCCTGCAAACCTATCCGGTCCTCAACCCCCGGCTCAACCTGGACTTCGGCCTGCTCAAGAACGCCGGCCCCATCGATTCCCTCACCCTTACGGCGGGCACCGGGCTCTTTTCGTCGGTGAACGAGATCGTGAACTTTATTGACGAGCGCTATGGAATTCAGGACTTTGATCTGAGGCCCAACCGGTCCTGGACCACTGTGGCGGGAACCAAGATCGATATACTCCAGGGCTTCAGCTTTGCCCTGGAAGGGTATTTCAAATATGTTTTCGACCGGGCCTATCTTACCTACCGTCCGAATGTGGACAGCCAGGGCCAGAGCGCGCAGGACGCGGTGAACTGCTATTTTGACGGGCGGGGCATGATTTTCGGCTTTGACCTCCAACTGCAAAAACTGGAATCCCGGTATTGGGACGGGTGGCTCTCCTATACCTTCACCCACGCCCGGTATCAGGACCCTCATGGCTCGCAAACTACCGGGGTCTCCCTGGACGGGCTGTACGGGGACGGCCTTTGGTACTACCCCTCGTTTCACCGGTTTCACAATATCAACCTGGTCCTGAATTTCAAACCCCTGCGGCAGATCGGCATCGCCACCCGCCTCGGCCTTGCCAGCGGCAGGATTAAGACAAAGACCGGGGCGATTAGTTTCTACCCGGTTCAACAGATAGACGCCGGGGGCAGGCCGGTGGGGCCGGTTATTCAAAAATACCGCCGGGCATCCCGCTATGATGATAATGAGCGAACCACCTGGTCCATTCCCCTGGATATGAAAATCTCATTTTATATCTTTAACCAGCGGAACAAGGTCCAAACCGAAATCTATCTTGGGGCGGAAAACATCCTCTCCCTGGTGTACCGGTCCGAAGCGAACACCTCCTATAATACCTATACCGGCGAAGAGGATACGGGGAGCAACTCCGCCAACTATGAGATGCCCATCCCCATGGTCTCCTTTGGATTCAAATGGAGTTATTAGGCGGGGCTGTTATGCGCGGAACCGGGTGATTCCTATCCGCCCGCGCCGCCCCCGTCCGGCGGGGGATCGCTTATGCCCTAGGGCAGCGCTGAATAATTCGGCATTATCAAAAGAGACCGCAGATTAACGCGGATTAGCACTGATTTTCACAGATTTTGTTACCGGTAATCAGCGCAATCCGCGGGCTATTTTTAAAAACTTGATTTAATCAGCATTGCCCTAGGGTAATCAAGCGGGGCCTTTTCAGAGCGTCCGCCGGTCATTGCCAGGCCGGCGGCCATTGACTTTTTTACCCGCCCCTATACAATAGAACTGTTTTGAAACTTCAGTTTCAGAACAGTTTCCGCTTAAAAACGCGGTTTCATAAGGCTTTAGCCTGAGAAACCGCAGGACGTGTTCCGAAACCAACCGGGTTTTGGAACACGTCTAATGCAACTTAAATATGGCAAGGGTGATTGCTGTTGAAGGCAGGATTTTATGGACGCATGTTTGATGCTGGCGGATAATGCAAATGTTTTTATTGAAGGCAGAAAATTTTCTGCCCGGCAAAAGGGATTAATAAGACAGGCGCAGGACCAGCGGGAGCCGATAGACTGGCAGTGGCGCATCGATTTTGGTTCCCTGCTCAGACAAGCTGCTAACGGACACAGGATAATAAAAGCAATTCTTGTGGGATCAACGCCGCCGCCGAATGACTCATTGTGGAAAGCTGCTGAATCGCAGGGATTTGAGGTTATAACCCATGCACGCAGTCCCATTACCGGTGAGGAGAAGGCGGTGGATGCGGAACTCATAGCCCGCGGGGTAGAGAGTATATGCGATCATAAGACACCCGCAATTTTAAAACTGCTTTCCGGCGACAGGGATTTTTTGCCTCTTATCACAACGGCTTCTCGAAGGGGTTGGGAAACTGAGCTCTGGGGATTTAATATCAGTATTTCTGTTGAGCTGTCCCAGGCGGTCTCCAGGGTGCACCTTTTAGATGATGTCTTTGATAAAATCGGCAAAGCCGACCCCAGCTAAC
>JAITHL010000042.1 GCA_031279975.1 Treponema sp. | reverse complement strand
TAGACGTGTTCCAAAACCCGGTTGGTTTCGGAACACGTCCTGCGGTTTCTCAGGCTAAAGCCTTATGAAACCGCGTTTTTAAGCGGAAGCTGTTCTGAAACTGAAGTTTCAGAACAGCTCTATTACACAACTTCCGCTGAAAACGCGGTTTTGCCGGACGGAAGTCCGAAGGCATTAGCCTGAAAAACCACCGGACTTGTTTGCCGGACCGAAGGCCCGCGACCAAGCCGCTTGCTCTATGCGCCGGCGCTTTAGCGCAGGCTAACCGTTAATCCGGCGGCTATGCGCCACCCCTCAATGGGGGCAAGGTTTTCCCCGCTCCACCACCGGTACAGGGGTATCCAGACCCGGCTCTCAAGGCCGAGCATTATCTTGGGAAGTATGCGGTACTCAAATCCGAACCCCGCAACCGGCAGAAACCACCGGCCTTGATGCCAAAAATAGGCGGCAACATCCTCCACCACCGCGGATAGGTTCCGCCCTTCAGCGGTGATCTCATCAGGCCGCAAGCCATAGGATAAAAAACAAAGCCGTAAATCCACCGCCGGACCGGCAAATACCCGCAGGGCAAAGCTATCGGTAAAGGCGAAGCGCCCGGTTAACTGGAAACCCGCCACGATGCCCGCCACAAAGGCGGAACGGTATTCAAGGGAAGCGGGAACCGCCCGGTCCAAGGTATAGGAATAATCATAATTGGTGCTATAGAAGTCCGCCGACGCCTCCGCATACAGGGGTCCCGCTAGGGGATAATCCGCCCCTATGCCGAGGCTGGGGAGTATGGGCATGGGGTCCGGCAGATTGCCCCCGTCGGGAAACAGCAGGATATTTCCCCGGAACAGCAGGGTTAAGGATTCAGGCAGCCCGGCCAGGGGGCCTGGGGGCAGAACCAGGAAGGCCAAACCCAGCGCCGCCGGCAAAGCGGGGAACGCGCATCTCATAGGGTTACAAAGGGCGCGTTCCGCCGGACCCTTCCATTGCCCCAATGTGAGTGATGAGCTGTTGAATATAGGCATCCAGGTCCCGGACATCCAGTTTTCTAATCCGAAAGCCGACGGCCCCGGGATGGCCCCCGCCGTTGCTGATGTTCAGGCGCTCCAATACCTTCCGTAGGTCCAGGGACTTATACCGGAACCCTCTTCTCAGCCGGAATTGAATAAAATCGGACATCCCGGGGGGATCATAATAGGAAACCAGCCCCAATCTGCCATGCTCCTCCGCCAGGGTATCCGCCGCGGCCTTGAACACATTCACAATGAGTTCCTTCTCGTATTGGTTAAAAAGCTCCTCCGACCCGACGGCGTTCAGGGCGATGAAGAACAGGGGGGCGGCCTCTTGCTTTTGACTTAGGATATGATCAAAACAGCGCTTCTCCCGCACGGAAAACCGCTGAATCGCGTCAAAGATGGCTTCCATGGACGCCAGGTTTGTACTGTCCTTGTGGGTCTGTTCAAGCAGTATCTTATCAAACATGGCGCTGAAAATTTGATAAAAACGGCGTTCCTTGTGGGACTTTAAATATTTCCCCATGTGGGAATCCCCCACAATGCCGGTGAGGAGCGCCAGGGCAATATTCCGGGGGAAAAACTCCTGTTCCGCGAGGCCCTTTTGCTTGGCGATCTTAAAACACAGATAGCCGATCAGTTCGCAGGTACTGGAGGCTTCGGAAACCAGGGAAAGGTCCCGGTCCCCCCCATAGGCGGCGTCGGCTTGCAGGTGGTGATCGATCTCTATCTTTCGAATAGCGGGATTCTCCAGCAGCGCGAAGCCGGCGCTGTTTACGGCGATCATCGCC
Organism: Treponema sp.; assembly: GCA_031279975.1. GTDB lineage: Bacteria > Spirochaetota > Spirochaetia > Treponematales > Breznakiellaceae > JAITHL01. Next base: position 17,129 of record JAITHL010000042.1, on the reverse strand, counting down.
GGTTTCGGCGTATCCAGTATGACCAGGGCCTCGATGCCGGCGGATACGGGATCATCCCCATAGCGCACCGCGATGCCGTTATACCGGCAAATTGCCAGGAGGTAATTAAATTGTTCCCCCACCGGCCCCGGCAGGTAGATCACCGCCTCTTTTTGGAGCTTCCGCAGGAGCAATGCGCAGGATGCCAAAGAAGCGATACAGTCCGTATCCGGGTCCTGATGCCCCAGGAGCAAAAAGGCGTCCGCCTTAAAAACCTCGTTCATAATATTCGTAACTACCCGGTTTTTTTCCGCAATGGTGGTAAATTCGCGTTTTTCCATAGTACCAGTCCTCTTTAGTAATAGAGTTGTCCGGAAACTTCAGTTTCCGAACAACTCTAATAATCTGCCCCATCCGGCATGGCGATTACCAAGAACCCGGCGGCTCCGGTATTCCAATGCTCCTGTTCTTCCCAGGCGGCGATAAGGGCTGAACCGGCCATGCCGATACGGGTATAGAAAAACCCTTCCGGCAAGGGAGGCAGGGACGCCAGCCGCAAACGGGCTGTTCCGTCCGGTTCCGCCGCGTACAAAAGACGCCCGCCGGGAAAAACAAGGGCCGCCAAGGCCCCTTCAGCGCCCTCCCCTTCCCGGTAAAAACCAGCAAGTTCGGTTGTATCAAGCTCCGTCCCTTGGGGTATGCCGGAGTTTCCAGTATAATAACGAAGCCCCGGAAAGGCCGGAGAAACAACCGCGGCAATGGGTCTTACCGGCGAAACCAAACGGACGGCCCCTTCCAAGACCATGCCGAGAAGTTTCGGCGCCTCATTAGCAGTATAGGGTACCGCGGCCTTTGTGAAAAGACCAAAGGAACTCATTTTGCCCGGAACTTCCAGATCAACGGCGCGGGAATACCGGACTTCCCGCTGGGAACTTGATTCCCGCGCCCCCCGGTAATGCCAGAGGCCGTCCCGTCCAAACCGAAGGTCCTCCAGATTCCAGCCCTCCTGGGCGGGCATATCGGCAAAGGCGCCCCCTATTGGCATAAGCTGAAACGCTCCGGTAAGCCCCCATACCCGGTCCAGGGGAGGCGGGAGCCGGGAAGCGCTTTCCGCTTGAAGGAAAAAATCATTTCGGTATAACAGCGCCGCCGGGTTTTCTTGGTACCGGAAAACCGCTCCCACCGTATAGGACTCCCACGCCGGCCCGCCTTGCAGCCAATAGAGGGCAAGCGCCTCTTCCCGGGGCGCCAGGATCAGCAGCCCTTCCCGGTTGACCGCCATTACCAGCCGGCCCTTCCCAACCGTCATCCCCGCAATATGCCGGGCGCTCGGCCAGGGCGTAAAGGGGAGGGGGACAGACTCATCCGGAGATGAAATCTGGACAGGAACCGCGCTGTTCAGTTCAAACCAAAGGGGAAACGCTCCGGGGATAACCAGGGCCAAAAAGCCCTCCTCCCCTTCAACGGCGCCGGGGGCGGAAGCGGAAGCCCCCTTGGGGACACAGGAACTGAAAAAAAACATAAGAACAACCGGGATAATACCGGCGGCGCATACTTTGAACATGCTTCTTATACCATCGGAAAGGCCCTGGTCCTGGATTAAGAGACTAAAAAATACTCTGTCCCTGTTTTCTCTGTTTTCTAAAATACTAAAATACCCTGTCCTAGTTTCTAGTTTGAGTTCTGAATAAACCCCAGAAGACTCTGTCCCTGTAAGGTGTATGTAAGGTGTATGTCCCTGTAAGGTGTAAGGTGTGGAAGGTGGAGGGGGCTCAGTGAACTGCCCAAATTTTGTTACTCAACATCCCTGTCCCAGTTACCAATTAAGTTTGTCCCCAACAGCTCTATCCACAGTTTGCAATTCAACTCTGTCCCCAAAATTATGTCCCAAAGTTAAGTAGTATGTCCCCCGAAGAAGTAAAGTAGTAAGTTTGGACAAAAATAGGCAGGACAGAGCAAAAAAGAAAAATGATATTAAAGCAAAATCGCGCTTCCTCGCCATAGTATTGGGTATGCGTAAACCAAGACTACTCAAACAGAACGCGGCCTATCATGTTACTGCCAGATCCAACCGGGGAGAAATGGTTCTTTTCTGCCCCGCCATGCGCAGGCTCTTCCTGGGCATCCTGGAGCGGGCCAAAAAGAAATACGGCTTCTCCATCCATAACTTCTGCATCATGGGAAACCATATCCACCTGCTTATCCGTCCAGGGCCTAAAGGATCGCTTTCTCAGATTATGCAGTGGATACTCAGTATGTTTGCCCGGGCATGGAATAAACGACATGGCGTTAGCGGCCATGTCTGGGGAGACCGCTTTTTTTCCAAGATTCTTGCTAGCCTATATGATTTTCTCCATGCCTTTGATTATGTAAGCCGGAATCCAGTAAAAGCCTCGCTGGTAGAAAATGCGGAGGAATGGGAATTCGGCGGCCTATGGCACTTTATCAAAGGGAATAGGACAATACTCAACCATACTATCTGCCTTGAGGTGCTCTACCAAATCCTGTGCTGGAGTGAATAGTAACTAGCGCAACGCTGATTAATTCAACGCCGTACTGAAGTCCGCAATCAGTGTTGCTCTAGCGATTGATGGGCGGGGGAAGCCGCGAACCTCTGCGTCTGTTATTATGGTAACAGGCTACCCCCTCAACGGAAGACTGCCACTCCCCGTAACGCCAAGACCCCCAAATAAACAGGTGATTAAGGCCCTATTCCTTACTAGTTCTCTTTGGCGATGCCTCCGATCCAAGGTAATGCTCATGATCTGCGGATACGTTACTTATGGTGTGGACACCATACTAAGAAAAAGCCGGCTTCCGCTTCCTTCCTTGAGTTGAACTATATCCATAAACACTGAAGTTACTAGCAATTGGGGTTCTAGTCGCCTGGAGGTATATAATTCAAGGCGCATTAGGGCTGAAATATTGAAAATAAACGCTTCCATAGTAGAGTAGTCGTTTGAGTTTGCCGTTACGCTGATGCTTACCTGGAAACCGTTTGTCCCTGTTCCTTGTCTGTCCCTTATAGATACACTAATAGATACACTAATAGATACACTACAGATTCCATTCCGGGCGAGCTACTTGAGGCTTTCCGAACTAATGGATCCCACCGATTTGATCCCGTAAAGGGATCATCTAAAGGGGACAGAGAAGTTGGAAAGTTTGGAAAGTTAACCGTTCCATTCAGGCCGGGGCGGAAGAGGAATACTATCCTTGGCCATTATACACAGTAATAGATACCCAGGGCACGAGGCTGGGGATGTCAGTGAGGGTAATCGAGCCGCTGATCGCCCTAATCTTCTGGCCCCGGCCGCTGTTGAGACTAACCACAGTAACGGGGGCGGAAGACCCCTAGTCCCAGGGCATCCATAGCCAGGCGCCGCGGGTGTACCGGAGCATCCCTCCGCTGGACACAAGGGCCCTGACTTCACCGGACGCATCCAGAACGGCCCGCTCCCCTTGTTCCCAGGGAGGGAAGGCTTCAAAGGGGGAGGTCCCGGCCCAGGGGCCGGGACCGGGAAGTTCCAGGGAAAACTCCTCCAGTTCGCGCCGGCGGACGCGGCGGCGGTCAAAGCCGGACTCCACGGTTTTCAGGGCCAGGGAAGCCCAATCCACCAGCCAAGGGTCGCGGCGCAGTTCGCCGGGAATGGGGCTTTCCGCTGAATGGAACAAAGCTCTAAAGCGAGGCCAATCAAAAAAGACCCCTTGACGGCCAACTTGCCCGGAGCCCAGGAGGACGCTGGCGGCGGCCATTTCCCGGTAAAACACCGCGTCCACCCCGGCTTCCCAGCTTGCCCGCAGGGCCTTCCCCTCCACGTCAAAGGGGAACAAAGCCCCCGCGGGCCGCATGATTCCCGGAGCCAGAGGCCGGCCGGGCCAAAAGGGATAGGCCAGCAGGGGAACCGTCCGGTCCTCAGGCAATTCCAGCGCGGACAGGGCCGCGGCGCTTCCGGTTTGGCTATGCCAAGCGCCGTCTTTCCCCACCCATTCAAGCCGCCAATGGGGTTCCCCCAGAATTTCCCGCCAAAGCCGCGGCAAGGCCGGCAATAACACGGAATATTCAGAAAAAAATACCGGATTTTTGCAGGAAGCCCCGGGGAACGCCAAAAGACTGCCGATAATAACAAGAAATCGAATTTGTTTCATATTTACCATATATGGGAGCTTATATGCGGATTGCTTTAACGCAGCCCATACCGCATACTAAAAAAGATGGCTGAAACCGAATACCAGAGGAAACTCTTAGAACTGTTAAACGCCCGGCGGGATTGGCTGGAACGGGAAAAGATTCCTAAGCTCAAGGAGGACCTGCGGGCTTTTTATAACGCCTTCAACGCCCTGTACAGCCTGTGCCTCAGACGGAAGGTTATCAATGAAGATTTCTATAAGCAGGAATCCAAGGTATCGGAGCTTGAAATTCCCGATACCGCCCCTTTCGCCGAAAATGAGCGGATTGATAAACTCACCATTAGGCTGGCCAATTATGACAATCAGCTTGATTTTCTGGTTAATTTCTACTCCTTTGATATAGAATATCTCCCGCTGGATAAGATAAAACTGATCCTGGGGCTGGTAAAGTATATCGACTGGGTCCGGTTTTCCGCCGACATGCGGGCGGCGCCCAATACCAAGGGCATGGTGGAAACGGTAAACCAGCTCAAATCAGGGGCGGATCAGATATCCATGAGCATTATCAGCGATTCCCTGTCCAATCTGAGCAGGCTTACCGTTTCAATCTTGGATTCGCTGAAAGAGGTAACCGCCTATGGGCGGGAAGCCTATAAGTACGCCCTGCGGGAAAAGGTGCTGTCCGCCATGGCGCCGGGAGAGGCTTCCCAGCTAGGCCAGATCAAGAAAAAATTCGCCTCCCTGATGCCCCGGAAACCCTTCTACCCCGATCTGGCGGACGAGATAATCCAGGAAAATTATTCCAACAAGGGCCCCGCGCTGCGGGACGCGGTGCTCAAACGCCTGGAATTACCCGCCGCCAAACCCTTGGCGGGAAAACCCAAGGTATCCTTCAAGGGCATACTCATAGAAGGGCTGTTAGCCATCGGCGGGACGGCCTCCATGCTGGGGGAGATCATGCCGAAATTGGACGAAAACTCCATACTGCTGTTGAATAAACGGAAGGGGTTTATACAGAAGATACGGAAACTCGTGCAGCAAATGCTGAACAAGGAGCCCGAATCCCCGGAGTATGAAGTAACCTATACGGATAAAACCAAGGGGGTTACGGTAAAAGAGACCGTGGTCTTTGCCAATTTTAAGGCCGAGGTAGACCGGAAATACAAGAACCTCATTAATTTCAACCTAAGAAACGTCCCCCGTATGGAGGCCCTGGAGGATTCCCACCTCTTAGGCTTACTGGAAAGGAATATCCGGGATGCCCAAGTTTTGCACCGGACCATTTCAGCCTTGGATGAATATTTTAAAACCGCCGCGGACAAGGAGGACCGGGACAAGATTAAGGGGGTAAAGCCCGAATTGGGAACCATAAAAAACGCTATTGTAAAAGCCAACCAAAAGCGCTATGAATATAGCGCCCAGAAAGAAGAAGAAGAACAATTTAAGCGCTTGGGCATAGGCGGCGCAAAATCATAAGGTTGGTATATGGCCAGACAGTCATTAACGCGCGGGGCCGCGGGGAAGGCCCTATTCCCCCCAAACCCTTGGGGAAGCGGAGGGCTATGGATAGCACTCAGCGTTGGGGCGCTCCTATGCGCCTGCGTTTCGGAGCCGAAAGCGAGGGTCCCCAGCCAAACGGAGGCGGCTATCCCGTCCCCTCCCCAAAAGCCCCAGGACGAGCCCCGCTTGGCGGAACCCCGGCCGGAGGTTCTCAACCGTGATGAGCTGACGGCGGTTTTTTCCAGTGACGGGGTGGAACTGGATTTTAGGAAATCCTATCTTGCCACCGAAGCCCAGCTCTTTACCGCCCTCTACGAGGGGCTTTTTTCCTACCATCCCTTTACCATGGAGCCGGTTCCGGCCCTGGCCGAAGACTGGCATATCTCGGAGGATAAGAAAACCTGGACCTTTACCCTGCGGAAAACCGGCCGTTACTGGAACGGCGATCCGGTCCGGTCGGCGGATTTCCGTTCGGCATGGATTTCCCTTTTGGACCCGGACACCCAGTCTCCCTATTCCTCCCTGTTCGACATTATCGCCGGGGCCCGGGAATACCGGATGGGGCTTACCAAGGACTCCCGGAGGGTGGGTATTGAATCGCCGGACCACCATACGCTGGTGGTCAAGCTGAATTCCCCCGCGTCCTTTTTTCCCGCCATGCTGTGCCATCATTCCTTCAGTCCCATCCACCCCTCCATGATCCATACCAAGGACTGGTCCAAAGCTCCGCCCCTTTCCAACGGTCCCTTCTATATCGTAGAAAACCAAAAAGACACCCTGGTACTGGCAAAAAACAACTACTACTGGGATGCCTCCCAGGTGGCGCTGAATAAACTTATCTTCCGGTATACCCAGGACCAGGACGCCTCTACAGCCTATTGGAATTCCGGGGAAGCCCGGTGGATTTCCGGGGACATTAACTTTGAGACCCTTACGGACCGGAGCGGCGTTATGGTAAACGCCCTCTTCGCCACCCACTATTACTTTATCCGGTCCGCCCAAGCGCCCTGGAACGATCACCGGGTACGCCGGGCCATGAGCCTTGCCCTGCCCTGGACTCAAATCCGGAAGGGCCATATACCCGCTAAAACCTTGATCTATCCCCTGCCGGGGTATCCCCCGGTGAACGGCCTGGAAAGCGCCAATGTGGAACAGGCCCAGAAGCTGCTGGCCGAAGCGGGCTATCCCGGCGGCGCGGGGATTCCCGAATTGGTCATCCGCCTTACGCCGTCCCTGGAAGCGGCCCGTATTGGGGACCTCATGGCCGCCGCCTGGACGCGGCATCTGGGCATTCGGGCGCGGATCGACGTGGTCCCCTACGGCCAGTACTTTCAATCCTTAAAACAGAATGATTACGCGGTGGGGTCCTCAACCTGGATTGGGGACTTCGCGGACCCCTATACCTTCTTGCAAATGTGGCGCAGGGATTCCAACCTCAACGACGCCCGGCTTAACGATAGGGATTACGAGGCCCTGATGGACCGCTCCATGACCGAAGAGGGGGAACAGCGCTGGCAAACCCTGGCGGAAGCGGAAACCATCCTGCTGGACCGGGGATCGGTTCTGCCCATTTCCTTTGGTTCGGCGGTGAACATCATCGATACCGGGGAGTTGAACGGCTGGTTCCCCAACGCCCTCGATATTCATCCAGTTAAGTATCTTTCCTTTAAGACCGCTTTTAGACCCCTGCCCGGGGTTGCCTGGCTGGAGGCGGAACCCTAGGGTGTTTACGGAACTTGGCCGCGGGCCCCTGGTCCGGCGCCACATACATGAGCGCCGCCAGGGAAGCGCTGATTAAACCGGGCTTTTTAACAAAGTCCACGGATTTCACGGATTACCACTGATCATTGTATCGTTAATCCGCGGACCCTTTTGATAATGCCGGTTTAATCAGTGTTTCCCAAGTGGTTCGCGGTTTCCCTCTTACTTTATCTTCTTGTCTTGTTGTGCTATACTACTGGAAATGAGCGACGATATTCAACGATTTCAAATAGATCAAAGGGTGGTGTATCCCAGCCAGGGCGTGGGTATTATCACCGCCATTAAAGAGAAGGAATTTAAAAAACAGAAAATTCCATACTATGTTATTTATCTTGAAGTATCCGATATGACCATCATGGTTCCCCTAGATAAGGCGGAAGAACTGGGAATCCGGGCCATAGTTCCCCAGGAAGAGGCCCAGCGGGCCTTGGAACTGATAAGCGAGGAGTACGAACCGATTCCATCGGACTGGAAAATGCGGTATCAGATGAATCTGGACCTGCTCAAAAAGGGCAGCGTTACGGATATCGCCACCATAGTGCGGTCCCTCTACCACCGCAGCAAAGTTAAGGAACTGCCGATTTTAGAACGGAAACTCTACGACTCCGCCCTGAAGCTGTTGGAAGACGAAGTTGCTTTTTCCCTCCGTATCCCCAAAGAAGAAGTGGAAACTATGATTTTCGCCCGGCTTGAATCCAAATTTACCCGCCTCGCATCCCCATGAACCGGGTCGCCGTCGCGGCAATCATAGCCGCCGCCGGGGCTTCGCGCCGCATGGGGGGGGTGAAAAAGGAATACCAGGCCCTGCCGGGCGGCAAGACCGATGAGGCCGGGAAGCCCCTCACCGTCTTGGGGGCGGCGGCCCTGGCCTTTGCGGCGGTATCCCGGATTGGCGCGCTGGCCCTGGTGTTCCCCCCGGACCGGGAAGGGCCGGCCGGCCAGCCTTGCCCAAACCCTGGGGCGGAAGAAGCGGCCCTCCGGTCCAGCCTGCCCAAAGCGCTTTTCCAGCGGGAGCGCCCCCGGCTCTGTTTTGTTTCCGGCGGGGCAAGCCGGCGGGCCTCAATCCACCGGGCCCTTACGGCGCTGGCCCCCTGCTGTCCTGCGTATGTGCTTATCCACGACGGGGCCCGGCCCTGGATTGGGGCGGACCTGATCGAGCGGGTCCTGCAAGCGGTTCTGATCCACCAGGCCGTTATTCCCGTCCTGCCCTTGGTAGAAACCCCCAAGGAACTAAACCCCGATGGACGGGTCATCCGGCATTTACGGCGGGCCCAGGTGGGGATTGCCCAAACCCCCCAGGCGTTTGCCTATCCCGCCATACTCCAAGCCCATGAACAGGCGGCAATCCAAGCCGCGGAAACGGGGATTGAATACACCGATGACGCGGAGGTATGGGGGGCCTTTCAGGGGCCGGTAATAGGTATTCCAGGGGCTTTGCAAAACCGGAAGATCACCTTCCCCGAAGACCTTGCGCCGGAGGGCCGGCCCTGATGTTCCGTGTCGGCCTTGGCTGGGATATACACCGGCTGGTTCCCCTGCGGCCCTTCCGTATCGGGGGCGTTACCATCCCCGCCGACCGGGGGGAATGGGGCCATTCTGACGGCGATGTCCTGGCCCACGCGGTTATTGACGCCCTGCTGGGCGCGGCGGCATTGGGGGATATCGGCGAGTTCTTCCCCCCGGAGGCCCCGGAATGGCAGGACGCGGATTCCCTGGGGCTGCTGGCCGCCGCCTATGCACAGGTCCGCTCCCAAGGGTGGCGGCTTGTTAATTTGGATTGCCTGGTGATCTGCGAAACGCCGAAGATACTTCCCTGGCGGGAAGCCATACGCGCATCCCTGGCCGAAACCCTGGCCCTGGCTCCAGGGGCGGTCATGGTTAAGGGAAAAACCTATGAAGGGATGGGGAGCGTCGGCGAGGGCCTTGCGGTGGAAGCCCAGGCGGTGGCGCTCCTGGAACGGGCGGGAAGGCCGGATGACCGCTAAGGCAATACCCTGGGACGAGATTTTTCAGGCACTGAACGCCTGGCGCGGGGGGCTGTCCCAGGAAGGCCCGTCCGCCGCGCCGGACGAACCTTCAGTTACCCTCATTGCCGAAAGTTACGCGGGCGATCCCTGGGCGATATTAGTTTCTACAATAATAAGCCTCCGCACCAAGGATGCGGTAACCGCCGGGGCTTCCCAGCGGCTGCTGGAAAAGGCCCCCAACCCGGCGGCCCTCCAGCGCCTTTCCCATGAGGAAATCGCCCGCCTTGTTTATCCCGCAGGCTTTTACCGGACCAAGGCGGCGAACCTGCAAAAAATCGCCGCCATCCTCATGGACGCCCGCGGCGGGGCTGTGCCTTCGGATATGGATGCGCTCCTGGCCCTGCCCGGGGTGGGCAGGAAGACCGCAAACCTGGTACGGACCGAAGCCTTCGATCTGGACGGCCTTTGCGTGGACACCCATGTACACCGTATCGCCAACCGTTGCGGATGGTGCGGAAGCGAAGGCTCCCCCTCCCCCAACCGGACCGAGATGATACTCCGGGAAGTGCTGCCCCCAAAATACTGGAAGCCCATTAACAGCCTCCTCGTCCTCTACGGCCAACAACTATGCCGGCCCATCAGCCCCTATTGTTCCCGCTGCGTAATTCGCCCGCATTGTCCCCAACAGGGGGTAGAACGATACCGCTAACCGGGAAGGCCGCCCCTTGCGCGGAGGGCCCCGTTGCCAATAACTTAAGGGGGGCCGGGGGCTTTTTGGCCCACTGTCAACAACTTAAGAAATGAGGAAAGGGGAAGTCGCGTACCCCTCTTATGGGCGCGCTTCGTTGCGCCCTACCCCCTCACCGGGGGCCCTGCCCCCGTTACGCCCCCGCCGGGGGGCCGAAAGGCCCCCCGGTCCCCCCTTATGTTGTTGACAGTGGGGCGCAAGGCCCCCGGTCAGCCGCCAAAAACTTCCGCCAGGTCTTCCAGCCTAAGCAGCGCCGCTCCGTCAAAGGGGGTTGGCTGATTATTGACAATAACCAGGGAGCCGCCCCGCCTAAGCGTAGTCCGGGGAAGCTCCCCGGCGGGGAAAACCCGCAGGCTTGTGCCCAAAATCAGGAGCAGGTCCGCGTCCTGGGCCTCGGTTTCCGCTTCCCGGCGGGCTTCCCAGGGGAGCGGATCGCCGAAAAAGCTGATCCCCGGCTTTAAGACCGCGCCGCACTTGGGGCAGCGGGGCAAGGCGCCGGCCTTAACCAATGCCGCAACGGGCGAAAACCCCAAACGTATACCCGGACAGCGGAGGCAATAATGGATATTGGGGGAGCCGTGGAGCTCGATAACCCGGCGGCTGCCCGCCTTTTGGTGGAGCATATCAATATTCTGGGTGATAATCCCCTTGAGGAAGCCCCGGCCTTCCCAATCCGCCAGGGTCCTATGAACCGCAGAGGGTTCTTTTGCGTCCGCCCGGTAAATCCAGGGCCCCGCGCTGGTATAGAAAAACCCCGGGTCTTCCTCAAAATAGGCGCTGTCAAAACAGCGCTCCCAATCAACGCTTCCAGACCGGTACAGACCCGCGGCCCCCCGGAAATCCGGGATTCCCGACAGGACGCTGATCCCCGCTCCGGTAAGGGCGGCGCAATGCCGGGCTTCCCGTACCATCTGAAACAGCGCGTCCCGTCCTGGCGGGGCTTGCATACCGCGCTCCTTTCCGCCGCATCCCGGCGGGCTTCCCAAGGGTATCTATGCAGAATAATGAAAAGGGGATATAACTACCTACAACAAATAGTATGCAATTTACCGAATTAAATTTACACCCCGGCCTCCAACGGGGAATCGGTGAGGCGGGATATATAACCTGTATGCCCGTTCAAGAACAGGTTTTAACCAATGCCTTTGGAGGGCAGGACCTTTACGTCCAGTCCCAAACCGGGACCGGGAAGACTGCGGCCTTTTTAATCGTCATTTTCCAGCGGCTTCTGACTGAATCGATTCTAAACGGAAAAAAAGCGATCATCATGGTCCCCACCAGGGAGCTGGCCGTACAAGTTGAAGAGGAAGCCAAAGCGCTGGGAAAATACCTGCCCTTCCGTATTGGCAGTTTTTACGGCGGCGTGGGCTATGGGGAGCAGGAACGGCTGCTCCGAAACCAGGTGCAGATTCTCGTCGGGACCCCCGGACGGGTGCTGGATTTGAACAGTTCCGGCAAGATGCATCTGATGGACATCGCCTTTCTGGTTCTGGATGAGGCGGACCGGATGTTCGACATGGGGTTTTATCCGGATCTCCGCAAACTTATCAAGGCGGTGCCCCCGGCGGATAGGCGGCAGACCATGCTTTTCAGCGCCACCTTGAATAATTGGGTTAAAAATCTGGCCTGGGAGTATACCAAGAACCCCCGTGAGATCGAGATTGCCCCGGAGCAGGTAACGGTGGAGGAGATAGATCAGATACTCTACCATGTATCCAGTGAAAATAAGATACGGCTGCTCCTGGGAATACTGGAACGGGAAAACCCGGAAAGCGCGATTATCTTCTGCAATACCAAGCGGTACGCGGAGATCGTGGCCAAACGGCTGCGGATAAACGGGATTGCCTGTGAATTTATCATGGGCGATCTGCCCCAGTCCAAGCGCTTGCAGATTATTGAGGGCATCAAGGGGGGGGATATCCGCTTCCTGGCGGCCACCGACGTGGCGGCCCGGGGGCTGGATATCGAAGCCCTGGCCCTGGTGGTGAACTTCGATCTGCCGGTGGAATCGGAAAACTATGTGCATCGCATCGGACGGACCGCCCGGGCGGGAAAGTCCGGCAAGGCGATTACCCTTGCCAGCGAACAGGATGTCTATGAACTGCCGGGCATAGAGCGGTATATCGGGAAGAAGATACCCTCGGAAATCGCGGGGGAAGAACTCTTGAGACCCGATAAGAGCGCGGGAATGCGGATCAGAACCGATTTTTTAAGCAGAGACGGGGGCCGCCCCTTTGAAGGCCGCCCAACAATGCGGGAAGCAAAAGGACGGCGGGAGCGGAACCGGGAAGGCCCGGCGGGAAGCAGGCTGCGGGACAAGCGGCCTGCGGCCCGGCGGGAGCGCAGGCCATCGGGAGAACGCGCGCCGGGCGGCCCTCCCCCTGCCTGCGGGTCCGGCGGAAGCGGCGGCGGGAACGCAAAGCCGAAAGCCCCCCCCCGGCACATTGACAGAACCGCCGGGGGGCAGGACCTGGCCAAACTTTCCTTTGAAGAGCGGATGGCCTACTACAAACAAAAATATGTGCCTAAAGCGGCGGCGGGGGCTGTTTCCCCGCCCCGGTCAGAGGGTCGGCGGCGGGGCGGCAAAGGCGGCGGCGCGGCCGCTTCGGCGGAAGCCCGGCGCGAGGCAGCGCCGCCGGAGGCCCGGCAGGCCCGCAAACAAGGCGTCCTGGGGAAACTCCTGAGCCTTTTTAAAAAGGATTAACCGATGATAACCGTTAGCGAACTCCGTTTACAGTACGGGGAGCGGCTCCTTTTCAAGGATGTGCATATCAAATTTACCCCGGGGAATTGTTACGGCATTATCGGCGCCAACGGCGCGGGAAAGTCAACCTTTCTCAAGATACTCTCCGGGGAAGCGGAACACGACAAGGGGGAAGTCGCCGTCAGCCCTGGGGACCGGATCGCGGTCCTCAAACAGGACCACTTTAGTTTCGAGGAATTTCCGGTCCTGGAAACGGTGATCAGGGGCTACCCGCAACTCTATGAGACGCTCAAGGAACGGGAGCGTATCTACGCCAAGGAAACGTTTACCGAAGCGGACGGCTTACGGGCCGGCGAACTGGAGGCGGAATTCGCGGACCGGGGCGGATGGGAAGCGGAAGCCCAGGCCGGGCAGCTCCTTGCGGGCCTGGGGCTTGATGAGGAGGACCAGGCCAAAAGAATGGCCGAATTGGATGAATCAAAGAAGGTCCGGGTCCTCCTGGCCCAAGCCCTGTTCGGCAGCCCGGACATACTCCTCCTGGATGAGCCCACCAACGGCCTGGACCTGGAATCCATTGCCTGGCTGGAGGATTTTCTTATTGACTTCCCCAATACGGTCATTGTGGTATCCCATGACCGGCACTTCCTCAACGCGGTCTGCACCCATATTTGCGACATCGACTTTGGGCGGATCACCCTCTATTCGGGGAACTACGATTTCTGGTACCAGATGAGCCAGATACTCCAGCGGCAGGCTAAAGAACAGCAGAAGAAAAAAGAGGAAAAGGCCAGGGAGTTAAAAGAATTTATCCAGCGCTTTGCGTCCAACGCCGCCAAAAGCCGCCAGGCCACCAGCCGGAAAAAGGTGCTGGAAAAACTGGACCTGAGCGACATGGTCCTCACGAGCCGGAAATTCCCCTATGTGGGCTTCAAGCCGGACCGGGAGATCGGGAACAACGTCCTGCGGATCGAAAAACTCACCTGCCATTTTGAGGGGGCCGCCCTGCTCCGGGATTTTTCCCTCATGGTAAACCGGCATGACAAGATCGCCTTTGTGGGGGCTGAACACGCCGCCAAATCAGCCCTCTTCGCTATTATCGCCGGGGAACTTGCCGCCGCCGGCGGGGACTATTACTGGGGGCAAACCACCGCGGTCTCCTATTTCCCCAAGGAAAACAGCGCGTTCTTTACCAGCCAGTCTTCCCTGCTCGACTGGCTCAGGCAGTTTTCCCCGGACCAGGATGAGACCTATGTGCGCAGCTTCCTGGGACGTATGCTCTTCTCCGGGGACGAGGCGTTGAAGCCGGTCAACGTACTCTCCGGGGGGGAGCGGGTCCGGTGTATGCTTGCCCGGATGATGCTCTCTGGAGCGAATGTACTCATCCTGGACGAGCCCACCAACCACCTGGACCTGGAGGCCATCACCGCGCTGAACAACGGGCTTATCGCCTTTCCCGGGGTTATTCTCTTTAACTCCCATGACCATGAATTCGTAAACTCCATCGCCAACCGGATCATCGAATTCCTTCCGCAGGACGGCCCCCTGGGCCAAGGGCCGGATCAGAACGGCTTTATCGATAGGATGATGCCCTTTGACGATTATTTACAGGATGTATCAGTGAAGGAGCTGCGCTCCCAGGCATACCGCTCCGGGGAGCGGCTGCGCATTTGACCAGGGCCGGCGGCTTTGGGCGATACTGGATTTGAACCAGTGACTTCTACCGTGTGAAGGTAGCACTCTCCCGCTGAGTTAATCGCCCGTTCATCATGGGGTCCAGCATAGCATAGGCGGCCCAAGAGCGTCAAGCCGTCCGCGACACGGGGCCGTTAAACCTAGGAGGGGGGACCGGGGGGCCTCAGGCCCCCCGGCGGGGGCGTTGCGGGGGCGGAGCCCCCCCATGGGGGGTAGCGGAGAACCCGGAGGGTTCGGAGTGTGGGGGGGGCTGGCCCCCCGTTAATCTCTTAAATTGTTGAGAGGGCTAAGGAGCCGTTTCCGCCGCCGGGCGTTCATAGTCCTTGTAGAGGAAGCGTTTGATCTTTTGCTGGGCGTTCATCTCAAAGGCTTCCCGCCGCAATATGCAGTCCGTGATCTTCTTGTACCCCACCAGGCTCCGGTTTACCCGTTCAACCTCTTTTTTGATCAGGTCCTTGAGGAAGGGGCCGCTCAACGCAACGCCGGGATAATCCGCTGCCAGGGCGTCCCAGTTGGGCACCGCCACGGCTACGATCTGTTCCCCGCCGAATTCCCGCTCCTTCCGCCCGGCGATAAGTATCTGCCCCACTATGCGGGACCCGTCAAAATGGGCCTCTATTTCTTCGGGATAGACGTTTTTCCCGCCGGAGCTGACAATAAGGTTTTTTTTGCGCCCGCATATATAGATGAACCCCTCATCGTCAAGATAGCCCAGATCGCCGGTCCGCAGGCAGCCGTCCGCTCCAATGACTTCCTGGGTGGCGCCGGGATTCTCGTAGTACCCCAGCATGACCGAAGGGGAATTTACGACGATTTCGCCGATCCCCTCGGGGTTTTTATCGATGATTTTGATGAACGTATCATTCACCGGCAGCCCGACGGACACGTTCCGCTTATGCCAGGGGGTATTCACGCTGATGAGCGGGCTGTTTTCGCTCATCCCGTAGCCGTGGACGATGTTAAACCCGAAGGAATCAAAGAAATCCGCGGTCTGGGGGCTGAGGGGGCCGCCGCCGGCGACCATGATCCTAATGGACCCAAGGCCCGCCTTTTTCCTGATAAACCTGAAAACCCGCTGGCCGAATTGAAAGTTTCCCCGCTTGGCCTTGTCCAGGGCGATTTTCCGCAGGATGTTCAAGGGGAAGCGCAGGGCCCCCGGCAGGGCCTGGTAGCCCTGGGCGATGGCGGTTTTTACCTTGTCGTAGAGCAGGGGGACCGCGATAAGGAAGGTCCCCCCGGCATCCCGGATATCGTCGATAACCACCTTCCCCACCAGCTTTTCCACGATAACCGTGGAGGCGCCGCAGGCGAGGGGGGCAAGAAAGGAACAGGTGGTGGGATAGGTATGGTGCAGGGGCAAAACATTGATGAACACATCCCAATCATGGCCCCGTAGGGAGCGTATGGCGGCGTTCACATTGGCGATTATTCCCTGATGATGGAGGGTAACCCCCTTGGCGAAGCCGGTGGTGCCGGAGGTAAATACGATGGAAACCGGATCGCGGCCCTGGATGTCCGAAACCTCCGGGAGCCCTTGCCCGTCCGCGTCCCGCCCAAAGGCCGGATATCCGGGCCGGCCTGCGGCGCCTTCAGCGCTGAGGCATACGAGGGCTTGGAGGGAAGATTCCGCCCCGGCCGCCAGGGTATCCGCAAAGCGCTGTTTCTTGCTGGAATAGAAAAAAGCCCTTGCCCGGGTGAGGGCAAGGATATTCGCCGCCTCTTTTTCGGAAACCAGCAAATCAATGGGGACAATGACGCATCCGGCTATGGCGGCCCCCAGCCATACGGCCATCCATTCAGGCCGGTTTTCCGCCCAAAGCGCGACCCGGTCCCCCTTTGACAGCCCCGCGGCCAGCAGGCCCCGGGCTATACGCCGGCATTCCTCCCCCAATCGGGCAAAGGACCATACCGTAAAATCCTTCTGTTTTCCCGACCGGTAGAGAACCGCGTTTTTCCCCCCCCATTTTTGGGTAACGCCCTCCAACAGGGCCGGAAAATTGGGATAGGCGATGTCCGGCCAATTGGCTAAATAATCCTTAAATTCCAGCATACCCTATAGCCTAAACACTTTTTACGGTATTGTCAAAATATTTTTTCGCCTAAATTTAAATTAGACACCGGCCAAGCAATTAGGTTGCGGCTCATTTTACTGGCCCCCGGTTAGGGAAGCGCTGATTAAATCAGGTTTTTCAACCCGGTCCATGAATTGCGCGGATTTCTATGGATTATCACGAATTACCACAGATTACCACAGAGAATCTATGATTTAGATTATCGGGAGAACGTGGTACCCTGGTCTGACGGGGCCAGGGCGGTCAGCCCCTTGCGGGGCTAATTATAAGAGGCGAAAGGCTGATCCGTGTTGCGAGGAAATCCCGCAAGGGAGGAACCTCGGCGCAGAGAATAGTTAAGACCGGCAGGTGATTCTGAATGGGACTTCGGGGCGTTCTGTGGTTCAGGCGAGGCGTTTTGTCCTTCCTCCGGCGGAAGAATGGTATTTCCGCCGCTGGAATCTGGATTATAAGCCTCTGCCGCCGTTTGAGGGGGAGGCGGGAAGGGGGGACACGGCTTTTCCGCTGGCGCTGTTTAACCCGAAGCCGGGGGCTGGGGTGCTGGTTCCCCGCGAGATGGACGGGGGCGAGGGCCG
>JAITHL010000004.1 GCA_031279975.1 Treponema sp. | reverse complement strand
GCGTTTGTTCCGATTGAATCTATCTGGGAATTGATAGTCAGGTCTTTAATCACCGCTTTCGCGGCGGCGCTTCCGCCTTTGACATAGGCAAAAATTCCAAGGTACACGTTCCGGGACATAGCTTCAGCGCTGAAGCTGGTAATGGTAACGGTGCGGCCGTTTCCGTTAAAAGTTCCCGCAAAGGGCTTCGACACCGCCCCTAGGGGTTTCCATTCCTTCAGTTCTATGTCCCTAAGCAGGGTGTAGGCCCCGTCCATGGGGAAGCCCTCGGTTCCTATCTTGGCCAGGTCCTCCGCGCTCCCTATGGGTACGCACCCCGCTTCAAGGGGCGCGGCCCAAGCGGAAGGGCTGAACCCGCTGGCGCCCCCGGCGTTCTTTGCCTTGATCCACACATGGTAGACCTTTCCGTTCGTAAGCCCCGTAATCTCCGCGGCAGTCCCGCTTACATCCCCGCCGGATTGCGCCGCGCTTGCGGAATCGCTTGCGGTCCCATACCACACCTCATAAGCCGCGGCGGTTTCAACCCCGGCCCAGGTAACGCTAATCTGCCGGTCCCCCGCGGCAAGGACCGGCGCGCCGGGCGCGGCGGGCGGCCGCGGGGATACGGCGACGCTGAAGGCCCGCGCGTAGGGTTCGCCGCCGGACTTGCCCTGGCTGATCTCCGCCCAGAGCGTGAGCGCCCCCCCTGAGCCGGGCGTTATGAACGCCCCGTCTATATCCGCGTTTACCGCGCTCGCCGGGGCAACGGACCAGACTATCGTTTTGTTGGTCGCGTCCTCCGGGACAACCCTTACGCCGGACAGATCAAGGGCCGTCCCGGCCCTGCCGTTTTCAGGAACGCCGGTAATATCCGTTACCGGTATATGCTGTTCCGTGATGGCAAGCTCAAAGTCCTTGGTATAGTCCCGCCCTGGGGCCGCGCCGTCCTTGACGGACGCGGTAAGGGTGGCTCTGCCGGCCTGTTCCGGGGTGTACTTGGCCCCCTCCACCCCGCGGGCCATAGCGGTCCGGCCCTCGGCCTTGAGGGTCCAGACTATGGTTTTGTTGGTGGCGTTGGCGGGCGCCGCCGCCGCCTTGGACAGGTCCAGCGCAAAGCCCTTGACGCCGCCGGTGGGAACGCCGGTAATGCCCGTTACCGCCGTAAAGGGGGCCTCCGCGCCCGTGTCAGGCGGGGCGGCCCCCGTATCGCCCGCGGGCTGGGGGCACGCGGCGAGAAGCGCGCCCAAGGCGAGGGCCGCGAGCGGGGCGAGGGCCAAAGGCTTCCGCTTTACCCCGCCCCCAATCTTTTCTCTACTATTTCGCGTAAAAAACATCTTATAAACCTCCGCAACCTAGGGTAACGCTCATTAACTTGACGCCGGGCCTTCGGTCCGCAATCAGCGTTGCCCGCGAACCTTTGGTTCGACGCGTTTGCTCATTTCATTACGCAAACGCGGGTGAGAAGCGCTGATTTCGGACTTTAGTCCGCATCCCCGATTGGATTCGGACCGAAGGTCCGCAATCAGCGCTTCCCTAGCGAATCGTAACGGTAAACCACGCCTCAGCGTCATCCCGGCTCCACTCCGCCCGGCCTCCATAATTGGTCGCGGTGGTAACGGTAAAAACCGGATCAGGGGTATAGAGGTAGACGCCGGGCCAGGGATCGGGATTTTCAACCTCCCTATTATACCCTGCGGGAATCGTGAGAATATCCTCCATCCATCCGCCGGCGCTCAAGGATACGGCTATGGGCAGGGTATTAATAACCCTAAGAGGCCAGCGCTGCCGGGGGAAAAACTCCCCGGTAAAGCCTGAGTCCGACACGGTCTGGGTATACACGGCCCGCTTGTCCGGAGCGTAATATTCAAGCCGTTGATACGCTTCAGTTGTAAAAACCGCCTGTTCCCCCTTGGAAAGGCGCATCTCGTCCCGCCCGGTAAACTTAAACGCCACTTCCTCTTCAGTGTTATTGACGATAACCGTATCAGACCAGTCATGGCCGCCGCAGGAGGCGGACGTAAACGCCGCGCCGGCAAGGAACAGCGCGGCCAGCCCTTCAGAGAGAATTTTTTTCGCTTTTTCCATAGACATACTCCTTTTCTTATGCGAGGGTTCCGCCCCCGCGCCCCCGGCGGGGCCGCAAAGCCCCCCGGAGGCATGACGCGCTAGACCTTGAAATCGGCGGTTTGCAGGTAGGTCTTGCGGTATTCCATAGGCGAAACGCCGGTGCACTTTTTAAAGCACCGGGAAAAATGAAACTGATTTTCAAAGCCGAACCATTCGGCGATCTCGCCTATGGATTTGGTGGTGGAGATAAGCAGCCCCGATGCGCCCTCAATTTTTAAACGCAGCAGGTATTGATAGGGGGTCAACTTGATCTCCGAACGGAAGATGCGGATAAAATGCCCGGTGGAAAGAGCCAGAAGCCGGGCGATTTCATCCACACCGAGGTTCTTACGGACGTTCTTCTGCATCAGATGCAAGGCCCGGGTTACATAGGCGTGGCCGCAGTTAGGGGCAAGCCCCTTGCCGCTCCGATCAGCGCCGCCGGCTTCGCCTTCACCGGCGCGGCACAGCCCGTTTTGCCGGCAAACCCGGAAAAGCAGGCTTAACAGGGCGTACTCCGCAGCCTTGGTAGAGGCCCAATCGTTGGACCGGAATAATTTGATAATGTCGTCGCAGTACAGCCGTTCGGCGCTGCTCGCCGTTAGCTCCTGGGCTTGCTTCTCAAACAGCTCCTTCAAGAGCCCCTGAAGTTCCCGGTCGTCCTCGCCGCTGGAAAAGAGGAAGGCGTAATAGCTGATAGGGCGGGCGGTCATATCGGGGATTATCGAATGAAATTCCCCTGGGGGGCTCATAAAAAACTTTTCCGGCCTGACCGCGTAACGGGTCTTGCCGGACAAAAAAAAGCCGAACCCGTCAAGAAAAAAATGCGCCTCATATTCATTCGGACCGTGGGCATGGTAGCGCCCATGCCAGGCCACCCGTTCATGTTCGGCCAGGTGATAGACAAATACCGCGTCGCATATCTTCATAGCCCCTCGTATGATATAAAGGCCATTCTAAAAGGTCAATAGACCGGGCGCGGCGTCCCAGGGCCAGCGCCTATAAACTTTTTGCGGGGGGGCTGGGGGGCCTTTCGGCCTCCCAGCGGGGGTTCCGGGGGCGGCGCCCCCGTCCCGCGCAAGCGATTGAAGTTTATACGCGCTCGCCCTGCGTATCAATAATTGATATAAAATAACAGCTTTGCCCATTCCCCCCCGCCGGGCCTGGGGACATACTGGACCCATGTATATCGCAGGCATAGATATGGGCACCCAGAGTATCAAAGTGGCGCTCTATGATTGGAAGCATAAGAAAATCGCCGATGCCGTCCAGCGCCCCCTGGAGCTTATCGCGGAACAAGACGGAACCCGGGAACAGCGGGCCCAATGGTACGGGGAGGCCCTGGACCAGTGTTTTGCCGGGTTTTCCGCCCAAGAGCGGGGGGCGATACAGGCTATTGGGATTTCCGGGCATCAGCACGGCCTGGTCCCCCTGGACGCCGCGGGAGAACCCCTCTATAACGTTAAGCTCTGGAACGATACCTCCACCGCGGAAGAATGCGGCATTATCACCAGGGCCGCGGGAGGCGATGACGCGGTGATCGCCGAAACCCGGAATCTCATGCTGCCGGGCTTTACCGCGCCGAAGATACTCTGGTTGAAACGGCATAAACCCGAAGCCTTTGCCAAGCTCCGGTATATCATGCTGCCCCATGATTATCTCAACTACCTTTTAACCAATGCGTACCGGACCGAAGCCGGGGACGCATCGGGAACGGCCCTCTTTAACGGGGCGGTCAGGGCCTGGTCAAAACCCATCTGCCGGATTATCGATGAAAACCTCTTCCAGCTCCTCCCCCCGGTGATCAACGCCCATGAGCCCAACGGCCTGGTAACGAAACAAGCCGCCGCCCGTTTCGGCATCCCGCCGGACATTCCTGTTTCCGCCGGCGGCGGGGATAATATGATGGGCGCCATCGGCACCGGCGCGGTGGAGGACGGCTTTTTAACCATGAGCCTGGGCACATCGGGAACCCTCTACGGCTACTCGGACACCCCCCTGGCGGACCCGAAGCATGGGATTTCCGGCTTCAATTCCTCCACCGGCGGCTACCTTCCCCTGCTCTGTACCATGAACTGTACCGTGGCGAGCGAACAGTTCCGCGCCCTCTTCGCCATGTCCGTACAGGACTTTGATCAGGCCGCCGGGTCTGTTCCGCCCGGAGCGAACGGGGTGGTAACCCTGCCCTTCTTTAACGGCGAGCGGACCCCAAATCTGCCCGCTGGCCGGGCCGCTGTCTTGGGCCTTACCGCCGCAAACGCCTCCCGCGCCGCTATTGCCCGCTCCGCCCTGGAAAGCGCGATCTTCGGGATGCGGAGCGGCCTGGACGCCTTTACGGCCCTGGGTTTCAAGGCCCGGGAAATTCGCGTTACCGGCGGCGGCGGTAAAAGCCCGGTGTGGCGCCGGATGGCGGCGGATATTATGAACCTGCCAATAAAGCGCCCGGAAAACGACGAGTCCGCGGCCATGGGCGCCGCCATCCAAGCCCTCTGGTGCCTCCTCAAGCGGGAGGGCAGGGCCGTATCCATCGGGGAACTCTGCGCTGAACATGTATCCCTGCGCTCCGACGCATGCGTCATGCCCGATCCGGACAATGTACGGGCATATCAAAAAGCCTACGGGGAATACCTAAAATACCTGAACGCCCTCACGCCCCTGTATCAATAGGAGTGAACAGGGAAGCCCCGGACGGCGCGTATGAATAGGAACGCGGCCCTTTGCGCGCCTTCTTCGTCTTTGTGGTTAATATAGCGGTTCCCTAGGAGCCTGTGGCACTTGTAGAATTTTGCGCTTTTTAAGCGCAAAATTCTACGATTTTCAGGCATCCTTACGGAGTTTGCTGGGTAAAAAACGCGCTTTTGCGCGTTTT
>JAITHL010000188.1 GCA_031279975.1 Treponema sp. | reverse complement strand
GGAATTGGCGAAGAAGTTTTATCGCTACAAATTGGCGGGATGGGAGTCCTTGTTACAGGCCTCTTGACATAAAACATAGGAGTTTTGCCTCCGGCAAAACTCCTGGGCGGATAGCGTTTACGCGAAGCGCAAACGCTCAAGCCAAAGCCGCGGGGCGGCTTTGGCAGCCCCCGCATGGGGGGCAGTGGAGAACCCGAAGGGTTCGGAGTGAGGGGGGCTTGCCCCCCGCTAATCTCTTAAGTTGTTGACAGTGGGGGGCGTCCCCCCGTCCGGCTATTATCCGCTCCTCTTCAGGCGGTAGGCGTTTAAGGGGGGAATGGCGGCGGCTAACGAGGGGGGCGCTTCCAGCGCGGTTATACCGGCGCGCCGGAAGAACGCCTGGGGCTTGGGGCCGATTTTCGCGGTCAAAATATACTCGCAGCCGGCAAGGAGCGTAAGGGCCGCGGCAAGGCGTTCATGCCCGCCGCCGCAGCCTGAAGCCGGACCGCATGACGGGCCCGCCGCCAGGGTCCGCGTTTCCAGCAATTGCCAGGTTCCGTCCCGCTCATCCACTTCAACAATGGTAAAGGCGCTGGTTTTGCCGAAATGGAGATCGATGCTTTCGCCGTCCGATGAGGTCAGCGCGATTTTATAGGACACAGCGGCCTCCTTCAATCCGCCCCGGCGGAACAGAGGCCGCCGGGGGAAACAGCCTGGGTTCTGGATGTGGCGGTTTTGGTTTTAAAGATATTGGAGTATATCTCCTCCAGCAGCTGCAGGCCGCCGTTATAGCCCAGGCAGCTCCGGTTGAGGATTACGGTTTCAGGCAGGGGCAGGCTTATAAAGGCGTATAGATTACCCGTCTCCTGGGCAAGCAGTTTTTCCCAACTGCTGCCGAGCAGCAGGGCCCTGCGGGATTTGCCCAGCCGGGCTTTTATGTCCCGCTGTACGAGCCCGCCGTCATTTTCAAAGCAGAGCAGGCCCCCCAGCCGCTCGTCCCTGGCCGCGGCCTCGGCGCGGATCAAGGCCCGGCAGCTTTCAGGGGGATCATCCGTAAGGTATACCCCCTTGGGAATGTACCCCATCTCGTTCACCATGAACGCGCTTATCCCCAGGGCGTACGCGCTGCCGGCGGCCACATAGAGTTCCGCGGGCAGGTTGTTTCTGAATTCGGCGAGGAAATCCACCAGCGAACCTAAGTACTGGTAAAACCGGTCCTCCTCTCTTGAAACAACCGCCTCAACCGCGGAAGCGGGTATGCCCGCGAAGGCGGCGGTCTTACGGAGAAAAGCGCCGGTTTCAATCGCGCCGGACGGCAAAACCGGATAGTGGAGAAAGGGCGTCCCGTATTGCTCTTCCAAAAGCCTCACGGCGCTCAAGCCCACCCAGGGGGAAACCAGGAGGTTGAACTGGGCGTTGGGAATGTTTTTCCATTCGGCCATGCCGGCGGAGGAATAGCCGAAGAGCACCTGGGGCTCAAGGCCGATGGATTCCAGCAGTTGTTTCAGGGTTTCCAGGTCCGCCCGCCAGTAGGGGTCCTGATAGGGAACCACGGAAAACACATTAACCAGCCCCTTCCGCGGACGGGGCCTTACCCCGCCCAGGCCCTGTTCGAGTATCGCCTTGACCACCTGTTCGTGACCGTAGTAGCTGCTGCCCTTAAAGCCCGCGGTTTCAACCGCCACCACCGGCTTGCCCTGGCGGAGAAACTCGCCGGCCACGCTCTGAACGTCGTCCCCCACTATGCCGGCGGTGCATCCGGTTAAGACCACAAAGAGGTCCCCCTTGATAACCCGGAGCGCGCCCTCGATGGTGGCGCGGAGTTTCCGCTCCCCGCCGAAGACAATCTCCGACTCGCAGGAGTTGGTGCTGGAAATATGGCTCCCCCCGGTGTAGCCCTCCCCCTGATGCCCCGCGCCGGAACCGGTGAAGCGCGAAATCCTGAAGGAACAGCCGGGGCCGGCGTGGACTACCGGGTGGGCCCGGGGTATGGCAAGCACGGTTTGCTGCGCGGCCAAGGCGCAGGAGTAACGGGCCTGTTCAATAAACGCGCTCATGCTTCCGGCCCTCCGTTTCCCCGCCTTTCTTCGGCATCCTTTTCAAAATAAAAGGGGTCTTCCTCGGCAAGCCACCAGTCGGTATAGGGCAGCTCCGTATGGCGGGCCACGTTTTCCAAGAGCCGCTTGGTTTGCAGGGCCTCCAGTATCCGCCGCCCCATCCGCGCAACCCCCGCATAGCCGGCGCTGTAATTAGCGTCCCCCTCAAAAAGCGAGGGGATTCCCAGCTTTGAGCCGATGCCGGTGAGCCCCTCATGGCGGCAGAGCATCACATCCGGCTTGAGCTTCCGCAGTATCTTTACCACCTGGTAGGGCTGCATATTGCACACGGTAAAATTCGGAATATCCCCGCCGCTTTCGATGAGGGCGTTCAGGGTGTTTACCGACGCGGGGTTGTCCGTCCTAAGATCGTGGTGCAGGGCGGCGGCGCCGGTTATTTCAAGGCCCAGGCTCTTCCCGATATTAACCAGGTTATGGGCAAAGGAGTCGCCGGTAATCACATAGAGCCGTATGCCCCGCAGCCGCTCCCGCAGGGCCGCGATTTCCTCCAGCCATGTTTCCCCTTCCTCAGCGATGAGTTTTTCCGCCGCTTCCTCCCGCCCCAGGGCCCTGCCTATTGCCCGCAGCCAGGCGTCGGTCCAGTTAAGGCCGTAGGGCGAAGGGGCTTTGATTTCAGGGACGGCGTATTTTTCTTCCAGGGCCGCGGCAATATACATGGAAAGGGTTTCGCAGATGCTCACCGAGCAGGCGGCTTCGGAAATGGTTTCAAGCTGTTCCAGGGAAGCAAGGCAGGTGAGGTAATTGACCCGCAGGCCCATCCGCGCCAAAAGCGGGGTAAAGACATCGCTTCCCTCGAAATTAAACACATTGATCAGGTCTTCCTGTTTTTGACTGGGCGGCTTTACCAGTTTGCGCAGTATGGCGTGGAAGGCGGCGTCAAAGCCGGTGGACCATATCTTCGACTTAAAGCCCTCGCAGTAAACCGGCGCCACCGGGTAGCCTAACTCCGCTTCCATCTCCTCCGCGGCGCTCTCTATATCGTCGCCGATGATGCCGGACGCGCAGGAGGCGGTAACCATGACGGCCCGGGGGCTAAAACGCCGGTCCGCTTCCCGTATGGCCTCTTTCAGCTTTTCCGTGGCGCCGAATATGGTGTCCTTCTCCTGGATATTCACGCTGATAATATGGAGATCAAAGGGTTCCTGCCGCCGGGACAGGGCGCTGCCGCGGGCTTGCAGGACCAGGCCGAACATGCCCGCGTCGCAGCCGATGGGGGCGTGGCAGACCAGCGCCACATCCTTGATATGGGCCACCGCCGAGGCGGTTGATCCCATGCAGCAGCTGCACTGGCTGTAGGACCGGTCCCCCGGGGCATGGGACCGGTCCAGGGATTTTTCATACAGGTCCTTCGCCGTGCCGTGGTAGGTAATCACCGAATGAAGCCGCCGTTCCCGGACCTCTACCCCGGGGGTGGTAAAAAAATAACTCATGGCCTTCTCCTTATGCGTTATGCGTTATGCGCCCGCCCTTCCGGGCCGGGCCTTATTGCCATTTGATCAGCCTTTTCTCCAGCGCCAGGAGCAGGTTGTTGAGCAGGGTAACGGTCAGGGCGATCATGATGATTCCCGCCGCTACCCTGGTATAATCCGCAAAATCCGAGTAATACCTGACGAACCAGCCGAGGCCGGAGGTGGCGCCGATAAGCTCCGCCGCGGTCAATACCATAAAAGAAGTCGAAAGGGTAATGTTCATGCCGGTAATAAGCCGGGGCAGGCAGTAGGGAAAGAGTATGTGCAAGAACATGGCGAGGGATTTGGTATTGAGGGTTCTGGCGGAATCCATCACCCGGCGGTCCACGGTGGACACGTTGATAATCATGGTGATAAGCGTCGGCCAGAAAATACTGTTGAAGATGATGAAAATCGATGCCGAGCGGAAGGTGGGAAACAGGGCCACCACGTATGGGGTGTACACAATGGGCGGAACCGGGCTGATTACCTTGGCAAGGGGCAGCACCGCGTTCCGGGCCCGCTCAAACCAGCCCGCCGCCATGCCCAGGGCGACCGCCAGGGAAAGGGCCAGGCCAAAGGCGGCGCCGAGCAGGGCCAGGCTGCTCCCCAGCCCCGCAAGGATTTTGCGCCAGTCTGTGTAGAACACCGCGAATACCCGTTCCGGTATGGGAACCAGCAGGGTGTTGGTCCACCCGGTTCTGGTGGAAAGGTATTCCCAGAGGAATAAAAAGACAAATACCCCCAGGGCAATATCGTGGGCTGATTTTGATTTGCGCTTGACCACCAGCGCCGCTTCTATGGCGGCGGCGGCGGCGAATAAGACCCACGGGTTTTCCACAGCCGCCGGCGAAGGGCTGAACATGGACGCCGCCAGGGCCGCAAAGGCCAGGTGGGGAAGGGCCTTATACAGACGGCTCATATCACCACCTCGGTTCCACCGATGTTTTCCATCACATCCCTAAAAAACAAGGCCATGATCCGCTCCCGCAGTTTGAGGTATTCGCCGCTCTTAAAGACCGCTTCCCGGTTCCGGGGCCGGCTGAAGGGCACTCTGATTTCCTCCGCGATCCGTTTGTTGTACATGAACAGCACCCGGTCGGAGAGCAGCAGGGACTCGTCCACGTCGTGGGTAACAAACACGACGGTCTTTTTTTCCCGCTCATCGGCAAGGAGCTCCATCAGCGCGTCCTGCAGCAGGAGCTTGTTTTTCGCGTCAATCGCGCCGAAGGGCTCGTCCATCAGGAGTATCTCAGGCCGCATCGCCAGGGCCCGGGCTATGGCCACCCGCTGCTGCATCCCGCCGGAAAGCTGGAAGGGGTACTTGTGCTCAAAATCCTTGAGCCCCACCTTTTCCAGAAAACGGGAAGCCAAAACATCGGCGTCCCGGTTTTTAAGCGCGCCGTTTGTCTGCCGTATGCCAAAACTGATATTACGCCGGGAGGTCATCCAGGGAAACAGGGAATAGTGCTGAAACACTATCCCCCGGTTCTTCCCCGGCCCGCTTACCGGTTCATTGTCAATAAGAAATTCCCCCTTGCTTAAGGAGCGGATGCCGCTGAGGACGTTCAGGATGGTGCTTTTGCCGCAGCCGGAGGAGCCGATTATGCTGACAAATTCCCCTTCCGCCACCGAAAGATTCAAGTCCCGCAGGGCGGTAAATGACGCATTAGCATCCGTATAATCAAGACAGGCGTGTTTCAATTCAATCTTGCTCATTCTTCCATCCTTAAGGCGGCGTTGATTGCCTTGGCGCCGGACCTCCGGCCCGCAATCACCGCCGCCCTCGAACCTATGGTTCGAGGTATTTGCTCATTTCTCAATAAATCAGCGCCGCCTTACATATACGGGGAAGGCGTTCCCCTTACGCGGATTAATGGGGGGCAAGCCCCCCTCACTCCGAACCCTCCGGGTTCTCCGCTGCCCCCCATGCGGGGGCTCCGCCCCCGCAATATTCCGCTTGACACAACTCTCGTAACCGGCTATCATACTTCTTATGAGAAAAACAGTCATGAGGCCCCGTAAAATTCCCGCCCGCCCGGGTTTTCTAGCGGAATGGGCGGCGTATGGAAAATCGCGTTCTTTGTGTGTATTTTATGGCAGCTAAAAAAACGGATTAAAACGGCTGGGAAGCGTTGAGCGCGGACCCTTGGCCGCGGACTGAAGGTCCAGGGCCATTAATCAGCGCCGCCCGGGGCTTCCCCTATTTCACATCGGGCAATAGCGCAGCTGGTAGCGCGCTTGGTTCGGGACCAAGAGGCCGGCGGTTCAAATCCGCCTTGCCCGATACGCTTCTTGACCGCTTGTACTGGAGGGCAGGGTTACGGAACTATCCTCGCCTTCCCCGTAAAGCGTTTAGTTTATGGAAAAATAAAGGAGCGCTAACATGCTTGATTACGCGGCCCTGGCCCTTCCCCTGGAAGGCGGCGATCCCGCGGGGGAGAACCTGGAATACGATGCCCTCTATCTTGCGATGGATTCCCTGGCAACGGCGGTCCCGGACAGCCTTATGGGGGACGCGAAAATCGAGGGGCGCGAGGCGGATTGGAAAAAGCTGCGGGAACACTGCCTGAACCTCTGGGGCAGAACCCGGGATTTACGGGTGGCCGCCTATCTGGTTGTGGCGGAAACCGCGGCCGGGGGATTTAAGGACTGCGGAGAGGCCCTCAGGGTGATCCGGTTTTTGATCCGGGATATGTGGGATGCCATGTACCCCCGGCTGGATCCGGAGGACGATAATGATCCCACGGAACGGCTGAATATCCTGGCCATGCTGTCCCCCGAACCCGGGGCATTTAACGATCCCATTATGTTTATCGCCAAATTCCGGGCCGCGAAACTGGCCCCGGGCCTGCCCTATACCCTGCGGGACTATCTGATCGCCGTCCATGAGCTTGAAACGGCGGATGAACAGACCCTGGATACCAATCTCATTATGGGGGAATTGATGAGCCTCCCCCCGGGCGTTCTGGAAGAACAGGCCGCGGCGGTGGCGGAGCTGCAAGAAACCCTCAAGAATATCTGTGAAGAGGCCAATGAAAAAATGCCCGGCGGCTATATCCTGGGGATGGCCGCCCTGTCCCGGGACGCGGACCGGCTGGGAAAACTGTACGCCTCCTGCCTCGCGGCATCAGGCGGCGCCAAGGCCGAAACAAACCAGAACGCCGAAACCCCTGGGGCTATGGCCGCCAACGCCCCGGTTTTGGCGGCGGCGGCCCAGCAGGGGGTTAACCTGGCCGCCTATAAAGCCCTAACCAGGGAAGACGCGCTCCTGCTCCTGCGAAAGGGCGCGGAATATTTCCAGCGCCAGGAACCCAACAGCCCTATCCCCCTCCTGGTGGACCGTGCCCTGCGCTTCTCGGAGATGAACTTTATTGAGCTTTTAGCGGATATAGCGCCGGACGCCCTTTCCCGTGGGAAGGAGATTCTGGGGCTCAAGGAAGAATAACCGCGTCCCGTCTTATCAAAAGGAGGCCGCTGCTGATTGCGGGGGCCCTTGGGCCGGCTCGGATGTTAGCGTCGTATAATTAGAGTCTGTCTATATATAGACAGACTTCCTTAAAAAACGCATTTTCGCAGCCGTTAGGCGAAAAAACGCAAGGTCTGTCCATAAAAGCAACCGGCTTTATGGATAGACGCTAATTAGCGCAATCCTCGCCGGACTAACGGTTCGCAATCCGCGGACCTGGTTAAAAAGTCCGCCGCCGGGCCTTTGTTCCACAATCAGCGGTTTTGCCATGCCGATAGCGCGGCGTTGTTTCCAACAGCGCCGCGGAAAAACAGCCCCGGAGCGGCGCTCCTTATCTTAGAGAACAAAGTTAGATCATGCTAACCGCGTATTCCAGTCCTATACGCCGGTGGTATTATCAAAGGATTGCGCGGATTGCGGGCCTTTGGGCTGGCGCGTATTTAAAGGCATATAATCAGTGTAATCCGCGCCGAACCTATGGTTCGCAACCGATGGCTCGCAACCGATGGTTCGCAATCCGCGGGACCCTTTGATACTGCCGGATAAATCAGCGGTTCCCTAACAAATTCCCTGAAAAAAATTGTTTTTACGAGTGAAAGGGGCTTGAATGTTTTACGAAAAAATGGTATGGTCTCACTTATGGAAAAAATATCCCTTCCTCCGGGCGCGGTATGTTTCGTATTCAGCGCGATTTTTTGTCAAATATTCGCGTTTTTTGCGGTTATGCCGCAATCAACCCCGCGCCGCCGCATTGGACGCGGTTTCCTGCCAAATATTACCGTTTCTTACGTTTTTCATCGTTTATCCGCCCGTATTCGCGGGCCTTACGTTATGTCGCGCAATTAGGCCGTTTTTACGGTCCGTTATATTTTATATGTTAGGGAGGATTGCATGGCTTCAGGAAGCAGCCAGGCTTTTATAGCCAAAAACCGCGCGCCCCGGGTCCAAATTGATTACGACGTTGAGGTGTATGGGGCGCAGAAAAAAGTTAATATCCCCTTTGTCATGGGGGTTATGTCTGATCTTTCGGGAAAATCGGAAGAGCCGCTGCCCAAGGTTGACGACCGCAAGGCGATGGAGTTTACCGCGGATAATTTTAATGAGCGGCTCAAAGCCATAAAGCCCCGGGTTGCCTTTACGGTTCCCAATACCCTGACCGGGGAGGGCAACCTCGCGGTGGATATGAATTTCCAGAGCATGGATGATTTTTCCCCCGGCGCCATAGCGTCCAAGGTGGACGGGCTCAAGGACCTTATGGAAGCGCGGAAACAGCTCGCCAATTTGCTTTCCTACATGGACGGCAAGGCCGGGGCTGAAGACCTGTTGAACAAAATTTTAGCGGACCCCGCGCTGCTCAAAGCCCTGGCGTCTAAGGCAAAAGAAAAAGAAGCCTAATTAAGGAGAACACTATGGCCGGCGAACAAAAAATCGAATCCCTCAAGGCCGAGACAGTGGAACTGTCCGACTTTGAGCTGCTGGTTCAGCAGGAATTCAAACCCCAGTCGGAGGAGGCCCAGAACGCGGTACAGAGCGCGGTAAAAACCCTGGTGAATCAGGCCATGGAGCATGTGGCCCTGGTTTCCAGCGACGCCATTAAAACCATTGAGGGGATCATAGCGGACCTGGATAAAAAACTCTCGGAACAGATCAACCTGATTCTCCACCATGAGGACTTTTCCCAGATGGAAAGCGCCTGGCGCGGCCTGGATTACCTGGTAAGCAATACCCAGACCAGCGACACCCTGAAGATCAGGGTGCTGAATATATCCAAGAACGACGTGGCCAAGACCCTCAAGCGTTTTAAGGGAACCGCCTGGGATCAGAGCCCCCTGTTTAAGCGTTTCTATGAGGACGAGTACGGAACCGCCGGGGGCGAGCCCTACGGCGCGCTCATCGGGGATTACTATTTCAACCATTCCCCCCAGGATATCGAGGTATTGAAGGGCATAGCCCAGATCGCCTCCGCATCCCACATGCCCTTTATCTCCGCGGCGGACCCCACCCTGTTGAACCTCTCTTCCTGGCAGGAGCTGGCCAATCCACGGGATATCACCAAGATATTCACCACCCCGGAATACGCGGCCTGGAGAAGTTTCCGGGATTCCGACGACAGCCGGTATATCGCCCTGACCCTGCCGCGGGTGCTCAGCCGGACCCCCTATGGGGTGAAGTCCAATCCGGTGGAGGAATTTGCCTTTGAGGAGGAAGTGGGCGCCGGGGACAGCTCCAAGTACAACTGGATGAACGCCGCCTACGCCATGGGGGCCAACGTCAACCGGTCCTTCGCCACCTACGGGTGGTGCGCCAATATCCGGGGGGTTGAGTCCGGCGGCGCGGTACAGGGTCTGCCCACCCACACCTTCCCCTCAGAGGACGGCGGGGTGGCCCAGAAATGCCCCACGGAGATCGCCATCACCGACCGGCGGGAAGCGGAACTGTCCAAGAACGGCTTCCTGCCCCTCATTCACTGGAAGAACACGGATTACGCGGTGTTCTTGGGGGGCCAAACGGTAAACAACCCGGCGGTCTACGATTCCCCGGACGCCACGGCCAACGCCGCGCTTTCCGCCCGGCTGCCCTATATTTTCGCCGCGAGCCGTTTCTCCCACTTCCTCAAGTGCATAGTCCGGGACAAGATCGGCTCCTTCAAAGAGCGGGTCGATATGGAACGCTTTTTGGGGGACTGGATTTCCCAGTACGTAACCGGGGACCCCAACGCCTCAGAGGAAGTCAAGGCCAAGTATCCCCTGGCTGAGGCAAAGGTTGAGGTCGAGGCGGTGGAGGGCCAGCCGGGCTATTACAGCGCCCGCTTCTATTTACGGCCCCACTACCAGCTTGAGGGCCTTACCGCGTCGCTGCGCCTGGTGACCAAGGTCCCCAGCGGCGCGAAGTAAGGGGTCCAAGGAAGCGCTGATTGCGGGCCTTCGGTCCGAATCCAGCCGGGGATGCGGGCTCTAGTCCGCAATCAGTGTTTCTTACCGGTATTTGCGCAATGAAATGAGCAAATACCCTGAACCATAGGTTCAAGGGCGATACTGATTAGCGTCAAGTTAATCAGTAGACGTGTTCCAAAACCCGGTTGGTTTCGGAACACGTCCCGCGGTTTCTCAGGCTAAAGCCTGCGGACTAAAGTCCGGTGAAACCGCGTTTTTAAGCGGAAGCTGTTCTGAAACTGAA
>JAITHL010000146.1 GCA_031279975.1 Treponema sp. | reverse complement strand
CGGCACGTTCAAGGCCAGGTCCGGCGTACCTGCCGCACCGTCTCCGGTCTGTTCGGCTCCCGCGTCCCCTGTGTATTGCGCCAGGTACGCTTCGACTTTGGTAACGTCAAAAATACGCTTCACCTTGCTCCGGCGGGCGTTTTCCGCGCTCTCCGCCTTGGCCGCCGCCGCAGGCGGTCAGCCCCGCGATGAGCAGCAGCAGCGCCAGGCATAAGAACAATCCTTTGATACGCATATAAAACTCCTTGCTCGAAAAAAATATGTTCATCCGCGCAAGCGGAATGATATGCTCATTCATCTGCTAATAAGCGGGCTTCATCCGCTAATAAGCGGGCTGGTTGCGTTTGACCAGGGGCCGCGCTGGCCCCTGGAGTTCTCGTAGGCCGTGGCGTAGTCCGCCGCCTTGCCGTGGTCCTCTTCCGGGTATTGAAAGACCCGGCGCGCCCCCTTGCCCGCAGGCTCCCCCGGTTTCAGGCCGGACATCCGGCGCGGGATGGGGGCTGGGCGTGGAGTCGCGCAGGGGCAGGCCCAGCCGCTCCCGGTCATCCTTCGTTACCAGGGGGTTGCGGGCAATATAGCCCTACGTAGTCCGCGGCGCGTGGACCAGCGCGCAGGCGTAGAGGTTCTTGGTAAAGGGCAGGAGTCCGCCCTCCGCGGCGGGAATGTAGTCATAGCTCATCCTGTTTTCCTTGAATAGGGTGGCGTTCCCCCGCTTCAGGGGGCGGGTCTTTTGCCCCAGCGGGAATGTCTTTTAAGGAAATCACTACGGAATTGGGCTGAAAAAGGGCAATACGCCCCTCGGGGGGCTTGATAAGGTTTAGACGGCGCCCATAATAGCCCGCCGCCGCCGTCATACTTTTCATAGCTGGGTTATGGTAGCCGATAGTTTTAAGGTGTACAAGTCTTTTGGGGAGGAAGAACGCCTTATGTATAGCCCGGTCATCCGCTGCCCCTGGTGTTTGGGGGATGAACTGTATATCAAATACCACGATGAAGAATGGGGCCGCCCCTTACGGGAGGATCAAAAACTCTTTGAATTGCTTATCCTCGAAGGCGCCCAGGCAGGGCTGTCCTGGCTCACCATCCTAAAGCGCCGGGAAGGATACCGTAAAGCCTTCAGCGGGATGCGGCCCGAAAAGATAGCCCGGTACGGGGAAAAGGATGTGGAACGCCTCATGGGGGACAGCCGGATTATCCGCAACCGCTTAAAAATCCTTTCGGCTGTTCAAAACGCCCGGGCCTATTGCGCCATGATGGAAGGCCCCGCCGGTTTTTCCCAATGGCTCTGGGATTGGGTAGACGGGGAGCCCCGGATAAACCGCTTCAGTACCACGCAAGAGGTTCCCGCTTCCACGGCCCTTTCCCAGGAAATCTCCCGGGCGCTCAAGAAAAGGGGCTTTACCTTTGCGGGGCCTGTCATTATGTACTCCTTCCTGCAAGCCGCGGGCTTGGTAAACGATCATCTGCTAAACTGCTGGCGGCGTTCCGGCCAAGCCGGATAGTGCCGTAACGCCCCCCGGTCCCCCCGGTTGAAGTCTCCCCCTATGGGCCGCCGCGCGGCAGCGCCCTGCCCGCCTGTGCCATCCATTGTCCTAAAGGGTTATCTATTTATTTTTAATTTCAGTTGAGAGGAGAGGTTATGTTCCCGTATATGTCTTGACAATTTTTTTCTCTGATTGTATTCTTAAAGGCCAACGAGGAGGCGAATTAAGGGATACTGGCTTACACAGAAGAAGAAATTGCGGGCGTATGGTTGTACTATATTGAAGATTATGAATGTGAAATTGCGCTTCTTGAAGCAATCAGGAAAAACATTGGCATAGGAACGGCATAGATTAAAAAGGTAACACAAATCGCAAAAAATGCCGCCTGTAATAGGCTATGGCTGACAACATCGAATGATAAAATGAAACAGGCTTGCAAGGCGGTCTTTTGCTTTTTTGTGTTAAGTTTTTTGTGCGTTGGATGCGCAAAAAAAGCAGAGCGGCGGCAAGGTCTTACTATTAAAGACGGCGCGCTCACTGTGGGTGTTGAAATCGGGTATCCGCCTATGGAATACTACGATACCGATGGTAAAACGCTTATTGGGTTTGATATTGAGCTGGCAAAGGCATTGGCTGAAACATTGGGACTTCAGGTGGACTACATAGATGTCGCATGGGAAGCTATTATGCCCGGTTTAGACGCCAACAGGTATGATATGGCCATTAATATCACTATTTTACCTGTGCGACAAGCTAAATATAATTTCACCAGACCATATATTGACAGTTCCATAACTATTGCGGCCCTCAAAGATTCCGGTTTTGCAATCGAAAAACCAGAAGACATAGCAGGGTATAGTGTGTGTTATCAAGTTGATACGACAGCCCAATATTTTACTGAAAGATTGAGCGAACAGGGTGTAGGCTTTACATCATATTCCTATGACAAGATTCTTAATTGTTTCGATGACTTGTCATTGAAAAGGGTTGATCTTGTTGTGGTTGATAACATTGTCGCGTTTGACTATGCGGGAAAAGAAAACAGCCCCTATGAAGTGATTTGGCAGGGGCCTTCAGATGAATACATTGGTATTTGCCTGAAAAAAGGGAATGACGCTCTCACCAACGCATTGAATAACGCCTTGGATGAACTGTTTGAGAATGGAACCATGCTGCAAATTTCACAAAAAATATTTAACCGTGATTTGGTTTCACCGGTTAGATAAATTTTGCGAATAACGCCGGGGGGCAAAAAGGCGCGGCCCTTTGCCGTAGTCCGCGCCCCTCTAATGCGCCGGGCAAGCGCGAAGGCGCCGCATTGCGGGAGGAAAAGGCGGCATGGAAAGGCAGCCGCTTGCGCGGCATAGCCAAGCCGTCAGCGGACGAAGGCGGGACGGAAGGGCGAAACTCCGGGGCGGGCAATTCGGCAAAGCCAAATTGCCCGCCCTCCGGTCCCCCCGGTTGTATGCGCGATCCTCGCGGACTTTTTTGCTATTGCATTGCAAAGAACAAACCCGGCGTAGTATCCTTAGATAATAATGGCGTTTTTGCATACCATAGAAAACGGAGCGGCGGCGGCCCTTATCGCGGGCGCCGAACAGGTTATCCGGGGCAAACGGCCTTTTTTAGAATTCCTTACCGCCGCCATCCTGGCAAAGGGGCATATCCTGATCGAGGATAATCCGGGCCTGGGAAAGACCACGGTGGCCAAGACCCTCGCCCGGCTTATCCAAACCGCGCCCGGAGAATGTCTGGCCTTTAAACGCATACAATTTACCCCGGACCTGCTGCCCTATGATATTACCGGGGTGGATATTTTTGATCCCGAAAGCCGTTCCTTCCGCTTTGTCCCCGGCCCGGTGCTGGCTAACATCGTGCTGGCGGATGAAATAAACCGGACCACCCCCAAAGCGCAGTCCGCCCTGCTGGAGGTGATGGCCGAAGGGCAGGTTACGGTCGGCGCCGCAACCCATAGGCCGCCCCTGCCCTTTCTGGTTATCGCCACCCAGAATCCTATTGAAAGCGAAGGGACCTTTCCCCTCCCCGCGGCCCAGTTGGACCGGTTTATGATGCGCCTGTCCCTGGGCTATCCAGACCGGGACGCGGAATTATCGATATTAACCGATAATCCGGCTGAACATATTTTGCATACCCTGGAACCCGCTATCGGCCTGGCGGACTTTTTAGCCGCCCAGGAAGCGGCGGCCGCGGTGTTCTGCCATCCCGCCCTGCGGGGCGCCATCGCGGACCTGGTGCGGGATACCCGGACCCAGGAGGGCTTCCTGTTCGGCGCTTCTCCCCGGGCCGGGCTCCATTTGCTTGGGGCGGTGAAGGCCCTGGCCTTGGTTAAGGGCAGAACCTATGTTATCGATGAGGATATCCTGCAATTGGCCGGCCCGGTGCTTGCCCACCGGCTGAAATCCCGGAACCCCCGGCTCCAGGGAGAGCAGCTGCTCCGGGAGCTTTGTCTTGCGCGAATCAATGGAATTAAAACCGCCTGAAGCCCCCCGGCGGGCCCCGGTCCCGGCGCCGGGGGGCTTGGGGGTGTTTTTTTGCCTTACCGCCCTCCTCTGCCTCTGGGCCGGGCTGTCGCGGAAAGAGCCGGTTCTCATCCTGCTGGGCGTCATCCCCCTCGCGGCGCTGGGGTATTGCTTTGCCGGCGTTTGCGTCCTGGCCCTTATCCACTGGAAGGGCGCCCTGGGTTTACAGGCCCGGGCCCTTCCCCGGTCAACCGAAGCGGGGATGCGGATCGCCGTAGCCCTCTTCCCCCGGGAGGAGCCGCCGCCCCGGGGCGGGGTATGGGCCTTCCGGTTCCCCGGTATCCTGATCCGCTATGAGTTTACCCTGCGTACCCGGGACGGCCGGGTCCTGCGCCGCGTTCTGGAGCCCCGCCGGCTCCGGGAAGACCAGGGTCTCCTCCATGTTCCTGAACGGGGGGCCTATTACGGCGGGCGGGACCGGCTGTATTTTTTTGACGCCTTCGGGTTTTTCCGCCTTGCCTTCTCCCTGCCGCAGGAACCGGGGCCCCGCCTTTTAGCCGCCCCCTGGGCCGCGGAGAAGCCCCCTTCCCTTGCCCTCCATGCCGGGGGAAGCCTCCGGTCCCTGGAACAGCGGTATCTCCGCTCTGACACCCTTACCGATCACCGGCCCTATGTTCCAGGGGATGATCCCCGGCGGATAAACTGGAAACTCTACGGCCACCTGGGGGATATGGTTATCCGTGAAGGGGAGTTTGAGCCCCCTCCCTTAGGGCGGCTGCTCATCCTGGTGGATACCCAGTTTGATCCCCTCCTGTATACCCTTGACGCGGCCCGGCAAGGGGTGGATATGCTCTGCGAAAACGCCCTGGCCCTGGCCCTGGAATGTTCCGGCCAGGGCAGGGAGGTCCGGCTCGGCTATACCGGCATGGAAGCGGGCCGCGGCCTGGAGGGGGCCGCGGGCCAAGAGCCGCCGGGCCTGGCGGGGGGGCGCACCGAAGGGCCGCTGACGCGCGCCGGGGCCTTCGCTGAACTGCTGGCCTATCCGGCGGCCCTTCCCTTGGACAGCCCCGATGGCCTGCCCCCCGCGGCTGAAGGGTGGGGCGTCCTGATCACGGCCCTGCCCCGGGCCCCCCAGTCCGGCGCGGGCCTTGAGCGTTTTTTACAGAACCGGGAACCGCCGCGGCGGGTGGATATTCTTTTCATTATCAGCAGTGACGCGCCCGGGGAATTGGAAAGCTATGCGGAAACCTGCGTCCGGTTTTACAACGCCGCGGAGGGGGTGCATGCCCGGTATATGAGGCGCTAGGCGCGGCATGCCGCCGCCGGCAAGGGGGGCCGCGCCGCGCCCCCTTGCTTTTCCCCATTAAATAGACGTGTTCCAAAACCCGGTTGGTTTCGGAACACGTCCCGCGGTTTCTCAGGCTAAAGCCTTGCGAAACCGCGTTTTTAAGCGGAAGCTGTTCTGAAACTGAAGTTTCAGAACAGCTCTAATTTAGACGGTAATAACCCGCGCATTCTCCCAATCAATGAGTTTATCCGCTCCGTCTATATCGGTAAACTCAAAATCATTGAGGAACGCCTTCAGCTTTTTGTATGCCCCGGATATTCCTATGTATGATTTGAATTTCCGGCTTAACGGTAGATTCTTAATCACCGGCTGCCCGGCGTCAAAATCACGGGGGTGAAAATAGGTCATTACGTAGGGACTCTTTTTTGCCCAGTGTTTCACGCAGCAATAGGGGAAGAATCTGAAATAGCCCCCGCCGGAATAGGCGAAAGGCTTGCCAAAAACATTTGTGTAACTGATGGGAAATTCTTTGAGCCGAATCCCGTCGTATTGAACAAGCGCCGGGACATCCGCCTTGTAAGAAGAAAAACCTCCATGCGAGCGAGGCGCGGGAAAAATAGAACTGTCTATCGAAATTCCCAAGTTTACCAAAACATCAAATACCCAGCGGTTATCTTCACGCACGGAAAAACCGGGAGCGCGGAAACAACGCGCCTTTTTGCCGCTTATATCTTCCAAGGTTTTTATAGACCGTTCTATGTCCCTTGAAAAGACCCTGGGGTTCTGTTCATAAATGAGCTGATGCATATCCGTATGGGTACCGGCCTCGTAGCCCTTATTGACAATAGCTTTGATAACATCGGGATATTTTTCCACTATCCAGCCAAGACAGAAAAAGGTGGCCCTTGCCCCGGTTTCGTCCAGTACCTCGAAAATACGCTCCATGTTACTATGAATGCGCGAATCGTACTGCCGCCATTCATTTGCCGTTTTTGTGGAATCATTATCGAGAATATGAAACCACTCCTCAATGTCAAAGGTTAGAATGTTCATAACAAATCGTAATTCGACAGATTTATATCCCAATTGTTGAGATTAAAAAATACATCTGTCTTTATTACATCCTCCTGTAATAGCTGTCCTAAAAAGTGAAAGTTTTTAGGTGAAAATTGTTTTGGAACGGTAATAAGACCATGCGCCCCAAAGGGAAGACGGCCCACATACAGCAGTATGTCAAATTCCCTATGATGGTTTTTGATAACGCGCTTAACGGCGGCGTTAAAATTTTTTGCCGATTTTACAAAAACGTCTATAAGAAACGCGGTCCTCACGCCGTCATAATCCATAATCTTATAGACAAAGCCGCTCCCCTTGCATGATCCTCTATGGTAATCGCCGCCGGGCTGAGTATAGCGCGCTTGATTATAGGTTTCCGCTTCTTTCTCAAGGGGGAACCGATATATGGTATTACCCGCAAACAGCGAAGTTAAAAACACGAATGAACGCGCTCCGCAAATTGACAGCCAATTCAACGCTTTGAGCGCCGGTTTTATTCCGCCTATGCGGTAGGGAAGAGCATAAGCGGCAAGGCAGCCAAAATCATAAATGAGTTTCGATTTGATAAATCCGGGATATGAAATATCATTGGGGAACGTGATAATAAACGTTACGCCGTCATTCCGCATATAATCAACGCAGGCGGCAAACATCGTTTGAAAATGACCCTTGCCGCGGTATTCTTTCCCTATCATTAAATCGAGGCCAAGCGCGCAAAGACAGCGTTTGCCCTCCACGCGGTAATAAGAGGGCGTATACGAATAACAGCCGGCTATCAGATTGTTATCGTACAAAACGGCATGATAAGAATAGCCTAAAACCGTATTAAAAAACTGACGGCGGAAATGTTCCATGGTTCTGTCTTTCTCAAAAACCGTATTGAACAGCGTAAGAATTCCATACTGTTCGGATTCAGACAATTCCGTTGTTTTTTTAACGATAACCTTCATAGTTCCCCTTCAAGCTCTCAAGGGCTTGATATGGGTCAAAATAACCCATTTTGAAGCCCTCATTCCTTCCCAAAGAACGGCCCCGGAAGCGGAAATTCCTTACAGACAACCGCCAGATTGGACTTTATCGTTCCCTATGAATGAAAAAGTTTATCCATACCATATTTTTTTACTTTGTTGTGAATAAATTGTCAACCCCCCGCGGAACTCTAAAATATTTTTTAGGCACAGTTGAGGCATGATAAGTCTGAAATCGGTATTGGCTTTCAATATGAAGGCCCAAAGGCATATATTGGGAATCACCCAGGCGCGGCTTGCCGAGCGGGTGAACACCTCGACCAATTACATAGCCTTGATAGAAAGCGAGCGGAATTTCCCCAGCCTCCCCATGCTGGAACGGATAGCCCTTGCTCTTGAGATTGAACCGCCCGCCCTTTTTGCGACCGCGGCCTACCCCTGCCCAGAGTTCAAAACGTCGGCTCTCTTCCAAAAACAGATTTTAAGCAAGGTTTCCGAGGCTATTTCCGTTAGTTTCAAGCAATTTGAAGGGGAACTCCCCGAAAATACCGGCCCTAACGAGGGCGATAGGCATAGCATAGTCTAGGAGCCTGTGGCGCTTGTGGATTTTTGCATCAAAGTAGCTGCAAAAATCCCGATTTATGGGCTCCTTTGGGGAGTTTGCAGGGTAAAAAACGCGCTTTTGCGCGTTTTTTGAGGTTGGATAGCGCAAAGCGCCACAAACTCCTAGTCAAACCGGGTAAAACCGCCCCGGGGCGGGGACAATCCGCGGCTATTTTAAGAGCCTGTTCAAATTCTGGAATTTTGGCGTTGCAAACGCCAAAATTCTACCTTGCGGGCTCAAAAAGAACCCGAAAATCGGGATTTTTGCGGTCTATTGGCCGCAAAAAATCTACAATTTGAACAGGTTCTAGGACAACGGACGGCAGAGGGACGCCCCCGCGCCGCGGGGCCGCGGGCCATGCGGGGCAGCAGCCGCGCCTTTGCGGGTATTCCACAAAGGCAAATTTTCTATAATAGAGCGGCTGCCGCAAAGCGGGAGTTTTGCAACAGCCGCTATTATGGAGTAATCTTATCAACAGAAGGAGACCGAAACCCTATGTCCGCGGCAAAAAACCGGCTGCCCCGCGCGAGGATTGAACAACTGAACAGGGCAAAAATCCGCCGCGCCGCCCCCGCGGGGTCCGGCGCGGCGCCCCCCTTGCCGGCCCTGGCGCTGCGCTCCCTGGGGCTGGGCTTCATCCTCTTTCAATACCGGCTGGCCGCCCGGGATTTGGCGGATACCCCGGCGTTTACGGCGGTCCTCCTTGCGGGCCTGATCGTTCCCCTGGTCCTGGCATACCCCGGCGGGGCCCGGCGGAAGCGGTTCAAGCCGCCCGCCGCGGCCCTCGTTTTGCTCCTGCTGCCCTGGATGATCCGGTCCCTCTTTGTCTTAGCCCGCGTCGCGGTTCCCCTTGACGCCCTAACCGCCGCGGCCCTGGACTCCCTGATCCTCAATACGGATAGGAATTACTTTGCGGCCCTGCCGCCCTATTACTGGGCCGCCGGAACCACCTTCCTCGCCGCCCGGTCCCGGGCCTTTTTCCGCGCCGACTGCGTCATCTCCCAATGGGCCCTGCTGGGGCTGTTTTGCGCGGTCCGCCCGGCGGAAATGGAAGCCTACCGCCGGCCCGTGGTGATGCTCGGCCTGTTTGCGGCCCTGCTCTTCATCCATCTCCTGGCCCTGCTCTGGTCCTTGCCCCCTGAAACAGCGGCCCGGGGGCGCGAGAAAATAGCCGCCGCCGCCGCGGCGGTCTGCATAGTGTTTTTGGGCGGGATACTCCTCATCCGCCCCTCCCATGAACAGGCCCTGGGACAGGGCAAGGGGCTCCTCCAGCCCACGCTCTTGAGCTTTGATTTTTCCCCCCTGCTCAGGCTGGAAAGCGAAATCCGCGTCAATGAGGACCTGATACTGATAGTCCGCAAGCCCCGGGATGACGCCCATATCTTCCTCCGCCGCTTTATCCTTTCCGGTTATACCCCCAAACAGGGCTTTTTCCGCTCCCTTGAGCGGGATGAAGCGGCCCATCCGCGGCGGCTTCCCGGAGGGCGGACGCTTTTGGACCTTCCGGCCCCCCGGAAATACCAGGAAACCCTACAGGAATATTTTCTGGTAAATTTTGACGCCTCCGCCTTTATCGGTATGCATCAGCCGGCGGAGATTATTCCCTATGCCCAATGGGACGCTTCTTCCTTTAGTTCCGCCTATATGGTGAAGAGCCATACCAGCGAAGCCCTGCCCCTGGAGCTGTTTGCCGCGCTTCCTGAACAAGGGACCGGGCCGGACGGGGGATACTCCCCGGCGGATTTGGGTTTAAGCGCTGAGGACCATGCCCATTACACCGAATACGGCGGGGATGAGCGGATCGCGTCCCTGGCCCGGGAGATGACCCTGGGCTTGGCTTCCTATTGGGAGCTGGTTCAGGCGGTGTATGAAGGGCTGCGGTATGGGGAATACCGGTATAGTTTGAGGCCCGGCATAGCCCCTGACGGGGACCAGCTTGCCCACTTCCTCTTTCAATCCAAGAAGGGCTACTGTTCCTACTATGCCTTTGCCATGACCTTGCTCCTGCGCTCCCTGGGAATTCCCGCCCGGGCCGCGGCGGGCTTTTTTGTCGATACCAGCCAGAATACCTTTGATTATTACCCGGTCCGGGCTGATATGGCCCATGCCTGGGTGGAGGTCTATTATCCCCAGTACGGCTGGATCGAGTATGATCCCACCACTGAGCAGCTTGCGGAGAGGGAGGACCCGGGGTTTTCTTCCGGCATATCCCCGGAACTCTTTGAGCGGCTGATGCGGGAGATACTCAACAACCCCTACCGCCAGGGCCGGGATGCGGGAGCCGCCGGTTCAGCCGGGCCTTCCTTCACATCCCTGGGGCGGTATGTCCAGCGTTTTATGCGGCGGGGATGGCCACTCCTGGCGGGCCTCTTCCTGGCCTTGACGCTCTATCCCCGTTTCGGCCTGTACCTGGGGGCCCGGCTTACCCGGGACGCCCGGAAAAAGACCCGCCGGCTTTGGGCCCACGCCCAAAGGCGGCTCTGGTTTATCGGCTGCGCGCGGGACAAACAAGCGGGAGCCGGGGAGTGGGCGCGGTCGCTGGATGGGCGGCGGCATTTGAACGCCTATGCCCTGTATCAAGCGGCGGCGGAGGCCCAATACGCCCCGGCCTATGGGGACGAAGGGTTCCGCCGCTGCCTCCAGCAGTACCGGCTGTTTTCAAGCCAATATGGGAAGCGGGCGCCCCGGCTCAGGCGGCTCTTGGCCAACCTCTGCCCGCTCTTAACCGCCCTCTTGCCCAAGCGCCGGGGCTGCTTTCCGCCGCTGTTGGCCCTGGGATTTTTCTGGGCCCTGGGGGTTCAGACGGTCCAGGGCCAGGCCGGGGCGGCATCGGGCCAGGTCCCGCCGGGCATGGAGGCCGGGGCGGAGGCGGATACGCTTTTTAACGCCGCCGCCGCGGCAAAAGAAGCGGAATATTGGGAACGGGCCATCGAGCTATACGCCCTGGGGGAGCGGCGCCATCCCCAGGACGACCGCTTTCCCTGGGCATTAGGTTCCCTCTACTACAGCCGCGGGTTGTACGGCCTGGCCTGGGATGCGTACCAAAAGGTAGAACAGCTGCTGCCGGATGATCCGGAGGTCCTGTACCGCCTGTCCCGGACCGCGGGGTATTTGAACCGGGACGCCCTTTCCGCCCATTATCTGGAACGGCTGCTGCGCATTGAACCGGACAACCGGGAGGCCGCCGGCAGTTTAGCCTGGATGTACTATAAGCTCCACCGTTTGCGCGAAGGGGAAGCGCTGCTGCGGGCCGCGGTAAGCCGGCTGGGGCCGGACCCGGAATTTTCCATGACCCTGGGAACCATCTATTCCGACCTGTTCCAGTATGATGAGGCCAAGACCTGGTATTTGGACGCCATAACCCGGGGGGAAGCGCTGGGGGCCCAGGAATTTACCGCGGTGGCCCATTACAACCTTTCTATCCTGGAAAGCCGGTTTTACCATTACGCCGAAGCCTTTGACCGGACCGGCGCTTCCTTGGCCGTCAAGAACCGCGCTTCGGGGCGGCTTGCCCGGGGGGAGCTGTTTTTGCGCCGCCTCGATATTTCCCGGGCCCTGGGGGAACTGTACGCCGCCTATGAAATCGACGGCTCCCCCCTTTCCAAGATCAATTTGGCCCAGGCCTATCAAACCGCGGGCCGCCTTGAGGAGGCTAAACGCTATGCGGAAGACTGTTTAAGAGCCGGGGACCTCTCCTGGATGATCAACTACGGCATTGATCCGGACCGGCATAAACGGGACATCCATGAAATTCTTTTAAAAACCTACCGGGGCCTGGCAATGGCCGAGGGCGCTAAACTCTACCCGTCCTGGGGGGAACAGCTCCTGTCCTTCTTTCGGCGCTGGGGCTATTACTATATGTACCGGTCCCATGAAATCCTCTATAAGAAGTACAGCCTCCTGGCGGGCCATGCCTATGGGAGGCGGGCCTGGGAAGAAGGGGGGCTTGACGCGCAGCTTCAGTATTACCATGCCTTTGACTCCTATCCCCGGCGAGCCCTCGGCTACCTGCAAAAGGCCCGGGACTTTGAGGTTCCCCTGATACCCGAATCGGAAACCTTCTATGCCGCGGCGGCGGGGAAACTGCTGCGCGACAAGGACCTCCTGGGGGAACTGATAACGCGCTTTGATCCCCTCTGGGAACGGGATATGATCGCCGAAATCTATACGGAAATCTGCCGTTCCGGCAAGGCAAGCACGGGGGAAAAACAGGAAGCGGCGGAACGGCTCTATGCCTTAAACCCGGGGGCGCT
Organism: Treponema sp.; assembly: GCA_031279975.1. Lineage (GTDB taxonomy): Bacteria > Spirochaetota > Spirochaetia > Treponematales > Breznakiellaceae > JAITHL01. The sequence goes on along the minus strand of JAITHL010000146.1, from coordinate 902 downwards.
CCGGCAGCGGGGTATCCGGCTGCCGGCAGCGCTGGTTCTGGAGCTTGACCCGGCTTGGAGCCGGCGGACCGCGGCTGTTCTCCGCGGAACCTTGAAGAAAACCGGCGTCGACGCGGCAACAGGGGCCCGCCGCTTCCGCTTATCCATTACCCTGCGCGAGGGCGGCGCCCGGTGCGAACTCTATGACGGCGGGCGGGGAAGCGCGTTATTCCAGGAAACCATTCCCCTGGGGTCCCTTTCCCGGCGGGATATCAGCGGCTTTGCCCAAACCCTAGGGGAGCTGCTCTTTATTGCCGGAAGAGAGTGAGGGGGAGCGCGGACAGCAGCGGGCGGGGCGCGGGCGGGGGCGGGATTTGAAAACAGCAAAACGGTTTTAAGAACCTGTTCCAGGTGGTAAAAAACCCAGACCGCGGGTTTAAGAACACGGAGCGGGTTTATATAGAGTCTGTCTATAATGTGGACACATTATAGACAGACTTCCTTAAAAAACGCATTTTCGCAGCCTTTAGGCGAAAAAATGCAAGGTCTGTCCATAAAGCAACCGGCTTTATGGACAGACACTATATAACCCTGAACCGGAATGTGAAACCCCTGGACCGCGTTTTATAAACCCCGCGTCGCGTTTTTATCTTTTTGAAGCGTATTTTTCAAACCGCATAGCGAATTTTGAAAATCCCATGCCCTGTTTTGATAGACCCGCAATGAAATAAAAGCAGGGAACCTCTAAAAACCGGTTGTTTTCAGAGGTTCCCTTGCGGTTTCCCGCCCTAGGAGTTTGTGGCGCTTCGCGCGATTCAATGAAAAAAACGCGCCAAAAGCGCGTTTTTTACCCTGCAAACTCCCCAAAGGAGCCCCAAAAACGGGATTTTTGCGGCTATTTTGACGCAAAAATCCACAAGCGC
>JAITHL010000084.1 GCA_031279975.1 Treponema sp. | reverse complement strand
TGCCGGGGTTCCTCCCTTGCGGGATTTCCTCACAACACGGATCAGCCTTCCACCTCTTATAATTAGCCCCGCAAGGGGCTGACCTTCCCTGGCCCCGTCAGACCAGGGTACCACGTTCTCCCGATAATCTAAATCATAGGTTCTCCGCGGACTGTGTTAAAAAGTCCGGTTTAACCAGGGGGGCTTGATAAGCGCTGCGTAAAGCGGATATTTTACACGGTCCATGGATTAGCGGGGCCGCCGGAAATCCGTGAAAATCCGCCCGCCCGCCACGGCCAGGATTCGCGGCCCCCTTTGTTAGCGGCTGGCAGGAAGGATGCCCCGCCTATCTGTCAGCCCCCGGCATCGGGCCGCATGAAAGTTTATCTGTATTAAAATCACAAAAGCATCTACAATAATACCTATGGTTTTTTTTGATGTTTCCAAGGACTGGGCGCTGCTGCTCCCCGGCGATCTTGGGGCCGTACCAAGGAGCGTTGAGGATCTCCGGCGGATTATCGGCCTCCTCCGGAGCCAGGCGGGAATTGCGCTTCCGACGCCCCGGCTCATGGATGGTTCCCTGGAAGCTCCGGATGCATCAACGCCGCTTATGGTCCTCAACACCGGGAACGGCGGGGATGCCCAAAACGGTTTTTCCTGGCGGCTCGGCCTGGATCGTCTGGAACTGTTCGGCGCGTCAAAACGGGGTCTCTGCAACGGGGTTTACGATTTTTTGAACGCCCTGGGAGTCGGGTGGCTCCGTCCGGACCGGGAAATCCTGCCCCGGCCTGCGGGGGATCCGCCGGGGGGCTATGCTGTTTCCAGGACCAGCGCGTATCAGCCTTCAGAGGGGGAGCCGGCGAAATGGCGCCGTTTGGTTATAAGCCGGGAGACTTCCCCACGGGACCGGGATATGGCCCTGATCTGGGCCGCCCGAAACGGGGTTGACGCGATAGTCCTGCCCTTTTATGAACAGGCCGCCAACATCAAGAAGCTGTTTCAACGGCGCGGCGATTTCCAGGAACGAGCGCTCTCCCGGCTTGATCCCCATGGGTTTATCGTTGAAGCGGGGGGCTGGGACCTTTCCCTGCTCCTGCCCCGGCGGTATTTTTTTGCCCGCCGGGAACTTTTCAGGATGGAAGCGGGGAAACGGGTGAAATCATGCCATTTTTGCCCCACCCATCCGGATTCCCAGCGGATATTCCGGGCGGTTATTCAATCATTTTTGCAGCGTTATCCGAAAATTCCGGTCATACACCTGTGGCCGGAACGGAATCAGGAAAAAAAATGGTGTTCCTGCCCCACCTGCCGGGCCTTTCTCCCGGAGGAGCAGAACCGCATCGCGGTCAACGCGGCGGCTGATATTATTGCCCAACTGCGGCCTGAGATGCGGGTCTGCTACTATGAAAATTCCGATGCCCCGCTGACCATAGCCCCCCGTTCTAACGCCTTCAGCCTCAAACTGCTGCCGGGACAGCCCGGCGCCGAGAACCTGGGCTTATACCTCGCGGAAGACTGGCGCAGGGAACCCCGTTAGGTCGAAGAGCGCCTAGTGCCTGTCCATACAGCCGGTTGCTTTATGGACAGACTCTAACCTAACTAGGGCGCGGAGTACCTAAAAACAACCCTAAGGAAGCGCTGAATGCGGACCTTCGGTCCGAATTCAATCGAAAATTATTCAGCGCTGCTTTATTATGATTTTTCGCGGTTTTCCGCAGGAAAACGAGAAAAATAACAGGGCAACGCTGATTGCGGACTTTAGTCCGGTGTCAAGTTAATCAGCGTTGCCCTAGGGAACAGCGGGCGGATAACCGGTAACAGGCCCACAACAAAGCAGAGGTACAAGGCGGACAGTATAGGCGGCGGAGATTAAACAGCGGGAGGCCCGCTGCTTCGCTGTTCTCTATCCGTTATCCCCTGGTTACGCTTCGATAACCATGCCTTCTTGGGCTATGATAATTTCCATTGAGGTTTTGCCCTGGACGCAGCGGCGGTAGTGGTTTTCCAGGTTCATCAATTTTTTATCCGTCCGGTTGGGGTCATGGTGGAAACAGATAAGTTTTTTCACCCGGGCCTTGTTGGCGGCAATAATGGCGTGTTCATAGGAACTATGCCCCCACCCTAATTTAGAGGGGTCATACTCCTTGGCGGTATATTGGCAGTCATGGATAAGAATATCCGCCTTATAGAAAAAGCGCAGCATCTTTTCATTCTCCTCCCGCGCGGCCTCTTCCCCTTCCCGCGCGGCGTCTTCGTTATAGTGAGGGTCCCGGACATCCGTGGGAAATACATTCCAGAAGGGCTCCGTATCATAGGCGGTTACGATAGACTTGCCTTGGTATTCAAAGCGGTAGCCCAGGCAGAGGATGGGATGGTTCAAGTATTTGGTTGAAACCTGAAGCCCGCCGCCCATATCGATAACCGTTTCCTTGATCTTGCCGTATTCAATGTGGGCGGAAAGTTCGGTAAGCCTGACCGGCCAGTACCGGTAGGAGAGCTGGTTTCCTATGATCGATTCCAGGGTTTCATCCTCATAGGAAACGGGGCCCTGTATCCGCAGTTTGGTGGTGGGCAAAAAAATAGGCGTAAACATGGGGAATCCCATAATATGATCCCAATGGGTGTGGGTGATAAAAATATCCGCTTCAATGGGGCCTTTTTTAAAATCATTGGCAATCAGCCAATCCCCCAGGGGTTTAATGCCCGTTCCCAGGTCCACAATGATCAGCCGTTCATCCGCCCGTATCTCAAGGCAGGCGGTATTTCCCCCAAAAACCACGGTTTTATTTCCCGGACAGGGAATGGAGCCCCGATCCCCCCAAATACGCACGGATAACATCCTATCCTCCTTGGGCAATTACAATTTAAGGAATATCTGGGCCTTCTCGATTGCTTGCATGACCAGCGGTTCCAATTCCTCAAAAACATCCCGGTTAAACCCTAAATATTCCCACACCGATGGATCAATCTTTGCGGGATACCGGTCGCCGGAAAAGCCGATCTCCATGGAAGCGGCAAATTGGTTGGCCGCCGCCACGGTGAAGAGTATGTCCCGAAAAGAGCCTTGGTAGGTCAAATAGGTATGGTGGTGTTCAATCACCTCCGCCACCGCCCCGGTAAGCCGCCAGGCGTGTACAATCATGGCGCCGGACGCGCAGTGATTAATTCCCAGGGTCCGGTCTTCCATGAGGAAGAGGCTGTTCCGCTCCCTATCGGCGCTGCTTACGGTGAGCATATACTTCGTAGTTAGCACCGCATTCAGGGGGATTTTTCCAATATCATGGAGGAGGCCGGCGGTAAAATACTCTTCCCGCAGTTTAATATCAACCCCCCGCTTTTTCGCTATGGTCTTTGCCGCCACCCCCACGCACAGGGAATGGCGCCAAAACCCGTCCATGTTGAGACCCGGGGCGTTCCGTTTGGGATGCAGGCTTTCCATGACCGCCAGGGAAAGGGCTAAATTTTTGACCGTATTAATGCCTAACATGATAATGGCCCGCACTAAACTGGTAACCTGGCGGCTCGGACTGTAATAAGCGGAATTGATCAGTTTTAAGACCCGGCCCACCAAAACCGGGTCTAGGGAAATAACCTGGTTTAAGTCCGCCGGGCTGGTCTTTGGGTTATTGCATACCTCTAATACCTTCGCCACCGTGGTAGGCAGGCTCGGCATACTTTTGATATAGCGCTGGATATTTTCAAGTAAGTCGTCCATGGGTTCCTTTTCAACCGCCAGTGATTACGGAGCGGCGGATAGCGTTGATAATGCTATGCACTTTTTGGGTGATAAGAGAACCCAGGTCCGGGTCTGGCAATTCCACGGTTAACCGCGCTAAATAGGTTAAGGTCCGTTCCGTATCATCCAAATTAACCGGCATTTGAGCGGAACGGCTTTGCCTGGGGGCTTCCGGCGCCCTGTCCCGGTACAGCCCCTTCCGGCCTTCCAGCCAGACCATGAGATATTCCATGCCTAAGCGGGCATTGTTATGGGAGAATTCCGCCCGCAGGGGGCCGGGAAGCGCGGCGGCCAGGCCCTTCAAATACCGCAGGAGGGCAAGAATTTTTTTGTTTTCCAGTTCTTCCGCCCCCGGCGTCCCCTCCCCCCGGGTCCGGGCGGGATCACGGGCTTGCGGCGGTTTTGGGGAACCCCCCGGTTCCCGCCGCTTCAAAAGGCCGGCGTCAGAGCCGTTCTCAAACTGGGAGAAAAATCCCTTCTCCAGGGGGAGGTCTTCCTCGTCCGCATCGTCTTCCCAATCTTCGACAAGCAGTTCTTCCGGGACTTCCGGGATCGACAGGACGGCGTCAAGGCAGAGGAAACGGTTGAACCGCCGGTCCTCCGGCGCCCCGGCCCGTCCTTCCCGGCCCGCAGCCTGTTCCCCCGCCGTTGGATCGGGCCGCGTGGACGCGGGGGCTTCCCCGCCCCGGCGTTCTTCCAGGGCTTGCTTAACCCGCAACGCGCCGGCGTTCAGGCTGTCCGCCGCCAAAAGGTCCGCGATCCACGCTTCCGCCTCATGGTATTGTTCCGCCTGCAAATAAAGCCAGGCCAGATTGACCGCCCCTTTGGTATACCCGCTGTTGAGCGCCAAGGCCCGCTGAAAGCAACGGATAGCCTCTTGCCGTCTTTCTTCTGTTCCCTGATCCGCCAGGACCGCCCCCAGGTTGTTCAGGGCCGCCAGGTTGTCCGGCTCAAGTTTGAGAATATGGGTAAAGACTGCTTGGGCCTTTTCATGCCGGCCCTGTTTAAAATACACTATGCCCAGATTATGCAAGGGGGCGATCATGCCGGGTTTGACCCGGACCGCGGCGGTATACTCCTTTTCCGCCTCCGCCAGTTTGCCCTTTGTTTCCAGGGCAAGCCCGTAATTAAAATGGAGGAAGGGGTTGTTGCGATCCAGCGCAAGGCCCTGCTGGAATACCTGAAAGGCCCGTTGCCAATCCTGAAGCCGGGTATACACGGCCCCTAAATTATTATAGGCGGGAACAAAATTTGCGTCCATCTCCACAACCTTGGCATAGGCCGCGGCTGCGGCTTGCAGGTTTCCCTGTTGGTTATGAATGATTCCAATGTTATAATAAAATTCCGCCCGGTCCGGCTCGATCTCCACAGCGTCTAAGAGTTTGTCTAAAGCGGTTTGCGGGGAGCCCCGCCTGCGGTATATCACCGCCAGATTATTCAGGGCTTCCACATCACGGCTGTTTTGTTTGATGAGGCCGGAGTACAACGCCTCCGCTTCCTCTAAATTCCCCATCTTAACCTGGGCGGTACCTAGTAAGAGATATGCCTCCCGCTTATCGGGATGGCTGGCCGTATAGGTTTTTAATAAACGCCCGGCCTCCTCATAATCCCCTACCCTCGCCGCTCCCCGGGCCCGCTCCAACAAATCCTTAACGTCTAGAGGACTCATTCAATCATCCTTAAGGGCCTCGCCGTTACTTCCCGGGAAAACTCTCCCCCATGATGCGGCCGGTCGTAGGCGGCGACCGCGAAATAGTACAAGACCCCGTTTTTTAACCCATCAATACGAACCGTTGTGCGTCTTCCCACATCAATGGGGGATACTCCAAGTATAGCGTCATTGCCGAAAAATTCACCCTTGGCTGTTCCATAGTACACCAAATAACCGGCCGTATCCTTGCCGGAACTGCTTTTCCAGGAAAGCTCCACCCCTCCGTCCCGGGCGGCGGCGGTGAGCAGCGCGGGCGGCGCTGGAGGATCGTCGGGGATATAGATGATCCGCAGTTCATCCAGATAGGGGGTCATTTCCCCGTCGCCGGAAGGATAGAACTCCGCCGCCACCTGGACGTACCGGCCCCGGAAACGCGAATCCGCCTCTGCGGAAAGTTCCATCCCGGGTTTGAAGGTCTGCCATTCCCCGTCAATGCGGATATAGGGGCTGTCTCCGGCGCGGATAAAAAATTGTACCGCCGAATCATCGGTAAAACTGAAATTCCCATTGGGCAGTTCCGGTCCCCAGGCCCGCCGCCCCTGTCTATCCCCCGCAACGGCGATTCTGCCCCCAAAGGCGTCTATACGGACTATCCGGCTGTTACTTTCCCCCAAGTCCAAAAGCCGGGTTTCAAAACGTCCGCCCCGCCGATACCGCTCCAGTTCGGGATCAATAAAGGAACCGAAGATACGAAATTCATCCATGAGGCCCGTATACCGGCCTCCCAGGACCAGGCGGCCCCCGTCGCCGGCCTTGGGGGTAAACACTTCGCCCCCTTCCCGCCCGCTGGATGTGGTATAACTTATGCTTTCCCCCTTGCCGTCAACCAGGTATTCCAAAAATCCCCGCCGGGAGTCGAAGCGGACCAGGTGGTGGCTCCAGGTTTTGGGCGTGACGGGGCTGAGGCCGGTAAAGGAAACGGTTAGCTGGCGGCTGTCGTCGGGGGCGGAAAAGAAGTCCAAAAAGGTCCATTGGAGCCGGTCCTTTGCCGCCACGCATTGGATGCGTTCGGTGATATGCTTCCCCTGGACGCTCATCCGGGTAGAGGACCAGAACAGAATCTGCCCGCCGTTTTCTAAATGCATGGGATACAGCCAGAATTCCAGGGTAAAATCGCCGAAACCGCGGTTGCGGGAAAAAAGCGCCTGGTCATCCCGCGGGGTGATAACCAGGGGTCCCGCGTCTCCCCGCAGGCCCCGCTGGGCGTCAGCCGTCCCGGCGCCGGCAAAATGGGCCGCCCCGGTTCCAGCCCGGGCCCAGCGCTGGGCGGCGGCGGAAACCGACGCATCCGCGCTGACGGTATAATGCCCGGTTTGATCGGCGAAGCGTTCCGGCAGCCCTTCATCAAAAGAAAGAGCCATATCCAGGACGCCGTTTTCCCGCTGGGGGCTGCCGCCCGCTCCGGGGCCTTCGGCGGTCCGGCGGATGGAGGAAAGGGCCAAGACCGCATAGGGCCGGACGGATTGTACTGCCGTAACGCCCTCCAGGGATTCAACCGCCCCCCAGCCGGACGCGGCGCCGATACTCAAGGTTTTCTCGCCCAACCCGTACAGGAGGCTGTTGGAAAAGAGTGAAGAGAGGTATACTAGTAGGGATAACAGATGGGTTTTGTTTTTCATAGGGATATCCACTATCTTATCGGTATAAATAACGATGCCTCATGATGCGTTTTCTGAAAATTATCTTACCCTAAAAGCGCGGGTTCATGATACCCCCCAGGAACCGGGGGTCTATATCATGCGGGACCAGGAAAACCGGATCATCTATGTGGGCAAGGCCCGGATTCTGCGGAACCGCCTGCATTCCTATTTTTCCAGCAACAAGGATATTAAAACCGCTACCTTGATGCGCCATGTTCATTCAATAGAAACGATTATCCTGTCCAATGAATATGAGGCCCTGCTCCTGGAAAACACCCTGATCAAACAGCACAGCCCTAAGTATAATATCAATCTTAAGGATGGAAAATCCTATCCGGTTATCCGGATCACCGCTGAGGACTTCCCGCGGGTGTTCAAAACCCGGCATGTTATTGAAGACAATTCCCGCTATTTCGGCCCCTTTCCCCAGGTCCAGGCGGTGGATACCATGCTGGAACTGACGGATAAACTTTTCCCCCTGCGGAAATGCAAATCCTCCTGGAATCAAATCCGGAACCGGAAATCCCCCTGCATGTACTACCATATCCGCCGCTGCGAAGCGCCCTGCTGCGGGAAAATCAGCCCCCAGGACTACGCCCGCCATGTGGACCAGATAATCAAACTGCTGTCCGGGGAAACCGGGGCCTTGATCCGGGAATTGGGGAATCTGATGCGGGAGGCCGCGGAGGCGCTCAAGTTTGAGCGGGCCGCCGAACTGCGGAACGCCATCCGGGCTATGCAAGAACTCTCTGAAGCCAACCGGGTGGTGGATTTTGATCCCCAGGGGCGGGACTATATTGCCTGGGCAGCCGAGGGGGTTTTGGCCACCTATACGGTCTTTTCCATGCGGGGGGGCAAGATGACCGGACAGGAACTCTTCCGGACCCGGTCCGCCGCGGATGAGCGGGAATCCCTGGAAACCTTTGCCGCGTCCTTTTATTCCCCGGATCGCCCGCCGCCCCAGGAAATCTACCTGGCCTATACCGCAAGCCCCGCCGCCCCCCCGCCGGAGACCCTATTCCAGTGGTTTCAGAAACAATTCGGCTATACGCCCCGGATTATCCTCGCCCAGGATACCCATCACCGGGCGGTTCTTGCCATGGCCCGGCAAAATGCCCGGGAAGACCTGCGGCGGCGGCTCAAGGAACGGGGGGCCGGCCCGGCCCTGGATGAACTCCGCCAGGTCTTGAGCTTGAAACAGCGGCCTGAATATATCGAAGGATTCGATGTGGCCCAACTGGACGGGACCCATCCTGTGGCATCCCTGATCGCCTTTCGTAATGGGGTTCCAGACCGGAAGAACTACCGGTATTTCAAACTCCGGGAGACGGTGGGGGTGGTGGATGATTTTGCCGCCCTCAGGGAGGCGGTGCGGCGCCGGTATTCCCGGATCATCCGGGAGGGGCGGGAGCCGCCGGATTTGATTCTCATCGACGGCGGCATCGGACAGGTCAATACGGCGAAGGGGGCATTGGATGCGCTGGGGCTGGACTGCGATGTGGTGGGTTTAGCGAAACGGGAGGAGGAACTCTGGCTTCCCCATGCCCGCTCCCCGGTACGCCTCCCGCAACAATCCGAAGCCCTGAAGGTGCTGCAATTTGTCCGGGATGAAACCCACCGTTTCGCCACTTCCTTTAACCAACGGCTCCGGTCCAAGGACCTCTGTTTTGGGATATTAGAGTCCGTGGAAGGAATAGGCCCAAAACGGGCCTCGGCAATTATGCAAGCCTATGGAAGCCTGGAACAAATCGCCGCCGCGCCGGTGGGCGCCCTGGCAAAAACCGCCGGCATGGGCGCTTCCGCCGCCCGGGCCGTAAAGGCCGCGGTAAAACTTGCCCTGGAAGACCGGGACCGGAAACTGCCGCGCCGCGCTTCTTCGCAGGCGGCGGACGGCGGACGGAGCGCCGTGATTGGCGCGTCCTTGGCGGCGGAAGCGGGCCGACCCTCTAGGGCAACGCTGAATAATTCGGCATTATCAAAAGAGACCGCGGATTAACGCGGATTAGCACTGATTTTCACAGATTTTGTTACCGGTAATCCGCGCAATCCGCGGACCTTGTTACAAGCCTGCTTCCCCGTCCGCCGGTTAAACGCCGGTTCGCTTTGCCGTTTCTTTTCCCTTCATATCCTTTACTTTTTCTTTTTCTTTGGTTATCTTGGCCTCTAGTTTATCCATTAATTTATCAATGGCCGGGTTTAATTCAAAATCATTTTCTTTAACATGGATCGCTACCCCCCAGCGGAAATTGACCGTCGCCTCGGCGGTAAAATCCTTGCTTTTGGTGAGGGTAAACAGGAGATCCACGATCATGTTTTCGGCGTTGTGGATCCGCGCAATCTTACGATCCAAATAATCACGCCCATCGTCTTTTAAGGTAAAATGCACGGCCTTGATTTCAGTATTCATAGCAACCTCCTGGGTGCGCGGCCTGCCCCGCGCCGTTATAATAAATTTAGGGAACCTCTAAAACCCGGTTGTTTTCAGAGGTTCCTTACAGTTTCTCGCCCCGCGGGCGCGGACTAAAGTCCGGCGAAACACGCATGCTTAAGCGGTTCATCGCTAAAAACTGAAGTTTTTAGCGATGCCCTTTATTTAGGGTCTATCGATCCCGCGCAAAACCCGGTTGGTTTTGCGCGGGCTCTTGCGGTTTCTCAGGCTAAAGCCTTACGAAACGCGCATTATAGACAGACCCTATTTACAAGGGTTCACCGGGTATAGGATGAACCCAAATCCAGTTCCTTCCGGTATTTTGCGACGGTCCGTCTTGCGAGGAGTATGCCCTGCCGGGCAAGCAAATCGGCGATCTCCTGATCTGAAAAACGCCGTTCCTCCTGGGCGATGAGTTCCCGGATAACTTCTTTTACCCCTTCCTTTGAATAGTGGGATCTGCCGGTCCCGGTCCCGCTGATGGAATTGGTAAAAAAATAACGTATCTCAAAGATGCCCCATTCGGTTTGCATGTACTTGCCGTTCGCGGTCCGGGAAACCGTTGTTTCATGCACCCCCAGTTCCCGCGAAATGTCCCGGAGGGTGAGGGGGGCCAAATATTTCGGGCCCTTTACAAAAAACGAGCGCTGAAACTCCACAACGGCCTTGGAAACCAGCAGGAGGGTTTTATTCCGCTGTCTAATGGACTGAATAAAGCACCGGGCATCCCGGATGTTTTTTTTGGCAAAGTCCCGGACCGGTTTTTCCCCGTCCTTAGCGCGGGAAATATGGGTAAAAAAAGCGTTGATCCCCAGTACGGGAATTTCCTCCTGATTCAAAACAATGATAAATTCCCCTTCTTTGCGGATAACCTGCACATCGGGAACCACATACCGGGGCGCTTCATAGGCCCATTGGCGGCCTGGAAAGGGATGCAGTTCCCGCAGCCGTTCCAGGATGCGGGCGATTTCTTCCCCGGTACGGTTAAGTTTTCGGGCCACCTCTTGGACCCTTCCCCGCTCCAGGGGGCCCAGGTAATCCAGAATGGCCTCGATATCGCCGGGTATGCCGGACAAGAGCCGGGCTTGTACCAAAAGGGATTCCCGGTAATCCTTGACGCAGGTTCCCACCGGGTCCAGGGCGCGGATCAGCTCCAGGGCCTGTTGAATTTGTCCGGGGTCCTCATCCTTTAAGAGCAGTTCCACCGGTTCTTTATGGAACCCGTCGGCGTCTAAATTCTGTATCAATAATTCCCCAATACGGCGGACAGAACCGGATGCCGGCTGGAGCCGCAAATTCCACAGTAGATGCTCCTGTAGGGTTTCCGGCCTGGAAAGGGCGCCTTCGATGAATTGATGCCATTCCTCCGCGTCCTTATCGCTCCCCTGCCGCGTAAAGCCCGAATCAGAGACGCCTTCAAAATACGCTTCCTCTTCTTTGCGGGGCGTATAGGCCTCGTCCAAAGAAATAACGCTCCGGTCCTTCACCACCTCCAGCGCGGGATTTTGCTCAACTTCCTCCTCAATCCGTTCCCGCAGCTCCATAATGGGAAGCTCCATCAGTTTGATGGATTGAATAAGCTGGGCGTTCATGCGCAGCTGCTGTTGCTGGATAAATTCCGGACGCTGAAATTGCACGGAAAATCCTCCCCCTTGGACGGCTATACCTTTTAACTATTATCTGGTACGAATGCTTTGTCAAGAAAATGTTAAGCGGGGAACGGCGGCCCGGCCTGAAGGAGCGGGGGGAGACTTCCACTGTCAACAACTTAAGAGATTAGTGGGGGGGGGGGCAAGCCCCCCTCACTCCGAACCCTCGGGTTCTCCGCTACCCTCGCATGGGGGCCGAGAGGCCCCCCCGGTCCCCCCTTGCGTCGTTGATAGTGGATGGGGTAGCGCCGCCTTGCTCAGGGAGTGAGCGGGGCCGCCCTTGACATTTTTTTTTGTATAGGGTAGGCTTAAAAAACCTTGGGGGTGTAGCTCAGTTGGCTAGAGCGTTTGAATGGCATTCAAAAGGTCAGGGGTTCAATTCCCCTCACCTCCAAAGGGTCTTTTCTATGGAAACCGGCTTTTTTATAACGAGGAACAATGGCGCGTTGCTGGTAAGCGGGTATCAAACCGGCTTATAGGGGTGCGGATGATGGAGAAAAGCCGTCTGGCATCGCGGAAGCCTCAAAACCTGCCCCGGTTCCTCTTCTGCGCAATGCTATCGGTTTTGTGTTTATGTATCCTGGGGTCTCTGGCGGTTAATGCGGGCATGCGCTTACTTACCCAAAGGTATCTGTATACCAATATTTGGGACATACCCCAGCGGACCGCCGTCCTGGTCCTGGGGTCCCAGACCCAGGGAAGGAGATTGTCCCGGGTTTTGGAGGACCGGGTAGTGGGGGGCATTGCCCTAATAACCGCGGGCAAGGGGCGCAAACTGCTCCTCTCCGGGGATCACAGCCAATACTACGATGAGGTAAACCCCATGCGGCTCTATGTATTGCAGAACGCGCCCCATATTGCGGAGCGGGATATTTTTACGGATCACGCGGGCTTCAATACCTACGACTCGCTGTACCGGGCCCGGGATGTTTTTGCCGTGAAGGACCTTATCATTGTTACCCAGGAATTCCACGCCCCCCGCGCGGCGTTTCTGGCCCGCTGTTTGGGCCTGAACGCGGTGGTGTATGTCCAGGGGCAGGGGGGCTATTCCCGGCGGACCCGGACGGCCTGGAACATCCGGGAATACTTTGCCCGGATCAAGGCGGTCCTCTCGGTGCTCTTGAGGCCGCCGCCGAAACAGCTGGGAAGCCGGACGCCCATCACCGGGGACGGGCGCCGTACCTGGGATTAGGGCCGCAAAGGAAGGCCCGGAAGCCAACCCCCTGCGGCCTGTTCAGCGGGGTCCCGGGGATCGATCAATGGCGCGGCCCCGGCTTACTCCCGGCGCTGCCGCAGGACCTCGTAAAACAGTACGCCCGCCGCCACCGATACATTGAGGGAATCAACACGGCCTTTAGTTGGAATAGACACCAGGCCGTCGCAGGCTTCCCGGAGCAGCCGGGAAATGCCCGTACCCTCTCCGCCGAAAATTAGAGCCACCCGGCCCCGGAGGTTTCGCGTATAGGCCGCTTCTCCGCGCATATCCGCGCCGTAAATCCAGAATCCCGCGTCCTTGAGGTCCTTGACCGCCCGGGGAAGGTTGGGAACCTCCACAACCGGAACCCATGCCGCCGCGCCGGCGCTGGTTTTGGCGACGCTGTCCGCGTGTTTGGCGATCCGCCGGTTCCGGCATAACACCAGGTCCACGGCAAACTGATCGCAGGAACGGAGGACGGCCCCATAGTTGTGGGGATCCGTGATCGCGTCCAGGACTGCCACCAGCGCGTCCGCCGCCCCGCCCCGCCCGGCCAGGCCCGCCAGGTAGTCCTCCAGAGAGGCGGCGGCGCCGGGCGGACTATCCCCATCCTCAAGTTCCAGGGCGACCCCCCGGTTATCCCATGCTATGCGGTTCAGGTCATGGGTCCCCACCCGGTCCACCCGGACCTTATGGTCAAGGGCCAGGCGTATCAGTTCCCGCGCCCGGGGGCCGGGTTTGGCAACCAGCAAAACCCCCCGGACATTTCCCGCTTTCAAGCGTTCCTCAATGGCGTGAAACCCCGTAAGATAACTCATTCCGTTTCCCCCTCAGCGCCTCTTGCCCGCGTTTGCGTAAGGGCGCGGCGATTGCGGACCGGAGGCCCGGCGTCATGCTGCCCGGCGCCGCCCGAGGGAAACACTGATTAAATCCAATCGAGGATTTAATCAGTGTTTCTTACCCGCATTTGCGTAATGAAATGAGCAAATGCAGAGGGTAACGCTGATTAGCGTCAAGTTAATCAGTGTTGC
>JAITHL010000249.1 GCA_031279975.1 Treponema sp. | reverse complement strand
TTGGCGAAGAAGTTTTATCGCTACAAATTGGCGGGATGGGAGTCCTTGTTACAGGCCTCTTGACATAAAACATAGGAGTTTTGCCGGAGGCAAAACTCCTGGGCGGATAGAGTTTGCGCTCCGCGCAAACTCTCAAGCCAAAGCCGCAGGGCGGCTTTGGCAGCCCCCGTTGAGGGGGTAGGGCGCAACGAAGCGCGCCCGTAGGGGCCGTACCCCAGAGGGGTACGCGACTTCCCCTTTCCTGATTTCTTACGTTGTTGACCGTGCCTGGCGGCCCCCCGCGTCATCCTTCAGCCTCGCGCCGGGCTATTCTGATCCGGGAACCGGAGCCGGATTTGATCACCTCGATATGGCTGGGGATGCGGGAACGCAGTTCCCCCACATGGGAAATAAGGCCCACCATGCGGTGTTCCCGCAGCTCGTCCAGAATGACCAGGGCCCGGTCCAGGCTCGCGTCGTCCAAGCTGCCGAAGCCCTCGTCAATAAAGACCGCGTTGAGTTGTATGCCCCCGGAACGGTTCTGAATGGAATCCGCCAGCCCCAGGGCAAGGCTGATCGCGGCCATGAAACTTTCCCCGCCGGAAAGGGTGGCGCAGGGCCGGCATTTCCCGGTATAGGCGTCGAATACCGCCAGGTCCAGCCCGGCCTTGCCCCGGCCCGTCCCGGCGTCGCTTTGCAGGAGCAGGGAATACCGGGACTCGCTCATCTTTTCCAGCCGGCGGCTTGCGTAGGCGGCGATTTCCTCCAGATGGCGGCCTAAAAGCCAGGCGTCGAAGGATTTCTTTTTCGGATTCTTCCCGGTCAGATCATCCGCCAGGGCGGTAAGCCGCCCGCTTTGGCCCTTGAGGGTTTCATAGCGCTCCGCCGCCGCTTGCAGGAGCAGGGCGTCCCGTTCCAGGGCCGCCCGTTCTCCGCTGGCCCGGTCCCGCTCGGCCTCCGCGGCTTCCTGTTCCTCCATAAGGGCTGAAAGCCGCGCCTCAACCGCCGCCGCCTGGGGGACATCCCCCAGAGCCGAGCGTTCTTGGGCGATCTTTTCCTGGTTCCGCCGGGCCTCTTCGGTTAGGGAAGCGATCCGGGAGCGCGCTTCCTTCCAGCGGTTGATCCGGTCGTCCAGGGCCGCTTCGGTTTCCCCGTCAAGTATGGCCGCCCGGACCGCTTCGGCGGAGGCAAAGGGGGAGGGCGCCAGGACCGCCGCCAGTTCCGCCGCCGCTTCCTGATCCCGGCGGAGCGCCGCTTCCAAGGCCCGTTGGCCGCCTGATTCCCTGGCTTGGGCGGCGGCCAGTTCCCGGCCCGTCCGTTCCCGGTTTTCCCGGCAGGTTGCAAGAGCGGTCTCAGCCAAACGGATTCGCCGATCCAGTTCCCGGACCATGTCCGGGGCGGATAAGCGGGGCGTTTCAGGGGGTTGAACCGCCCCGTTGCCGCTTTGCCGGAATGTCTGGAGCCGCGAGAACTCCGCCCCCAGGGTTTCCCGGTTCAGCCGCATCTTTTCCGCGCTATCCTGGAAGGCGCGGTGTTTTTCCGCACAGGCCGCGTGGTCCTTTTCCCTTATCCCCAGGAGTTTTTGAACCTCGTTGAGTTCCCGGTGCAGTTCCGCGAGGCGGACGCCCGCCCGCTGGGCCTCAACCCGCGCTTGGAGCAGCGCGTTGACCTGGACGCGCTGGGCCTCCAAGAGGGCGGCGCATTGCTCCGCTTCGGGCAGCCCATCCCCCTGGGCAAAGAACTCCCCCAGAGGGGAATCCTCGGCGCCGGGAAAGGCGTCTGAGGGGGCCGGGTGGAAAAATCCTGACCGGGTTTCCCCGGCTTCTTGCCCTAGGGCCTGAAGTTTTGCCCGTATCCGGCGCCGTTCTTCCTCGCCGGATCGTTTTTCCGCTTCCCGGCTGGCCATATCCCGGCGGGCGTCCTTGAGGGCCTGTTCCTGGGCCGCTATCCGTTCCCGTATACCGAACAGGGGCGCGGGGGCCGCCGCGGGCAGGGGATGTTCCCGGGCGCCGCAGACCGGACAGGGTTCTCCAGGCCGCAGTTCAGCCCCCAGATAGGCCGCCCGGTTTGCCCGCTCAAAGACTTCCTGTTCCTTTCGCAGCCCTTCTACTTCCGCTTCCAGCACGGGGAGGCGGCTGTCCAGTTCAGCCTTGGCCCGGCCCAGGGCTTCCAGCCGGTCATCCAGGGCCGCCCGCTCCTTCCCCAGGGCTTCCCCCGCATCGGCGATGTGCTTCAGACCGCGCAGGCGGTCCATCACGGCCTTGGCCTCCTCAAACCGGGTATCCAGGGGATCGAATTGCCGGGCCAGGGTTTCCAGGGCGGACAATTCCCCTTCCAAGCCGGTCCGCCGGCTCTCCAGGGAACGGATATCCCCTGCCAGACTCCGCAAACGCCCGGCCAGGGCTTCCATTTCCTGGAGGGCGCGGGTATAGGTTTCCGCTTCTTCGGCCAGCGCAAGGAAGCGGGGCCGGTTTTCCCGGAGCGTTTGGGCTTCCCCTTCCAAGGCGCCTATGCCGGCGGCTTGACGCTCCGCTTCCTCAGCGGCCCGTTCAGCCGCTTGCCGGGCTTGCCGGGCCTGTTCCGCTTCTCGGGACGCCGCTTCGGCTTCCCGCCTTTGCGTTTCCCCCCGGCGCAGATACTGCCCCAGGGGTTTGGCCTGCCGGGATAGGGCAAGGCGCTGTTCCGCTTCCTGGATTTCCCCCTCCTGGTCATGGAGCCGCCGGTTTTCCGCTTCCAGTTCCGCAAGCCGGTTTTCCGCCTCCTGTTCCTGCCGCCGTATATGCCGGAAGTCCTTGAACCGGGCAAGTTCCTCCCCCAGGGCTTGCAGCCGGGCCTTGGCTTGCCGGACCGCTTCATCCGCCTTTTCCCGCAGCGCGCCGGCCTGGGAAAAATCGATGCGTTTACTTATTTCCCCGAGGGCCCGTTCCGCTTCCCGCAGCTCCGCCTCTCCCTCCAGGGCCTGTTCCCGGACCCGTTCCCGGACCCGGACCGCCCAGTCCGCCGGGAAGAGCTTTCCCAGGACCTTTTGCCGGTCGGCGGTGTTCTGTTTCAGAAATTCCGTGAATTCACCCTGGGGCAGGAGGACGATCTTGAAAAATTCCTCCTTGTTGAGTCCCAAGAGTTCCCGGACCGCCTCATCCGCTTCGGTTTTTTTGGCGTTCAAGGGGAGCAGGCCCTCCGCCGCGACTTTGTACAGGGCCGCGCTTTCTTCCACCGTAAGGGTCCCGCTTCCCCGTTTCTTCAGCTTTTCCTGCCGGGGGGACCGGTCGATGCGGTACCGCGTATCCCCCAGGGTAAATTCCAGGGAGACCAAGCACTCCTCCCCGGGTTCGGCAAAGTCGCTCCGCAGCCGGGACAGGTGGCCTTGCCGGCTGCCGGGAACCGCGCCGTAGAGGGCGAAGCAGAGGGCGTCGAAGATGGTGGTCTTGCCCGACCCGGTTTTTCCCGTTACCAGAAAGATGTCGTCCAGAACGGAAAAGTCCACCAGCTCCCGGCGCCGGAAGGGGCCGAAATTGTGAATCTCTAAACGTTCCGGCCTCATAGGGCTGTTTCCTCCTGTTCCGCGGCGCTCAGAAAGTCCTGGAAGAGGCGCGTTTTTTCCGCGTCCGCGGCCCCGTAAATGTCCAGGAGAAAGTCCTCAAAATAGCCGGCGCCGCCGCGGCCTTCGCTTTCCTGGACCGGCCTTCCCAGGGCCTGGCCGCTCAGTTTGAGGGACGCAAAGGCGGCGGCCTGGCTAATCGAGAGGAGCCGGGGAAAACGGCGGCGGAGCAAGGGCAGGGGGTTCTCCACCAGGGCCGTATCGGTTAGGATGAGTTCCAGATAATCCTCTTCGGCCTGGGTAATTTCCGGGTCATGCGCGCTCTCCCGGAAAAAATAATTGAAGGAACCGGTAAAGCGCCAAAGTTTCCGCAGGGGCCGCACCGGAAGGGGTTCCACGGAACAGGAAGCCTCCAGGCGCAGCTCCACGGACAGAACCACCTTTTCCTGCCCCGCTTCCGCAAAGGAATAGGCCAGGGGGCTCCCGGAATACCAGGCGTTTTTCCCGGCCTGCTGGAAACGGTGTAGGTGCCCCAGGGCCGTATAGTCAAACCCGGCAAAGAGTTCCGCCGGGACCCGTTCCGCGGTTCCCAGAAAGACCCGCTCAGATTCGGACCCTATCCCTTCCTGGGTAAAACAATGCGCCCCCAGCACGGCCCACGTTGCCCCCGCGGATCGGGCCGCTTCCCGGGCCTGGTCCAGACGGGCCGCGGCTTCCGCCGCAAGCCGTACCTGGGAACGGATGGGAAGGCCGGACTCGCCGTCATCCGGCGTTTGGAGTCCCGCTGCGGCGTCGTGAAAACAAGCGGCGTTTAAAAAGGGGAGGAGAAAGAAGGCGCAGACCGGAGGGTCCGCCGCTCCGTCTTGCCGCTCCTGAAGCAGTACCGGCTTCCAAGCTCCCCCGGCGCTGGTAATCAGATGTATCCCCAGTCCGGCAAAAAGTTCCTTCCCGAAGCCGAGCCGGGCCGGGGAATCGTGGTTTCCCGGAAGGGCGAGTATTTCCAGGTCCGGCCTCCGGGCTTTCAGGGAGCCCAGGAAGGCGCTCAAGAGCCGCGCCGCCTCAGGGGAAGGGATGGACCGGTCATAGACATCCCCCGCGATGAGCAGGGCCTGGTAGGAGGTATCTTCCAGCAGCTCTTGGAGCTGCCGCAGGAAATGTTCCTGGTCCTCAAGCAGGGGATGTTCATAGAAAACTTTGCCCAAATGCCAATCCGCGGTATGGAGGAATTTCATAACCCATACATACTATCCCTGAAAGGAAGGGGCCGTCCAGATAATAGAGCATAGCCCCCGCCTATAACCGGCGGACTTGGTTAAAAGCCCGCAAACACCGGCGCCTTCCTTAAACCCGAACCTTGGGTCATAACGGCCCGCTTTTTTAGCTGCCAGAAAAAAACGGGTCATTTTGATCCCCTAGCGATATTCCTGAAGGCCGCCGGCGGGGGCCGCCCGCTCCGCCCCGCTTGAAGTAACGGGTTAATTCCTTGTAATACAATGAATTACAAATTATTGGAAAAATATTCCAGTTTTGATGGTTTTGGCATGATTTTTGCTATAATATCAATAACGATTGAGGCGGCTGCAAAATTGCAATTTTGTAACCGCTACTTCTAAAAAAAGTATGTTTCGCAGCCGTTAGGCGAGAAACTGCAAGAACCGGCGCAAAAATAACCGGTTTTTGCGACTGGCTCGATTGATAGTGCCCAACCAACAAAACAAAGGAGCTTGCATGGCCGTAAGGACTCAGAAAAAACAAAACCGGATAATGGAACTAGGCAGCGCCGATGAGAATATACTTTCCCTGTACTTAAAAGAAATCAGTAAGATACCCCTTTTGACCAGGGAGGAAGAGGATGCCATCGCCCGGTCCGCGGCGGCGGGGGACAAGGCCGCCCAGGAGCGCCTGGTGAACGCGAATCTGCGCTTCGTGGTGAATGTGGCCAAGAAGTATCAGGGCCAGGGGCTTCCCCTTTCGGACCTTATCAGCGAGGGCAATATCGGCCTCCTGTACGCCATTGAACGTTACGATGTAAATAAGGGCTACCACTTTATTTCCTACGCCGTATGGTGGATACGCCAGGCGATACTCAAGGCGATCTGCGAAAAGTCCCGGATGATCCGGCTCCCCCTGAACCGGGCCAACGAGCTGGTGCAGATTGAAAAGGCCCGGAAGATGGTGCATGACGGGTACAGCGTTGAAGCGGAGATCAATGAAATAGCCCGCTTGCTGGACATGGGGCCCGCCCATGTGGCGGATATTATCAATATAAGCCGGGACCTCATATCCCTGGAAAGCCCGGTCTATACCGATAAGGACGCATCCCTCCTGGGAGACTTTATTGAGGATGAGGGGTACAAAGCGCCGGATCAGCAGGCCCTGGATACGGCCTTGCAAGACGACATCGAGACGGTTCTCCAAACCCTGGACCGTAAGGAAGCGGCTATTATCCGTTTCCGCTTCGGCCTTGGCAACACGAACCCCCTGTCCTTAAAGGAAATTGGAGACCGCTTTAAACTGACCAAGGAACGGATACGGCAGATAGAAAAAAAAGCCCTCAAACGGCTCCAGCATCCCTCCCGGAAACGTATGCTGGAAAGCTACGTCGCCTAAGCGGGACGGGCCCGCGGGCCTCCCGGTGTTCGTTTTTTCCGGTTTATTACATACATACAAAAAAATTGCTCGTATGCAATTATATATAGGAGGCGGCCCTCTAGCCCTCAACGGGGGCGCTGCCCCCGTAACGCCCCCGCCGGGGGGCCAA
>JAITHL010000244.1 GCA_031279975.1 Treponema sp. | reverse complement strand
ACCGCGATGCCGTCGGGAATGGCGGTTATTGACGCCTGGGGATTGCCCGTCAGGGCTTCCGCTTTTTGCATTGCCTCCTCCAGGGAATGGGCGGGGATCATCTGGAAATCCTGGATCATGCGGTCGCTCAGGTTGGAGATATAGATAACCCTCGCGCGCCGCAGGACCCGGGCCAGTATCTGGGATTCCCACTGGTCCGCTATGGTCTTCTCCTTGGGGGTTTTCAGGAACGATTCGGTCATGCGCTCCAGGTCTTTCTCCTCTTGAAAGGTCTTATAGAAAGACTCGCCGCCGTGGCCGTCGTTGGAAGCGGAGAGCATGATGATAACCCCCCCCTGCTTGACGGTTGCCTCCGCCGCGGTCATGCCCTTTACCGACTGGTAGATATTCTGATCCAGCGGGTAGCCGCCGTTGGTGGAAATAACAATATCCGCGGGGATGGGGTCAACCGAACAGTTGCTTGAAAGGAACTCCCGCCCCGCCCGGTGGGCCAGGTCCACATCCCCGGCCACGGCGTAGATCACTTCCTTTTTGTCGTTGATAACCACATTGCAGATGAACGCGAGCCGGGCGGCCCGGGCGGCGTAGAGCATGTCGTTATGAATGGGGTTTCCCTCGACAATGCCGGTGCGGGCGTACGGGCTGGCGATAAACTGGGCGTTGTGGTTATACATCACGGTTTCCCGGCTTACCACCCCGGGGAATATGCTTTTTCTGCCCCCGGAGAACCCCGCGAAGAAGTGGGGCTCGATGAACCCCTCCGCAACCACCAAATCCGCTTCGACAACCAGTTTGTTGATAACAATATCGCCCCCTGAAGGCAGCTTGCCGATGGATACCATGGGGGAACGCTCGCTGTCGTGGACGATTATCTTTTCTTTTCGCGTAATGTCAGCGCCGAATTTACTCTCAAGCTCCTCTTGGGCGGTTGCCCGGTGGAAGCCGGTGGCGATAAGAATCGTGATGTCCGCCTGGGGGCTGCCTTTTCTGATCTCCGCGAGCATGGGCGGAATGATATACCTGCTCGGCACCGGGCGGGTATGATCGCTGGCGATGATAAGAACCTTTTTCCGGCCTTCGGCCATTACCGAAAGTTTCGGGGAGCCGATGGGATTTTCAAGGGCCTGTTTTACCAGTTCCTCCTGGGACGCCGCCGCTTTGTAATGGTGCATCCGGGAAACCAGGGCGCCCTTAAACCGATCATCTGGAATCGCGCAGGCAAGCGTTTCCTTTCCATAGGGAAATTGTACTACCGGCATATACGCCTCCTTTGGGGAACCGCTGATTAAGTTGACGCCGGACCTCCGGTCCGCAATCAGCGGTTCCCTCGAACCTTTGGTTCGATGCATTTGCTCATTTCATTACGCAAATGCGGGTAAGAAGCGCTGATTTCGGACTATAGTCCGCATCCTCGATTGGATTTAATCAGCGCTTCATTAGGGCGGCGCTGATTAACTTGACGCTTCGGCAAGGTCCGCGCCCGCGCCGCCCGGTGTATTTGCCCATCGCATTGCGCAAATACCGCGTTAAAACCGCGCTGACTGCGGATCTCCGGCCCGCAATCAGCGCTTCCCTTAGACAAAAATTTTGCCCGGGTTCATGATGTTGTTCGGGTCCAGCGCCTGTTTAACCGCCCGCATCATCTTGAGTTCCACCGGATCGATAACTTCCCGCAGGAATTCCCGCCGCTTAATGCCGATGCCGTGCTCGCCGGAAATCTTGCCCCCCATGTTACTGGTAACCCGGTATAGCTCCCGCAGGCAGGCCGTCTCGTTTTTCTTCCAGTCTTCCATAGACATGGCCGGGTCTTTTACCAGCGTGGCGTGCAGGTTGCCGTCCCCCGCGTGGCCGTAACAAGGTATCTGCACATTATACTGCTTCTCCATCCGTTCCAGTTCCGGGATAATTGCGGGGATCTTAGAAATGGGCACCACAATATCCTCAAGGCTCTGGACCGGGCTGAACACCTTCCAGGCTTCGGCGATGTTCCGGCGCACGTTCCAGATGCGCTCGATATTGTTTTTGTCTTCCGCCACGTATACCTCTAGGGCCCCGTGTTCCTTGCAGAGCTTGCCGGTCTCGATAAGGTCCATTTCGATCTGCGCGGCGTTGGAGCCGTCTAGTTCGATAAGCAGCATGGCGCCGCAGTTTTCATAGGGCAGGCTCTCGTTCAGGTACTTGCAGCTGGCGATGCAGGATTTCTGATCCATGAACTCTATGCTGGTGGGGGTCATGCCCCGGGTAAGGATGACCGGCACCACGTCAATCGCCTCCTTGGGGGTTTTGAAGAGCGCCAGGAGGTCGGATTTGCTGGAGGGGTAGCCGATGAGTTTGATAATGGCCTTGGTAACGATGCCCAAGGTGCCTTCGGAGCCGATAATCAGGGACTTGAGATCATAGCCTGAAACATCCTTAGAGAGCTTGCCCCCCAGTTGCGCCACCTCCCCTTCGGGGGTTACCAGTTCCAGGCCGATAATGTAGCGCCCGGTTACGCCGTACTTAACCGCCTTGCCGCCCCCGGCGTTTTCGGCGATGTTTCCGCCGATAACGCAGGTTTGGAGGCTCATGGGATACCCCGCGAAGAACAGGCCCTCGGCCTGCACCGTATTGGCCAGATCGTTGGTAACGATGCCCGCCTCCACCACCGCGACCATGTTCTCCTTGTCCAGTTCCAGGAGTTTGTTCATCTTTTCCAGGGAGAGGACTATGCCCCCCAGATGGGGAATCGCGCCGCCTGAAAGGCCGGAGCCCGCGCCCCGGGGGGTAATGGGAATGTGTTCCTTATTGGCGAGTTTTACTATCCCGGCCACCTGTTCCGAGCTGGTCGGCAGGACCACCACTTCGGGCATGCTGCCGTATTCCGCCGCGTCGGTTTCGTCATGGGAATAGGCTTCTATTTTTTCCACATCCACCAAAACATTGCCCTTGCCGCAGATGCCCCGCAGGGCTTCTACCACCGCGGGGGTTGCCTTGTTGTAGCCGGTCATTTTTTTCCTCCTAAACGCGCCTCAAGCCGTTTTTGCAGCTCCGGGATTATCTGGAACGCGTCGCCCACAATGCCGAGATCGGCGAGCTTATGCAGGTTCGCGTCGGGATCGATGTTAATCGAGACGATGGTTTCGCTGGTTTTGATGCCCGCCAGATGCTGAATCGCCCCGGAAATGCCGACGGCGATATACACCTTGGGAGACACGGTTTTGCCTGAAAGCCCGATCTGGTGGGGGTAGGAAATCCAAGCCCGGTCGACCGCGTCACGGGAGGCCCCTACCGCGGCGCCGAGGGTTCCGGCGAGTTTGTGGATCAGGGAGAAATTCTCCCCCTTCTTGAGGCCCTTGCCGCCGGAGACAATAACATCCGCCTCTTCCAGATGCACGCCCCCGGCTTCTTCCCGGCGGTAGCCCTTGATCTCCACCCCTTTTCCCGCGAAGGACGGATCGTAGGGGATGTGTTTGATCTCCCCCCGGCGGGAGCTGTCCGCGCTGAGGGGCCGGGAAGACTTGGGCCGCACCGTGGCAAGCTGGGGCCGGTGGTCCGGGGTTTTGATGGTGGCCATGATATTGCCGCCGATGGCCGGCCTGGTCTGGAGCAGGTTCCCCGTACCCTCTTCAATATCAAGCTCCGTGCAGTCCGCGGTGAGGCCGGTGTGGGTCCGTATCGCGGTGTAGGGCATAAGGGTTCTCCCCGAACTGGTGGCCGCCGCGAGGATTATCGAGGGCTGGAAATCCTTGATGAGTTTTTCAAGGACCATCGCGTAGGGCTCGCACACAAAATAGGCGAGCTTCGGGTCCTGCACGGCGTACACCTGGTCGGCGCCCTGTTTGATGAGCTGTTCCAAGTCTCCGTCTTGCACGGCGTCGCCGATAAGGATGGAAACCAGGGAAACCCCCAGCTTATCCGCCAGCTTCCGCCCCCGGGAAAGCAGCTCAAAAGAAACGCCCTTCAGCCTTCCCTCAAACTGTTCCGCCATGGTCCATACGGCGTTTTTTGTTTCACTCATGGCAGCGCTCCTTTTGATTCAAGCAGGTTGATAACCGCGTCCACCGCCGCGTTCAGGGTAAGGTCGTCGTTGACGGCCATGATCGTGCCGCTCCGGGTGATTTTCGGCGTATTAATCTTGACAACCTTGGTGGGGGACCCCTTGAGCCCCAGGTAGCCGGCGCTGAGGTCCAGGTTTTCCGTTGAGTACACCGGGTATTGCAAGCCCATGGCCCGGATTTTGCCGTCCAGCGTGGGAAGCCGGGGGGTGGCCACCTCTTTTACCACGGATATAAGGCAGGGCAGGGGCGCGGAGAGTATCTGGTAGCCCTCCTCCACCAGCCGTTCCACCTGGATGCGCCGGTCCCGCACCCCGGCGATCTTCGCCACATAGGTTGCCAGGGGCAGATCGAGCCAGGCGGCGATTCCGGGTCCCACTTGGGCGGTATCGCCGTCGGTTGCCCGCTCGCCGGTTATGATCAGGTCAAAACCGCCGATAGCGCGGACAGCCTGGGAAAGGGTGTAGGAGGTCGCGTGCGTATCGGCGCCGCCGAATTTTTTATCGGATACCAATGCCGCGCCGTCGCAGCCCATGGCGACGGCTTCTTTCAATACCCGTATGGCCTGGGGCGGGCCCATGGAAACAGCGGTAACGCTTCCTCCGTACCGTTCTTTCAATTGCAAGGCCGCCTCCAGCGCGTAAAGGTCCAGGGGATTTACCACTGTTTCAATCCCCGCCCTGATGACCGTGCCGGTAACGGGGTCCATCTTTACGTTGCTGCTTTCCGGCACCTGTTTAATAGGCACAATAATGTTCAAAGAAACCTCCTCTTTTCTATAACAGCTTTACGGGCCGCCTCATTTGAGGCTGTTCCAAAATCTACTATGAAGCAACCCTGTCATTTATGGTAGCACGGTCAAATTTATCCCGTCAAGAAATTTTTTAGGGGGGACCGGGGGCCTTTCGGCCCCCCGGCGGGGGCGTTGCGGGGGTGGAACCCCCGCAGAGGGGGTAGGGCGCTGCCGCGCAGCGCCCGTAGGGGGAGGCTTCCCCGCCCGCTCCGTTGACAAAGCAAAAGCGGAGGGGTATAGTGCCCCCGTGAAACGTATTATCCGGTTTGCGCCGCTTGTTTCGGCGTGCTTAGTGCTGATCGCCTGCGCCTCGGAACCCCAGGCCGCCGCCGGACGGGATAACCGGGGCCTGCCTTTGGCCGGGGTTCCCAAGGGCGATCCGGCGAAGGCCGGTGAAGGGGCTGAGGCGCGGGCGGCGCTTGAAAGGCCGGCGTTCCAGAACGGGGAATACCGGGAAGCAAAGGGGGGCTTTTCTATAGCCGTCCCTGACGCATGGAGCGCCGCGTCAGGGGATTATTCGCCCTACCAATTCATCAAGGGGCCTGAGGAAGCGGGTTTCACCGCCAATATTGCCTTTGTGGATGAACCCTACTCCGGACCGGTAACCGCCTTTGTGGATAGTTCCCTGGACAGCCTTATCGGGGAGCGGGTTTTATCTGATTTTGAGCTGCTCCGGCGGGACTCCTTCCGCACGGACCAGGGAATCCAGGGAGAATATATCATATTCCAGGGCAGGGACCCCCATACCAGCCAGGCAATTCAACAAAGGCTCTATTTTCTGCCGGACCAGGAAGGGGCCGTCATGATGATCATCGTCTGTTCAAGCTCCCCCGCCGGCGGGGAAAAATACGCCGGTCTTTTTGACGGCTGCGTCCGGACCTTCAAGTGGGCTCAGGAGAGCCCGTAACCGGACCGGCGGGGAGGACAGCGCGTGAATGTGGTGGTAATCGGCGCCCAATGGGGCGATGAGGGGAAGGGGAAGATCGTGGATTATCTGGCAAAGGAAGCCCAGATTATCGTGCGGTTTTCCGGCGGGGCCAACGCGGGGCACACCATCGTTATCGGGGATGAACAGTACGCCCTGCATCTTATCCCCGCGGGGATACTCTATCCTGATAAGATGGTCATCCTGGGCGCGGGCATGGTGATCGATCCGGTGGCCCTGTTCAATGAGCTGGCCATGCTTCAGGACCGGGGGATCGATACTACCGGGCGGGTCTTTATCTCCGACCGGGCGCACCTCGTGCTGCCCCGGTATATTCAGATCGATACGGAACGGGACCGGGCGCGGAAGAAGCCCATCGGCACCACGGGCCGGGGCATAGGGATTACCTATTCCATGAAGAGCGACCGGGACGGCATCCGTATCGCGGACCTTGCCTGGGAGGAGAAGCTGGAGGAGCTTGACGGCCAGGACCGCCGCTTCCTGGAGCCCTACCGGGAGCGGCTTGCGTCCATGGCCGTTGATTTGGCGGTTTTTCTGATGCACCACCAGAACGCCCAGGTCCTCTTTGAGGGCGCCCAGGGGGCCCTGCTCGATCTTGATTTGGGGACCTATCCCTATGTATCCAGCGGCATGTCCTGCGCCGCCGGCGCCGCGGTGGGGGGCTGCGTGGGCCCCCGGCGGCTGGATACGGTGCTTGGGGTCTGTAAGGCCTATACAACCCGGGTGGGGAACGGCCCCTTTCCCAGCGAGTTTGATCCCCGCTCCGAGGACGCCCTGTGCCGCTTTATCCGGGAAACCGGGCGGGAATACGGGGTAACCACCGGGCGGCCCCGGCGGTGCGGCTACCTGGACCTGGTGGCCCTGCGGTACGCCTGTTTGACCAACTCCATCGATTCCCTGGTGATGACCCACCTGGATGTGTACGATACCTTTGAGGAGATCAACGCCTGCATCGCCTATCGCATTGGGGATAAAATGGTAGAGAATTTTCCCGCCTCCATCGAGGCGCTGAACCAGGCCAAACCGGTGCTCCGCGCTTTCCGGGGCTGGAAACAGCCCCTTTCCCAGGCCCTTACCTATGAAGACTTTCCAGCGGCGGCCATGGAATACATCAAATTCATTGAACGGTACTGTGAAACCCCCATCACTATTGTTTCCGTCGGCTGCGATAGAAAGGAAACGATAATCAGGAAAAGCCCGTGGATCAAATGAGCGCCCCCCCGGGGGATACCATCCTTGTCCTGGATTTCGGCGGCCAAACCGCCCAGCTTATCGGGCGGCGCGTCCGGGATTTGGGGGTGTACGCCGAGCTGGTTCCCGGAGACGCGGACCTGGGGGCGCTGCTCTCCGGGGAAACGGCGGTCCGGGGAATCATCCTGTCCGGTTCCCCGGAATCGGTTTATACTCCGGCGGGGGCGGTTCCGGATCCGCGGATATACCAATGCGGCCTGCCCCTCCTGGGTATCTGCTACGGCATCCAGCGCATGACCCAGGATCAGGGCGGAACGGTCGCGGCCTTGGCGGCGCGGGAATACGGCGGCATGGCGGTGGACGTAACCTTCCCAGCGGATACCGCCTCCTTTAGCGAAGCCGCCGGGCGTTTCTTAGCGGGCTTCGATCCCGCCCTTTCCCTCAGCGCCCTGCAAGCGGCGCCTGCCTTCCCCAGTCCGGGGCTGCAATCCTGTACCTTTACCGCCTGGATGAGCCATGGGGACAGCATAATCCAGCGGGCGCCGGGATTCCGGGAATACGGCAGGAGCGTTACCGGCCTCCCGGCGGTGCTCATCCATGAAACCCAGCGCTGGTTCGGCCTGCAATTTCACCCTGAAGTAAGCCATTGCCAGCGGGGGGTGGAAATCCTGGCGGCCTTTGTCTTTGGGGTCTGCCGCTGCAAGGGGGGCTGGACCATGGAACGCTACCTGGAGGGCCTGCGGGGTTCCCTGCCGCGCCGGGTGGGGGCTAATCCGGTGCTGCTCCTGGTATCCGGGGGGGTGGATTCCACCGTTGCCGCGGCGCTCCTCTTACAGGTCCTGGACCCGGACCAGGTGCATCTGTTGTATATAGATACCGGCCTCATGCGCAAGGATGAAACCCAAACCGTAAGCGCCGCGCTGGAACGCTCAGGCGCCCGGCGGGTCCATATCATCCAGCGCGAAGACGCATTCCTTGACGCCCTCCAGGGCCTAGAGGATCCTGAGGCCAAGCGGAAGGCCATTGGGGACCTCTTTATCACGATACAGGAACGGGAAGCCGCCCGGCTGGGCCTCCCGGAGGACTGCTTCCTCGCCCAGGGTACGCTCTATACGGACCTCATTGAAAGCGGCAAGGGGGTAGGGCGGAAGGCCCAGGTGATCAAGAGCCATCACAATGTGGCAAGCCCCCTGGTGGAAGCCAAGCGCCGTTCGGGCCGGCTCATCGAGCCCCTGGACCGGCTCTACAAGGATGAAGTCCGGGCCCTGGGCCGGGTCCTGGGCCTTGATGCGGCGGCGGTCCGCCGCCACCCCTTTCCCGGCCCGGGCTTGGCGGTCCGCATCCTGGGGGAAGTAACCAAGGAGAAATGCGCCGTTCTCCGGGAGGCGGACGCGCTCTACCTGGAAGAATTGAAACGCCGCCGCCTTTACGACGCTATCTGGCAAGCCTTTGGGGTGCTGCTCCCCATCCGGTCTGTCGGGGTCGCCGGGGACGCCCGCAAGTACGGCTGGGTCCTGGCCTTGCGGGCCGTTGTCAGCGCCGACGGCATGACCGCCGATGTTTATCCCTTTCCCATGAAGGACCTATTGGAAATAGCGGCCCTGATCACCAACAACGTCAAAGCCATTGGCCGGGTAACCTACGACATAAGCTCCAAACCGCCGGCCACCATCGAATGGGAATAAAAAATTGGCCTTCCGCCAACAACTTACGGGGGACCGGGGGGCACTGAGGCCCCCGGCGGGGGCGTTGCGGGGGCATGGCCCCCGCAGATTTGTTGACAAAGGGGTTTTAAACGCCGGTAAGGAGGCATAATGGCAAGGGAAGGGCACGGGAAAATAACCGCGGAAACCGAGCAAGACCGGGAAGAAAGAATTATTAATGAAATCGTGGTGGACGCCTATGACGAAACGGAACGCGCCATGAGCTGGTTCGCCTACTTGGAAGATACGCTCAATTTTCCCTTCAAAGCGAAATGCCTTAGGGAAATGGCCGAATCGCCCTTAAGAAAGCATGAGACCCTAATGGTCCGGGGAATGGCCGATTCTGAACGCTGTTACGGCGATATGCTGGTACTGGTTGAATGGCGTAACCGCTCCTTCGGCGTTCCACTGGAACAGCTTTTGCCGGTGGAGGAAGAGGGGGCTACGGCAAGGGCCGTGAAAGATTGGCATTATTGGAAGGCCAGGGGTTATACGTTTTGACTTCCCCCTTGGGGCGGGCGGCTTTGTATAAAATTTTATAGGGGAAGGCCCGCCCGCTTGACAAAAAAGCGGGATCGGGTGTAGGGTGGAGCGGAACGGACGAATCCGTTTTGCGTAAGCCTTGAAGGGCCTATCGTTCTGTACTGGAACGCGCCGGCGTAAAACCGCGCCGCTCTGTATTTGAGTCATTCCACGACGGAATAACAACGGAGATGAACTCCTAAAACCAGGCAAACAATGTCTGTACAGGTCACGCCGGATGGCGTGAAGGGGTATCTCCGTGATTAGACGCTATTTACGCGGGATTTTTAACCGCGAAAAGCCCCGTATGGGCGTTATTGCCGCCCTTTTGGGAGGGGCGGCTTTCTTTTCATTGCTTTTCGGCGCGGGGCTGGGGCCGGTTTTTGTTCCGCCCGGCGCGGCCGCTCAAATTATCCTCAACCGTATCCCCGGCATCCGGGAATATATTCCCCGTGATTGGACGCAATTACAGGAAAATATCGTCATAGGACTCCGCCTTCCCCGCGTGCTTCTGGGCTTTATCGCCGGCGCGTCACTTGCCGTAACCGGCGTTACCATGCAGGCGCTGGTCCGCAACCAACTGGCCGACCCGTTCATCCTCGGCGTTTCCTCCGGCGCCGCGGCTACGGCGACTATCGGGATGCTTTTCGGCGCGTTTGCCTTTTTAGGACGGTATTCGCTTTCAATAAGCGCGTTTATAGGGGCGGCGCTTACTATCATCTTTGTATACGCTATTTCCCGGACGCGGGGCAGAATCAATATTACGCAACTATTACTGTCCGGCGTGGCTGTCTCGATGATAATGGACGGCGTAACGCGGGTCATCACGTTAAGCGCCCCTAACGCGCTGGGGCTGCATAACGCCGAATTCTGGATGGCCGGAAGCCTTGCGGGAGCGCGCTGGGCCTACCTCGCCTTGCCGCTCGTAATACTTTTGATTTGTACCGCCGTTCTTTTGGCCAATTACCGCGCGCTCAACCTTCTGCTCCTGGGGGAAGAAAGCGCGGGCGCCCTCGGCGTAAATGCGCAAAGAACGCAAAAAATGCTGGTGGTTATCGCAAGCCTTATGGCGGGAGTTACCATATCGGTAAGCGGCACGATTGGTTTTGTCGGCCTTATGGTTCCCCATTTTACGCGGCTTTTAATTGGGTCGGATCACAAAAAAGTGCTGCCGGTTGCCGCGCTCGGCGGCGGCATCCTCGTTGTATGGGTCGATGTCGCGGCGCGGACGGTCATCGCGCCGGAAGAACTGCCTGTGGGAATTCTTACCGCGATACTAGGGGGGCCGCTTTTTATCTTTTTGCTTAAACGCAAAACGCGGGAAAAATAAAGGATCGGGTATGGACGTGTTAAACGGTATAGACTGGAACGGGGTATGGATGGACGCCCAGCAAAAAAATATTGATTCAGGCGGCGGCGGCGAATGTTGGACGGCCTGGGCGGATAAAGAGGCGGCAAAGAATTATTTGAATTCTTTTATAGCAAGCCCCAGCACGAAAAAACGGGTTGCCGAACTTTCTAGAATGGTAAAGTTTGAATCCCGGGTATTGGATATTGGCGCGGGTCCCGGCGCTATCGCCATTCCGCTTTCCAAAAAAGTTTCCCATGTAACCGCGGTTGAGCCCGCGCCGGGCATGATTGAGGTTTTTAGGGACCGCCTCGCGCTTGCGGGGGCGGAAAATATCCGCCTTATTCCTAAACGCTGGGAAGACGTCGCGGTTGATCCGGATTTGGAAGCGCCCTACGACCTCTGTTTCGCGGCCTTTTCCCTGGGAATGCTCGACCTAAAACAAAGCATAGAAAAAATGATCCGTGTTTCCACAAATAACATTGTGTTATATTGGCATGTCGGGCTGCAGTCGTTTGACGAGGACGCCGTCGCGTTAAGCCCGCTGCTCTACGGAAAAAAACATTATCCTGTTCCCGAGAGCAGCATTATTTTTAACCTTCTCTACGGTATGCGTATTTACCCGGATGTTAAAATAGAGCGGAAGAACGTCCGGCTGGTTTACAAGACCTTCAACGAGATTTTTGAAATCTACGCGCGCCGTTACAGCGCGGAGACTAATGATCAGCAAGAAATGCTCGCAAGCTATCTCCGCGCTAAATTTATACCATTTGAAGGGAAAAGCGTCATACGGTTTACCCATAGGATCAGTATGCGCCTTTCATGGCAGACCCATATTATAACAACTAAAAAGATTCTAGCCGCCGAATAGGGGGTATTTATGGCGAATGACTACAGAGCTATGAGCGCCGCTGAACTTGAGGAGCTATTGCGGAAAACGCGGGGAAATCTTGAAAACATGGAGGATGAGCGGCATCTGATACTTGAACAATCACAATCAGGCCAGCATACGGGCAGTAAACCTATTCAGTCCCGGATAAAAACGCTTGATAATGAATGCGCGGCATTAAAAAACGCCGCCGAGGAAATAAGCGAGGCGTTATCGCTCAGGCGGTAACGCTAAAAGAGGAGTGCGGCATGGCTGAAATACGTTTGAGTCTTGATCATATCTCATTTTCGTATACCGGTAAAAAAACAATTTCGGATATATCGCTGTTTGTGAAAAAAGGCGAGTTTGTGGGGCTTATCGGCCCGAACGGAAGCGGCAAGTCGACGGTGTTGAAAAATCTCTACCGCGCCCTTATCCCGGACGAAGGCGCTGTTATTTTTGACGGCGGAAATCTTTTTACGCTGAACCACCGCGAAGCGGCAAAGAAAATCGGCGTTGTGAGGCAGGAGAACGAAGCGTCCTTTGATTTTTTGGTTGACGAAGTTGTGGCTATGGGGCGCAGTCCGCATAAAAGATTATTTGACATAGACACAAAAGAAGACGCCGCTATTGTGCGTCACGCCCTGGAACACATGGGCATGGAAACAATGGCAAAGCGCGACTACCGCCATCTTTCAGGCGGCGAAAAACAGCGCGCGCTTATCGCCCGCGTTATCGCCCAGGAAGCGGACTTTCTTATCCTTGACGAGCCGACTAATCATCTTGATATAAGTTATCAGCTGCAAATATTTGATTTTGTCCGGCGGCTCGGGGTAACGGTTCTTTCGGCGATACACGACCTTAACATGGCGGCGCTCTACTGCGACCGCGTGTATGTTTTGAAGGAAGGAATGGTTGTGTTAAGCGGCAGTCCGGAAGAAGTTTTTACGCCTGAAAATATTTACCAGATATACGGCGTGCGCTGCGAGACGCGGACGAATCCGGCGACGGGTAAGATTTCGATTGCCTATATACCGGGATCAATATAACGGATGAGACAGCGGGATACCGCGCGCTCAAATATATTAGAGCTGTTCTGAAACTTCAGTTTCAGAACAGCTTCCGCTTAAAAACGCGGTTTCATAAGGCTTTAGCCTGAGAAACCGCAGGACGTGTTCCGAAACCAACCGGGTTTTGGAACAC
>JAITHL010000242.1 GCA_031279975.1 Treponema sp. | reverse complement strand
GGTGTTGCTACTCGCAACACTGTCAGTGAGATTTGGCAGTTAAAACAAGGCGGGGCAAGACGTTTTTTGGAGGGCCGCATTAGGCCGTTGCGGAGAAGCGCCGGGATTGACAAAGAATTACGTAAAATGCTACAAAATGTCAAGGCGTTTTTTCGTGAAATTAGGGAAATTAATACATAACGCCATGCTAACTCTTTATGTTGTAAAGAGTTACGATTTCAGCCCTGAAAAATGCGTGTAAGCTAATTCCTTATATTATAAGAAATTAGAAATCATAGCGCGCTGGCCCTGTAGGGAAGGGCTGATTAAACCGGAATTTTTAACACGGTCCACAGGTTGCGCGGATTTCCGGCGACGAAAACCTTCTAATCCGTAAAAATCCGTGTCGAACCGAAGGTTCGCAATCCGTGAACCCCTTTGATACATTGGATTTAATCCGTGTTGCCCTCTGTATTTGCCCGTTTTATTACGCAAAAACGGTTAAGAGGCGATGATTTCGGACTATAGTCCGCATCCTTGCTTGGATTCGGACCGAAGGTCCGCAATCAGCGGTTCCCCAGGGTATTTTTTAACGAATTCCGGGAATACATTACTAAAAACATCATATTTTCTCCCCCCTCGCCTTGATTTTGGCGGAAAAAACAGCTATGTTTATAAGTGTTACTGATACTACGGCGTACTTACCACGGCTTTTCAAGCAGGCGGCAGCGCATCAGGCAGGACGCTTCCCGTATCAGTTGCCTCCCGGGTTTCCTCACCTCCTTTTCCCGGGGGGCTTTTTTTATAGGCTGCGGGGAAAGCGTTCCCGCGTCACGGCATGGTAAAATACTTGGCCCTTGGCCGGCTTTTTGCTAGTATTCCAGAACTAGCATGGTTAAAAAGATTGTGTATCTGCTTTTGGCGTTTGGGCTTGGTTCCTGCGGAAAAGACGCGGAACGGGGGAACTATACCCTGCCGGTAGAGGAAATTGACGCGGAATTGGGCCGCGCCATACTGGAGGCCCACCAGACCTTTCCCGCTTTTATCCGCAAGTTGCAACACCCAGAGCCGGGGGAAACGCGGTTCCAGGTAAAATATCCCTTCAGCGCGGATCCGGGAAGCGGTTTCCGGTATGAACATCTTTGGCTGGGGGATATTACCTATCAGTCAGGCCGGTATTATGGGACCCTCCTGAATCAGCCCCGGTATGTAAGCGGCCTCAAAGCGGGGGACCGCCTTCCCTTTTGGGGGGACGCTATTACGGACTGGATGTACCGCAAGGACGGGATGCTCGTGGGAGGCCGGACTATAAAGTATCTTATCGAACGTATTCCCGGTCCGGACCGGGATGCGGCCCTCCGGTCCTACTACCGGCAGTTCAAGGACTGACCATGGGGCGCTTGTCGAGGCCGACCAAATAGGTCTCAAAGGAATCCTTCCGGCACGCCCGGGGTTTAAAGCTCCGCCCGGCGGCAAAGCGGGAGCGGATATGTTTCAACGCCGCGTCAGTCCCCTCGCCTTGGAAGATTTTAACGGCCAGGTTGCCCCCGGACGCCAGGCACGCTTCGGCGTATGCCAAAACCGCTTCCGCCAAGGCCAGGGATTGCAGGACATCCACTGTCCGGTTTCCCGTGGTTGCCGGCGCGGCGTCGCTTAAGATCACCTGATAGGGCCCCCGCGCCTGGAGGAGTTCCCGGACCTTGCGGTTGGTAATATCCCCCTGGATAAAGAAAAAATTATCCCTAGCAAAGAGCCCCCGGTCATAGCCGCGGGACAGGGGGGCCAGGTCCGCCGCGACCAGGCTCCCCTGGAAACGCGGGTTCCGCAGCACATAGAGGCTCCAGCTTCCCGGCGCGGCCCCCAAGTCCAGGACCCGGAATGAGGCCGGAGGCCGCGGGCCTTTCCCCCGGGGTTTCGCCAGGAGCTGGAATTTTTCATCCAGTTCTTGGAGCTTATACACCGAACGGGCGGGATAACCCTCCCGCCGGGCTTTCAACGACCAATGATCCGGCTGCGCATACTTTGACAAGACCCCTTCCTTTATGGTACATAATAACCATGGATGCGCGGTTTATCCAGCGGATAGCAAAAATTGAGGCTCGGTTAGCCGAAGCCCTGCCTGAAAATCCCGGCGCGTTATGGATTGCCAAGACCTTTCCGGACCTGGACGGCCCCTGGTTCCCGGCGTGTACCGGCCCCCTGTTGGAGCCAGGCCGGGATATTCTTGCCCGGGGCGGGAAACGGTGGCGGCCCCTGTTGATGACCCTGATCTGTGAACGCCTTGGTGGGGGCGACGCGGCCCTGCCGCTGACGCCTCTGATAGAACTGCCCCATAACGCCAGCCTGATCCATGATGATATTGAAGACAACGCGGATGAACGCCGGGGAAAACCGGCGGTTCATCTGATCCATGGGGTCGATTCGGCCATCAACGGGGGCTCCTTCCTCTATTTTCTTCCCCTTTCCTGTATTGACGGATGGGACGCCCCTGGGGAATGGAAGAACCGCGTCTATGCCTGCTGGGGGGAACAGTTGCGGCGGCTCCACCTGGGACAGGCCATGGATATCCACTGGCACCGGCATAGAGCGGCCCTGCCCGGCCTGGAGGAATATACCCTGATGTGCCGGCTCAAGACCGGTTCCCTTGCCCGGCTCGCGGCCCATCTGGGGGTATACGCCGCCTATGCCCGGTTTCCGGTAAACCAAGCGGCTTCTTGCGAACAAGCCCTGCGGGTATGGGGGGAAGCCGCGGAAAAACTAGGGGTGGGCTTCCAGATTCTCGATGACGTGAAGAACTTGACCACCGGGAATCCGGGGAAAAAGCGGGGGGATGATCTGGTGGAGGGCAAGAAAAGCCTTCCCATACTGCTTTTTTTGCGTAAAAATCCCGGCGGACGGCCCCTGGTGGAACGGTGTTTTGCGGCCGCCCGGTCCGGGGGGGCCGGGGTTCCCGAAGTCGAGGAGCTGATTCAGGCGCTGGAATCCCAGGACATTTTAACCGAAGCCCGCTCCTGGGGAGACGCCCTGGTGGATGAGGCCCAAAGGTCCTTCGCTTCCTATGGCGGCGGGCGCGATGAGCCGGAGCGGAGCGCGGAGGCCCAAACGCTTTTGGGCGGTATCGCCGGCCTGCTCCGCTAAGGCGGCGCTGATTTATGCAACCGGGAATTCGGATTGAAGGCCCGTAAACGGCGCCTCCTTAATGCGGTATTTACGCAACGAAGCGAGCAAATACATCGAACTATAGGTTCGCGGGAACCGCTGATTGCGGACCTGGGGTCCGGCGTCAAGTTAATCAGCGGTTCCCGAAGGCGCCGCCGCATAATGCGGCGGCTGCGTTATCGCGCCCTCCCCGCCGCGGTAACGCTAAAAAGGCAGGTGGCTGTGGTGTTGGTAGAGGCGGAAATTTGGACCATTACCCGTATCGAACAGGGGTATGTGGTTTTTTTGCGGCCCTTGAACCGGGACGTTTCGGTTCCCATTTGTATCGGCCCTTTGGAAGTACAGGCTATTTTAGCCGGCCTGGGCGGTTTAACGGTTCCCCGGCCCCTTACCCACGATTTACTGCTGGCCCTGATGAGCCGGGTGGGGCTGGATGTGTTGCGGGTGCTCATTCATGAACTGAAGGACGCCACCTTTTATGCCCAGCTGATCATGAGCCAAAAGCACAGTCCGGATGTCTTGATTATGGATTCCCGCCCCTCCGACGCGCTGGCTTTGGCGGTCCGCCGGAAGCGCCCCATTCTGATAAGCGAGGCTATTGTATCTGAGGCGGGAATTCCGGCGGATATACTAATCGGGAACGCCCTGGGCCCGGTACCGCTCCAGAAAAAAAAGTCCAAACGGGAAAACCTCTTATCGGAGCTGAACAGCGCGGTGGCGGTGGAAGATTACGAACGGGCCGCGGAAATTCGGGATATCCTTATCCGGCTCGAACAAGAGGGGGATTGAACCGGTGCGGCCCCAGGCGTCTAGGGAAGGCGGATCAAATCGTTATATCCCCCAGAAAAAAATTAAAATTTTGCGTTTTTATCAAATTTTCTTCATTGCCATAATAAAGAATCCGATATATTATGGTAATATAACTCGATTCCATACCATGAAGAGAAGTGGGCTTGTAATGCGTTTTAGAACATTGAACAGGGAGCGTGTGGATGCCATGATACCGATATCCCAATTATATAGACTCTTTTATCATTCATCCGGCCCGGCCCGGAGCGTCCTTTGTTTCCCGGCGGCTAAAAGAAACCAAACCGCCATGATCCGGGATATTGCGCGGTTTAAGAACCGGCAGGGATGCCTTCCCGGGGAATGGCGTTTTGTAAGGGCTGGGTGGAACCGGGTGAAGCGCGCAATGTATAGGGTATGCGCCCATCCCCTGGCATTAAGATTGATGCGGACTTTCCAAAATATCCGGTCGGATATTTTTAATATTATCGAAGGGGTTAGCCGGCCTGAGATGCGGCCCTTACGGCGGAACTATTATCTTCCCCTCCCCAGGTGGAACCCTTCGCCCTTTGAGGATGCGTTTCAAACGCTCAAGCGGGCGCCGGCCCGCCTGTCCGCCGGCTTACGGGACCTGTCGCCGCTCCTAAAACTCGTTACCCCCCAGCAGGTACTGCGCCTGGCTATGATCTACGCCATGATCCTTGGAATGGTTTCCCTAAACCGTATTCCCCTAAACCAGCAGGTAAAAACCCCGGAGTTTCCCCAGGAAGCAGAAACGGTTCTAACCTATACAGAGGAAGCCGGGGACGCTGATGAGGGCGGTATGGGGATGACCTATTTAGACGCCGCGATGCCGGTCAATTTTGAGCCGGCTGAGTCCGGCGGAGCGCCCTTTGGCGGGATTCCTGAGCCGCTGGAATATTCAAAGCCCCAGGTCTTACTCTACACTTCCTATAAAATAGGCCCTGGAGATACTATCGGGCGGATTGCCGGAAACTTTGGGCTGAACCAGGACACCATCATATCGATCAATACTATCCGTAATTCCCGTTCCCTTCAGATAGGCCAGATTCTCAACGTGCCCAACCAGGACGGTATTCTGTATACCGTAAAGAAAGGGGATACGCTGGATCGGATAGCCAAGAAGTATCAGGTGGAAATCCCGGTGATTCAAACGGTAAACGAGCTTTTTTCCAACCAGGTGAACAGTAGCTCAACCCTGTTTATTCCCGGCGCCCGTTTAGACGCGATGGACCTCCAGGAAATAAACGGCGATCTGTTTGTTTGGCCCTTGCGGGGGTATATTACTTCCCTCTACGGCTACCGTTCTAATCCCTTTACAAAGCGGCGGCAATTCCATACGGGAATAGATATTGCCGCGCCCATGGGGACCCCCATCAAGTCGGCGATGGGCGGACGGGTCAGTTCGGTGGGGTATAATGAGTCCACCGGCAATCATGTGGTTATTACCCATCATTCGGGCTATAAAACGCTCTATGGCCACATGAGCATCATCCGGGTTAAATCCGGCGCCTATGTAAAAGCCGGCGACCGTATCGGCGATGTGGGAAGCACCGGCCTCAGCACCGGCCCCCATCTGCATTTTACGGTGTATAAAAACGGCGTAACCGTGAATCCCTGGGGCCTGCTGAATTAGAGGCGGAAGTATCCGCCTTCCCGAAAAAGAAGGCCGTCTCTCCAATTGGCGGAAAGTGTCTAGGAGGGATTTGTCGGCGGGTGTAGTCCTCAACAGCATTTAACTAAGATCGGCGCGGGAGGCGTGAGTTTATGCGGACTTGCGCCTTCTGTTTTTTGTGTAACTACTTGCGCAAAAGGAAACAGCGGTTTTTCCTTGTCCGCAAGCGCCGCGAACAAGGAACCATCATTCCGGTTTTATATCCCGGTTAATCTTGATTCTTTCCGGTACAACACTGAATCAACCAGGCTTTTAAAATCCGGATTCAAGGACGCTATGGTTTTTTTATCCGGGAAAAGGGCCGCTTTATTAATAAAGGCCATACCGTCTTGGGATTCGATAATCCAGTTAATGCTTTCCAATTGGGTTTCCATGAGTTTACCTCCCTCAACTCTCGTATTTAACCATGGAGAAACGTTTTTTTTTTCCATTCATCCCCGGCGTCCCGCGTATCGGGCCGTGCCGGTTCTCCTTGATCCAGCCGCAAGCCGCCGGATTCTTCCTCAAGTTCTAGCGCTTCCATTTCTTCAGGAAGCAATTCTTCAGAATTGTCGATCTTTACGCCCTGTTCATCCAATTCTGAATATAAATCCCTAAAGGGGGAAACAATCTCCAAACCCAATAGGGGTAATTCTTCAACGGATTCAAATTCCGGCGCGGGGGCAAACTTAATTTGGCTTGCCAAGGCGTTTAGACGGCTTAACGGCGGAGCCGTAAGCGCATCCGCCGCCGCGGTGGACCGGTCCGCTTCTTCCAAGGGTTCCAGTTCCTCCAGACCGTCTCCCGGTTCGTTTAGGGTTTCCGCCGCCGGCTTCGTCTTCAGGGCTTTAGCCGCCGGTTCTTCCACCGCCGGTGTTGTCTTCAGAGCTTTGGCCGCTGGTTCTTCCACCGCCGGTGTTGTCTTCAGAGCTTTAACCGCCGGTTCTTTCACCGCTGGGGTTGTCTCCGGGGTTTTGGCTACTGGTTCTTCCACCGCTGGGGTTGTCTCCGGGGTTTTGGCTGCTGGTTCTTCCACCGTTGGGGTTGTCTCCGGGGTTTTGGCCACTGGATTTTCCGCCGTTGGCGTTGTCTCTGGGGCTTTAGCCGCCGGTTCCTCCGCTATCGGCATTGTCTCCAAGTTTTGAGCCGCCGGTTTTTCCACCGCCAACGCTGTCTCCAAGACTTTGGCCGCTGAATTTTCCACCGCTGGCGTTATCTCCGGGGCTTTGGCCGCCGGTTCCTCCGCCATTGGCGCTGTCTCCAGGACTTCGACTGCCGACTCTTCCACCGCTGGCGTTGTCTCCGGGGTTTTGGCCGCCGGTTCCTCCGCCATTGGCGCTGTCTCCAGGACTTTGGCCGCTGGATTTTCCACCGCTGGCGTTGTCTCTGGGGCTTTAGCCGCCGGTTCCTCCGCTATCGGCATTGTCTCCAAGTTTTGAGCCGCCGGTTTTTCCACCGCCAACGCTGTCTCCAGGGATTGGGTTGCTGGATTTTCCGCTATCGGCGCTGTCTCCGGGGTTTTGGCCGCTGGTTCCTCCGCCATTAGCGCTGTCTCCAGGACTTTGACCGCCGGTTCTTCTACCGTTGGCGCTGTCTTCAGGGCTTTGGCCGCTGGTTCTTCCACCGCTGGCGTTGTCTCCGGAGCTTTG
Source organism: Treponema sp. (assembly GCA_031279975.1). Lineage (GTDB taxonomy): Bacteria > Spirochaetota > Spirochaetia > Treponematales > Breznakiellaceae > JAITHL01. The sequence goes on along the minus strand of JAITHL010000242.1, from coordinate 1,898 downwards.
GCCGCCGGATTTTCCACCGCCGGTGTTGTCTCCAGGGCTTTGACCACCGGATTTTTCGCTATCAGCGTTGTCCCCGGGGCTTTGACCGCCGGTTCTTCTACCGTTGGCATTGTCTCTGGGATTTTGGCCACTGGATTTTCCGCCGTTGGCGTTATCTCCGGGGCTTCGACTACCAGTTCTTCCGCCGTTGGCGTTGTCTCTGGGGCTTTGGCCGCCGATTCCTCCGCTATCGGCGTTGTCTCCGGGGCTTTGGCCGCAGGCTGCGCTTCAAGTTCTTCCCAATCATCAACTTCCTCTAGGACTTCCGCTTCTTCTAGTTCCTCCCACGCGTCAAGTTCCTCTACCGGTTCCGCATCTTCCAGCGTTTCCGCCGGTTCCACCGCCGTGAGCGCGTCCCCCGCCGTATCCTCCAGGGGCAAAGCCGCGGGCGTTTCGGGAAGGCGGAGCGCGGAGGCGGTGAGTACCCGGTTTACAATATCCTGAATCTGGGTCTCGCCCAGGGGTTCAAGCTGGTCTTCCGTATGGCATTTGATGAGCGCCGTTAGTTCATGCCAGGCGGTATCAATGCAGACGTCGATATCGCGGTCCAACTTCTTGTTCCGTTTAACAGGTTTAAGGCTTTGTTTGATGTCCCGGCGCAGATCCTCCCGGCGCTGTTCCAGTTCCCGGCTCCATTGCCGCCAATCCACCGCGCCCCGGCGGTTTCGGTAATCCGCGATTAGGGAAACTTTGAGACTTGTAATCCGTTCCTTTACCCTGGTCATGGCATCCTGCCGCAGATTAAGCAGGAGAAATACCGTTAAATAGGAAGTAAAAAAGAAAGAGACCAGGAGGATATACCGCATACCCAGGGGAAAAACAAAAAGAGCCTCATCGACCAGCCGGCCCCAATAGACGCCCTGGGATGTTTGGGAAGAGATGAGATTGAGGGTTAAACCGGCTTCGGTTAAATCCAGCGGGGTTAGGGCGAGGGTCCCGTTGTTCCAGATACGGGTAATTAAAGGGATGAGGGCCTCCCGGCGTCCGGCGGGAAGGCCGGCGACCATGCCCGGCGGAGGGTTCAAAACCGCGATGCCCTCGCCGGTTTTTAATCGCCCGTGAAGGGTTAAACAATCGGCAAGCGCCTTGGCGGAAAGGGCAAATAGGGCGGTCCCCCGGTACACCCCATGGGAATCATAAAAAGGGAAGGAAAAAATAAACCCTTCCCCCGCCGCGTCTACGCTTATTTTAGGAAGCCCCTGGTTGGGAACCGCCACGGTTTCATAGGGGAGGTTATTCGGTCCGGCCTGATAATTCCGGTAGGCGATGGATGTCCGGTCCCGGCGCAGAATATCCGCTTCATAGGTGGAATAGTGAATCCGGACGCCCCCGGCATCGATGAACCGCGCCCCCTGTAGCCCGCTTGGGGACGCTAAAAGCAGGCCGTATAAACGGGAACGCTCGTAAATATCCTCCGCGCTTTGGTTGGGCAGGAAACTGCGCTGTACAGCGGGTATTTGCAGGGAATCGGCAAACCGGTCTTGGAGTTCCCCTAAAAAAGCCTCAATGGTCTTGGCATCCCCATGTATCTCCCGGTTGAGGGTCCGCATAACCGAAGGATTATAGAACCTGGTTTCCATAAGGCCGAAGAACCGCCGGTAGGCGAGAATGGTAAAGCCCACAAAAAGAGAAACCGCGATAACAAGGCTTAACGCAACCTTATGGGACACCGTCACTATGCTTTATCCTCAATTTGCCATCGGCTTATCTCCCATTATCGACTATTTAAGGCGATACTTTTATAATAGAGCTGTTCTGAAACTTCAGTTTCAGAACAGCTTCCGCTTAAAAACGCGGTTTCATAAGGCTTTAGCCTGAGAAACCGCAGGACGTGTTCCGAAACCAACCGGGTTTTGGAA
>JAITHL010000147.1 GCA_031279975.1 Treponema sp. | reverse complement strand
TTTACCAAAATCGTGATAGCCACCGGCGTTCTGCTGCCGGAACCAAAAATTTTACCGCCTTCTTTTCGGGATAATTCGCCCGACGTCCGCTGGTTTCCCCTCAAATTGTATACATAAATCGACGAAAATTCACGTTCCAGACACTTGCGGAAACCGTCAAGACCGTTGCTGTCCAGCCAGGAGCCGTTGGAAACAAAGCCGATTATACCGCCGTGTTCCGGGTCGAGACGGTCGGAGGCCCAGCGAAAGGCTTTTATATAGGTATCGTAGGCCGACTTGTTTAGGTTTGCTCCTGAAGCGGCAACGTATGTTTCGGCTATTCGCATTTCCAGTTTCGGGTATGCCTGGTTCTGGGCATTGTCGTTGGCGGATTTTTGCCCGATGGAATACGGCGGGTTTCCAATAATCACCCGCAAGGGAGTTTTCTTCTGTTCCAAAACCCGCTTGGAATTCTGCGGAAAAATTTCGCTGAACAGGTTTTCCCCTTCCCCGGTTTCGCCTAACTGGAAAGTGTCGGTGAGGCAAATGCCGGGGAAAGCGGTATACGCCCTGCCTTTCTTTGTGGTCTTGTCATTTGCTGGAAAGTCAATCATGTTTGCGCTGTCCGCGGCGTATACTGTTTCTTCCTCATAAAAAACCGGATTATACGGCTCATGTATTTTCAACAAGTCATGGTACACATTTTCAATGTTGATGGAAGCGATATAATACGCCAGTAACACGATTTCGTTGGCGTGTAATTCTTTGGTATATTTCCGTTCAATATCCTGGGGCTTGATAATACCGCTCTGCAAGAGGCGGGTGATAAACGTTCCGGTTCCGGTAAAGGGGTCCAGGATATGGACGTTTTCATCGGTCATGCCGCGGCAAAATTCTTTCTGTAAAACGTCTTCCACGCTGTGAATGATAAAGTCAACGATTTCTATTGGCGTGTATACAATGCCCAATTTCTCCGTTACCTTGGGGAAGGCGGTACGGAAAAACTTGTCGTATAACTCCACGATGATTTTTTGCTTTGCCTCCGCGTTGTCTATGTCCTCCGCCCGTTTTTGTACCGACACGTAAAAGCGTTCCAGTTTTTCGGTATCCTCTTTTTGGGTCTTCTCGTTCAATATGTCAATAATACCCTGCAAGGATTTTGAAACGGTGTTGTTTTTAACAAAGGAATAATCTTCAAAAAGCGCCTCAAAAACAGGCTGGGTGATGATATGCTGGGCCAGCATTTCTATCGCTTCCTGTTCCGTTACCGACGGATTGATGTTTTTCCGCAAACCGGAAAGATAGCGCTCGAATTCATCTGCGGCCCTTTTTTCGTGTTTTACGATGCCGGTTATCTGCTCAATATGCCGCTCGGCAATTTTGGCAACGTCCACCGCCCATTGCTCCCAATAACGGCGGGTTCCGCATTTTTGCACCAGTTTTGCGTATACCAGGCCGGAAAATCGCGCGAATTCCAGCTCCATTTGTTTTTCAAATTCGCTCTTGACGTTCTTGCCGTCTCCGGCGTCCGCCCCGCTTTCGCTGTCGTCATCACCCGCGCCGCTGCCGATGTTGGTTCCGGTTACGCTGATTTTTGAAGGTTTTTTCTTGTTGAGTTCTATTTTGTTTATGGTGGCGTCAAAACGGTCGTCATGGGCGCGAAGGGCGTTTAACACCGTCCACACTACTTTGAAACGGTCGGAGGCGAGTATTTTTTCCGGTTCCGCTTCAGGCAGCACTACCACGGGGATAATGATATAGCCGTAGTTTTTGCCGGGGGCGGTCCGCATAACGCGCCCCACAGACTGCACCACATCAATCTGGCTGTTACGCGCCGAAAGAAACATAACCGCATCAAGGCTTGGAACATCTACGCCTTCGGAAAGGCAGCGCACATTGTTGAGAATATGACATTCCCGCTTTGCCGCGTCCGCCGATTTAAGCCATGCAAGTTTACTTTCCCGTATCTGCGCGCCCATTGTGCCGTCCACATGGTCTGCCCGGACATTGACGGTTTCGGTGCGTTTCTCGTCAGATAAAGTTGAAAAGTACGCTTCCCGGCAATCGTTAAACGCCTCGGCGGTTGCCTTGGACACGGCGATATTTTGATTGAACGCCACGGCGCTCCGCATGGGCGCGGGGTCTACGCCTTCAAACAGGGCCTGGTCGGTCAATGATTTTTTTGAAAGGGCGTTGATACATCCGATAATTTTCAGCGCGTCCTCGGCTTCTATTTCAACGTTTTTGTCGTCGATGGAAGCCTGTAATTTTTCATTTAACTGATTTTCGGCAATGGTCAAAACGATGACCTTGTAATCGGATAACAATTTTTTATCTACGGCTTCGCCGAAACCGATACGGTACATTTCCTCGCCGTACATGGCCGTATCGTCCATGGAGCAAAGTTCCGCGCTGGCGTCTTTGGCCTTCTTTTGGGCGGCTTCCGAATAGATACGGGGCGTGGCGGTCATGTACATGCGTGTTTTGCATTTGAGGAAAGCGTCGTCATGTACTTTTACAAACGCGCTTTCTTCCGCCCCGGCAAGGGTAACGCCTGTGGTGCGGTGGGCTTCGTCACAGATAATAAGGTCGAACACAAAATCCCCGCTTTGGCGGTTTATGGATTTCTGGACCGCGGAAATTACGTCGATTGATTGGTACGTCGAAAATACCACGATGAGGCCGCCGTCTCTTTTCTGCGACTGGCGGGCAAGGGTAAACTGTTTGGTTATGTTCTTTTTGTCCGTAGATGCCGGCAGGGCAAGGCCGGTTAATGAATCTGACGCAATGTCATCTTTGACTTTTGTTACTCCCGAGTCTGAACAAATACATACCGGGTATATGGATTTTACTGAATGAAATTTCCATTCCCGCAGGGTCTGGCCCAAGAGGGCGATTGAGGGAACGAGGAATAAAACGAGCCCGTCTTTTTTGGTTTCGTTTTCGGCGATGCGGAGGCTGGTAAAGGTTTTTCCGGTTCCGCAGGCCATGATGAGTTTGCCCCGGTCGTGATCTTTGAAATATCCGTGTACCCGGTCTATGGCCGTTTGCTGGTGGGGCATGGGACTGTGTTTCCGCGCGGCGGCGCCCTCGCCGGATATGCCCTTATCAAGTTTCGCCCAATCTACCGGGGCATTGAATAAATCATAATAGCCCAATTTTCCTACTTGCGGGGTCTGGTCTTTTATGGTGTTTTCCGCCTCCTGATTAAATCCCTTCAAGGTGGTGTCTATCCAGAGGCGGTATTCAAAACGGACCTTCTTGCCGGGTTCGTCAACGTCAAAAAAAGTTTTGCCTGAAGTTGACAGGAAGGTGTCAACGGCGGGCTTGTCGATACGGGCGTCGGCTTTATAGCATTTGCATTGAACGGCCCAATAGCCGCCGTATGGGGTGCGGATTACCAGGTCAATGCCTGAGTCCTTGCCGCCAAAATCCTTGCGGGAAGGGAATTCGGACCAGAGCCACACGTTACGGAATTCATTATCATAAAGCCGGTAGGTTTTGAGGAAGGCTTGCATGAGGCGCTCAAAGCGATAACCCTTATCCCGCTCGGAGAAAGCCAAATCACGGTATCTTTGCAGTAGGGTTTCAAAGGCGGTCATGCTGAGTGTAGTGTAGCATACCGGGGGATAAGCGGCCAGCGCATATAAACTTTTTAAGGGGGTCCGGGGGCGGCGCCCCCGTCCCGCGCAAGGGGCTTCCCGGCAGGTGGAACGTTAAAAATCGAGAAGCTCCATGTCCTTAATCCGTTTTTCCACATCCTGGGCGTATTGCAGATTTTCCAGCCCTTCCCGGGCCGGGTCAAACCGGGGATTCAAACGCAGGGCTTCCTCCCATTGGGTTTTTGCCTGGGTATACTGTTTCTCCGCATAGGCCTGGAGTCCTGAGAGGTACAGCTCGTCCACCTGATCCGACCGGGCCTTCCGTCCCTGATCCCCCAGATTAAACCGGACTCCCAGGCTGATCCGGTTGAGGGGCGTGAACTGGGTCATCAGGTCCAGGGTATAGTTAATATCCAGGGCGACGCGGTTCAAGGAGACGGCGCTTCCCAGGGCAAGCCGGACCCCCCCGGCCTTTGCCAGAAAACCGGCCCGCATGGAAAGGAAGCTGGTAACGGCTGCGGAAAGGCCGAAGGCCGCATAGGGGGATTCGGAGAGCCCTATTTCCAGCAGGTTGAGGGGCGCTGAGAGGTCCGCGGAAATCAGGATGGGCCGTATGGGCCGGTAGGCCAGGGCAATGGACGCCGTGGCGGGCAGGGGATCGCCCAGCGCGGGGGGGCCGAGATTCCGCAGTACCAGGGCCGCCGAGGCGTTCCGGTCCCGGGAATAATAGGCCTTGAGAAGATTAAACCGGGTAAGGACCCCCAGGTCCCCCATAACCATAGCGGCGGACTGTTCCTTGCCGGAACCGGCGGCGGCCTGTCCCAGCTCATTTGAAAAGTCAGGGATAAACCGGAAGGCCCCCTTGAGGTTAAGGCCCGCGGAAACGCCGGAAAAGTAGTAGCCGGAAAAAAAATTATAGGAGGCGTTTAAAATCCCCACCGCTTCTGAATAGTAGCCCTTGGAGACCCGTTCCCCGTAGAGGTTATACTCCGTAAAAGGGGTGTACAGCCATTTGCCGCCCGCGGCGAATCCCAGGTCCTTATACCGGGAGGCAAAGGCGGCCCCTTCCACCTTGGTATCGGCAATCCAGTTGTTGTGAAAAAAGGCCAGTTCCGTGTAGGGCAGCATGGAAGACCCCGCGGGGTTCCATTCCAGAAAGGAGATGTCGTCCGAAACCGCCGCGAAGGCCCCGGCCATGCCTTCCGAGCGTCCGCCCATGGGTACATTGAGTACCGGAAAGGCGGTCAGCCCCGCGTTGCTGTCTATGCCGAAAATTTCTGAAAGGTTATCAAAGAGGGAGCCGTAGGCGCCGGAGTCCATATCCCACGCGGGGCTATGAACGATGAGGGCTATCAGCATAATAAGCGGTAGAAAAGACTTATCCATAGTTTTAAGGCCGCGCCCGCCGCCGCGCCGGAATGCCGGATAACGGGGCGGCGGGCCGCGGGCCGGAAACCCCCGGGGGCCTGTGAAAAAAAACCGTTTCTGGGACAGGCGCATAGTATAATACTATACTATATCGGTATATGGTAAGAAAACAGCCCGCCGCCGTAAAAAATTTGATGGCCGGGGATAAACGCCCCGCGGCCAGCCCCCAGCCGCCGGCCCCTTTGAGCGGGGCCAGGACCCCGGGGGGAACCGGCGGGTCAGCAGGTATGCCGTAAGATGACCGCCATATTCCGCGGGTACGGGCGTTTTTCCGTGCCCTGGGCCTTTGTATGCTTCCTCCTGGCCCTTGCCGTTCCGGTATTCCCCCGGGGCAAGCAGGATGAAGCCCTGGCCAAAGCGGACGCCCTGATCGCGGAAAAAAAGTATGATGAAGCGATACCCCTGTTGACCCAATACGCCCGGGAAAATCCCGATAAATTTCCGGCCGCCCAGGACCGGTTTCAGCGCATAGTCCGGGCCCGGGACCGCTACTATGAGATGGCCCATGAACTGCTGAACGCGCTGGAGGCCGAGCCGGATAATTCGGTAAAGATACTGGACTTGAGCAGCCGGATTGCGGCTATGGAGCCGAATCTGGATTCAACAACCCAGGACTTCCTGGACCGGGTCCGGCAGATCGCCTATTTCGCGGTAAACCGGAAACGGCTGGAACAGATACTGGCAAAGGCCCGGGCCCACAAGAGCCAGGGGGACTACCGGGCCGCGATGGGGGATTACGCCGGGGGGCTTGATATGTACCAGGCGGATTTTTTTCAAGCCGGCTATGGAGAACCGGTGGAATCCCAGGTGCGGCGGGGGATCGGCGCGATTACCGCCGGGACCCAGGCTTTTACCGCCCTGATCGAGCCCTTGAACCGCAGCCGCGCCGCCCTGGAACAGCAGAGCGCCCTGGACGCTCCCCCCTTGGCGCGGATTGAGGAACTGAGCCGGGAGGCGGCGGCCCAGGCGGAACAGATAATCGCTATCCAAGCGGAGCTTGAGGCAACCGGAGATTACTATAATAAGGAACTTATCACCCTCCGGGATGCCGATAAAATTCAAGGGGACCGGTCTTTTTTATCCTTTGCCTCCCGGCTGCTCTTCGGCCCCGCGGATTCCCGGAACGAGGGGATGGTGGGCCTGATCAACGCCTATTGGGAGGACCTGTTTCCCCGGATCGAGGAAGCCCTTTTCGAGGCGGCCCGTAAAGCCTACGCCGCGGCCTTGGACCGGATACAGGCCCAGGAGTATCCCCAGTCGGCGCCGGGATTTCATGAGGTTTCCCGGCATTTGGAACCCTGCCTCCGCATGGCTGAGTTGTGGAACCGGTTCAGGGATAAGGAGCGGCATCCCCAAGCGGCGGTATTTGATCAAACCGTTGTTGAAGAACGGGCGGGGCACTATCTTCAGTACCGGGTTATGGACGCGGCGTCCCGGCAGATGCATCAAATTTCCCTGTTGGGCCAGGAATTTGACCGGCTCCTCCAGGAAGGGAGCGCCGATACCCTGGAACGCTGGCGTTCCGGGGCCTTGGACGCGGAAGAGGCGGTAACTATGGAACGGTCCCTTAGGAGTTCCTACAAGGGTATTCTAGATGTTTTGGAACCCCTCACCGGGGACATACGCGCGCAGGGGGCTTCCATCAGAACCTACCAGGCCCGGTATCAAGGGGATGAGCGCGTCATTTCCTATAATAGCGACGCCCTGCGGTCCGCCGAAGCGCTGCGCGGGCGGATTGGCCAGGAAGATCAGCGCGCGCTGGTCCGGCAGTATACCCTGGTGAACGCCCTCATCGACCGGTCCGTTCAGGCGTGGGGGGTGGAATTTGAACAGGCTGGCCGGCTTATCAACGGGGTTCCCCTGGAGATCGCGGGGCAGGAAAGCCGGATCGTGAAATACCCCGCCGAAGGCTTTGCGGTATTCGATGCCATAAGCAAGGGGATACCCGCGGATATGCGGCGGCTTCAGGAACTGTTCAACCTCTACCAGCAGGAATCCCCCCAGGCCCTCAACGGCCCGGGGCGGGAATTGCGCCGCCATGCCCAAAGCGCGCTGGACCGGCTGAACCGCTATAAAGCCGATGGGGACGCCCTGATTCCCCATCTCCGCTCCCGGATTGCCCAGGCGGAATCCCTGCGGCAGGAGGGGGACCGGCTGTACCGGGAATCCCGGGAGTCCCTGGCCCGCAATGATTTCAACGCGGCCCGGGACCGGATACTCCGGGCCGGGGACCGGTATGACTCGTCCCTGGCGATACAGGAGGCCGCGGCCCTGCGGGAAGAGCGGGACAACCGGCTCTTGAACCTGGGCGCCGAGATTGCCCGCCGGGAGAATGAATATATAGTCCGGGAGGTCCGGGGCTTGGTGGACGCCGCCCGGACAACCTATTTTGCCGGCAATGTAGAGCGGGCGGAGGAGCTGCTGGCCCGGGCCCAGAACCGCTGGCAGGTAACCAACCCGGAGCCGGATTGGGAGATACTCTACTGGCTGCGGGTGGTCCGGGGCGCCATGACCCTGCGGTCCGGGAGAACCATCGCCATTACCGCCCCCCTCTACGCGGAGATGAGCCAGCTTTTGAGCAACGCCTACCGGAGCTATGAAGCGGGGGTCAAGCTGCTGCGGGCCCGGCAGCGGGCCGAGGGGATCGGGCGGTTCAATGAGGCCCGGCGGTTTATCCATGAGATCAAACTCATGTTCCCGGTGAACCAGGAGGCGGGCATACTGGAACTCCGTATCGATCAGGTCCTGGACCCCGATGCCTTTCAGAATTCCTTTCAGCGCCGGCTTAACGCCGCCGTCGCGGGGGTGGAACGGCGTTCCCTCCAGTCCTTCGCGGACCTCCAGAACTTGGCGGAAATCAATCCCCGCTTTCCGGGGATACAGAACGCCCTCGTCCGGGCGGAAATCGACATGGGCTACCGCCAGCCGCCGCCGGATTCCCGGTCCCTCGCCCGTTCCGGCGAACTGACCGCCTCGGCCCGGACGATTATCGATAGGAATGTCCGGGCCCAGTTTCCCATAGCCCTGGAACAGTTGAATCAAGCCCTTGCGTTGAATCCCAACAACCGGGACGCCATGGCCCAGAAAGACCGGGTCCAAACCCTCCTCGGCGGCGGGACCTTTATTTTGAGCAGCGAGGCGGAAAAACAGTACCAGCAGGCGGTTTTGGAACTCCAGGCGGGGAATAAGGTTATGGCCCTGGCTATAGTGCGGCAGCTGCTCCAGGAACCCCGGAACCGCAACTCCACCCGGCTTATAGAATTACAGCGAAGGATAGAGTCTGTGCTATGATGGGGCGGCTGTGCTTTCCATGAAACCCCCGTTTCTCCGGATTTGCCGTATGCTCCGCCGCGTTGCCGCGCCGCTTCTCCTGGCGCTGCTTGCCACGGCGCCCGGGGCTTCCCTTGAGGAACTCTACTGGGAAGCCCCGGCGCCCTTTTCTCCCGCCCTTGGTTCCTTCCCGGTTGCCGCCTATACCGGCCAGCTTGCGGTGATCGCCTGGCAGGAGGCGGAAAGCGGAGCCGGCGGCGGGCATATCCGGGTATCCGCGGCGGTAAAAACCCCGGGGAACCCCTGGGAGATACGCCGTTTTATTGGCGGGCCCTATGCCTATTCGGGGTCGGAACCGGCGATACTGAGCGCCGCGGTGGACCGGCAAAACCGGATATTCCTTGCCGCCGCCGCTTCCTCCGCCCAATTGGAGCTGCTTGTTTCCGATGACGGGGGCCGGACCTTCTCTGTCCGCCATCTGGATAACCAGACGGATAGCGCGGTGGCCCCCCGCATTTTCCCCATGGCCGGCGGGGGGTATTTGCTTTTTGTTACCCGTGGCCGGGATCAATCCCTTTCCCTCTACCATGCCCGGTCGGAAAACGGCCTTGATTGGACCCCCTTTGAGCCCTTTGTTAAGGACCGGGACCTGCAGCTCAACTTTTTACCCGCCCATGTATCCCTCAACGGCGCGGAATACGTGGTCTTTCAATCCTTTGCGGGGGGGGCGGACGCCTTTCCCGCCTTCCAGCTCTTTATAAAGTCCAGTAATGACGGTGGCCGCTCCTGGACCGCCGCGGAGCGGATCACCGCCTTCCAGGACCCCTTTATGTATACCGCCGCCTCGGCTGATCGTTTTGATAATCAGCGGGCACACCTTTCGGCCCAGGCGGGGAAGCTCTATGTGGCGTGGGAACGCCGGTATCATACGAATGCCCCCCAGATATACGGCGCCGCGATTGCGGGGGACGGAACCCTCACCGGCCCCCCTGAGCGGCTCAACGGGGAAAGCGCCTACTGCAACAATCCCATCGCCTTCTCCTATAAGGGGGAGCTTATGGCCGCCTGGTTTGACAACCGCCGGGGGGCGAACCGGGTGTATTTAGCCCGCAAAGACGGGGCGGTCTGGAAGAATGAGGAGGTGTCCGGTTCAGCGGGGGACGCCTATTTTGCCCGGCCTGTTATCAGCGGCCAGGATTTGCATATCCTGTATCAGGCGGCTTCCCAGCGGACGAACCGTATCTACGCGCTCCATCCTGATACTACTGTCGCGCCCCCCCGGTTGAGCGCGGGAAATTTTGAAAATGGACGGCGGAGCCGGGGGGACCGGGCGCGTCTCACCTGGCGGAGCCCCCAGGACTCTTCGGGGATACGGGGATATTCCTATAGCTGGTCCCAGGATGAGCGGGCGGTCCCGGAACAACGGGTGTTAAGCGGGCCGGGGGACAACGGGATGGAATGCGTTGCCGGGGAGGACGGTTCCTGGTACTTTACGATAATCGCCCAGGATTTTGCGGGCAACTGGTCGCCCCCGTCCCGCATTGAGTATATCCGGGATACCACGCCGCCCCCGGCGGCGGGTATTATCAAACCAGAACTGGATGAACAGGGGTTTCTTCCGGGAAATACCTTTTCCCTGTCCTGGACCCCTCCGCCGGCCTCGGATATTGCCGGGTATACCTGGAGTCTGGACTATCTCGGCCCCGCTTCCCTGTTTGCCGCCCCCCATGACGGGGATTTTACCGCCTGGGTAAACGCCCGTTACCCGGAGGCTTCCCCCGCAAGCCCCCGGATCATGGAGGCTGGAACCTCGGTTTCCTTTGAAAATCAGGATAATGGGGTATGGCGTTTTTCGGTTTCCCCGGTGGACGAGGCGGGAAATATCGGGCGGCGGTCGAGCCTGGTTTTCCGGATCAATAAGTATGTCCCCCATACCTTTATTACCTATGTGGACGCCCTACAGGATGAACAGGGGTCCCTCAGCATCCGTATTATCGGGCGGGGCTTCTTGGAGGGCGGGGCGGTCAGGCGGATAATCCTGGACCGGAACGGGGTGGCCCCCTATGACCGGGAATACTTCCTGGACCGGGGGGATTACCGGATACTTTCAGACCGGGAGATCGCGGGGCTCAAGATCGATACGATTGATGAGGGCCGGTATCAGATACTGCTGGACCACCCCCTTCGGGGCATGTACCGGACCGCCGTTCCCCAGATAGGGGTGGATGAAACGGGAACCGTCAAGTTCGGCGATTTTTCCCAGGCTTGGGAACCCTCCTGGAATGTTCGCCCCCAAGGGCCCTTTGTTCTCAATACGCCGTTCCTTGTCATGGCCGCGGCGGGCTTGTTCGGCCTCCTCGGCCTCGCCGCCGCTGTCAGGGGAATCATATCGGTCCTCGCGGAAGGAGCGGCGGCGCGGATGGAAGCCGCCGCGCTGCTTACAGGAGATAGTATGCCGCAGGAAAAGAAAAGACGGATCAAGCGTCTTAAACGCCGGGGATTGGGGCTGCGTTTTAAGCTGGCCTCCTTTACCATTGTTTTGGTTATAGCGGTGGTCCTCCTGGTGTCCACCCCGCTCTATATCCGCATGATCCAGACCCAGCAGGAAACCCTGCTCAAAGGGCTCTGGGACCGTTCTTCCGTATTGCTGGAGGGCCTTGCTTCAGGCGCCCGTACTTACCTGCCTTCGGGCAATTCCCTGGAGTTAAGCTACCTTCCCCTGCAAAGCGCGGCCATTCCCGAAGCCCGGTATGTTACCATTACCGGGTACGGCGCGGCTTCCAATACGGTCTTTGGGGATCTGGTTTGGGCTACCAATGATCCGGATATCCGTCAAAAAATCGATACCGCCGAATTCCAGGCCGGAGTTTCCCGTTTGGCGGACGCCGTCAGCCCCCGGCTTGAAGGGATGGCCCGGGAACTGAATGACCAGGCCCGGTCTGAGGTGGGGGATTTGAACGCCAGCATCGCGGGCCTTACCCAGGAAGCCCTTTCCCTGGCCCAGCGGACCGATCCGGCAAGCCGGCGGCGGGTGGAGGATATACAGGTATCCCTGCGGACCTTTGAAAGCAGGCTCAATGAGCGGCTTACGGCGTTCGGCAAAGCCATCGGGTCTGAGCCGGCCTTCTCCACCCTGCAGCTGCCGGATGATGGAAACCACACCTATATTTTCTTTAAACCCGTCATATACCGCCGGGGCTCGGAGGATGTGTATTTCCAGGGCCTGATCCGGCTGGAGATATCCGTTGACGCTATAATGGAAGAAATTACCCAAAGCCGGCGGGACCTCCTCATGGTTATTTCCCTCGTCGCCCTCTTTGCCCTGATCATTGGAATCCTCGGCGCCCTTGTGCTTTCCAGCCTGATTATCCGGCCTATTCGGCGGCTGGTGAGCCACGTGGAGCTTATCCGGGATACGGAGGATAAGGCGAAACTGGAAGGGGTGGACATTCGCGTTACTTCCCATGATGAATTGGCGGTTTTGGGGAGCACCATTAACGACATGACCCACGGCCTGGTTAAGGCGGCCCAGGCGGCTTCGGACCTTACCATCGGAAAGGAGGTGCAGAAGAAGTTTATCCCCCTGGAACTGGACCGGGAGGGCAATAAGCTCACCACCGGCTTTAAGGACGCCCAAAACGCCCAGTTCTTTGGGTACTATGAGGGGGCCAAGGGGGTATCGGGGGACTACTTTGATTATCAGGACCTGGACGGCCGGTACTACGCGATTATCAAGTGCGACGTGGCCGGGAAGGGGATACCCGCGGCCCTCATTATGATCCAGGTGGCCACCATGTTCCTGAACTACTTTAAGGCATGGAAGCCCACCCCCAAGGGGATGCGTATTGAGGAGCTGGTGTACCAGATCAATGATTTTATCGAAGCCATGGGCTTCAAAGGGCGTTTCGCCGCCTTTACCCTGGCACTCTTTGATTCTCAGACCGGCTTGATCCGGTTTTGCAACGCCGGGGACAATATCATCCATTGGTATGATGCCTCAGAGGGCAGGATGAAGGCGCTCATCCTGCCGGAAACTCCCGCCACCGGGGTGCTTCCCAATTTTATGGTGGAATCCAAGGGCGGCTATTCGGTCCAGACTATTACGATTGATCCTGGGGATATACTCTTCCTCTACACCGACGGCATTGAGGAGGCGAAGCGGAAATTCCGGGACTCAGACTTTCGGGAGATACCCTGCGCCGAGGGGGGGGCGCCCCAGGATACGCCCCATGCCAATCACATGGTCGGCCAGGGGGATGAGGAAATGGGCCCTGACCGGGTGGAGGGTATTATCAACGCGGTGATGAATAGGCGGGTATATTCCCTCTATAAATACCACAATCCCGAAGGGGACCTGGAGCTGCGGTTTGACTTTAGTTCCTGCGAAGGGCTGGTGGAGGAGGCGATCATGGCCATGGTCTCGGTGGAAAAAATGTTCCGCCTCTATAAGGACCCGGCGGCAACCGGGGACAACCGGGTGCTGGTCGATAAAAAGGCCGATGAATTTCTCAAGGCCCATTTTGCGCAGTACCGGAATTATTGTTCAGAAACCAGAGAATACTCGGAAAACGCTACCTATATGTATTATACTCATGTTATGGAAGATCCCCAGTATGACGATCTGACCATACTCGGTATTAAACGAAAATAGCAATCCTGGACAGGGAGAGGGGGTGTCATGTCATTTGGCGAACGGATGAAAGAACTCTTGGGGCAGGGCCTATCGGCTTCCAAGGAACTGGCGGTTAAGGCGGGGGAACGGGCCCAGGATATTGGCGGGAAGGGCTTTCAGGCTTCAAAGGAACTTTTCAATAAGGCCGGGGCTAAGGCGCAGGACCTGGGGGAAAAGGGCGTGCTCATGCTGGAAATCCGGCAGCTTGAGGGGCAGGCGGGAAAGCTCATTTCCCGGCTCGGTTCGGAGGTCTACAGCCTCCTGGTGGAACGGCGGCTTGAGTCGGTCTCCGCCGATACGCCGGAGGTAAAGACCGTGCTGGGCGAGATAGCCCTTATCCGTGAGGCGCTTGAAAAACGGGAAACGGAACTGAAAAATAGAAAATAACCGGGGGCGGGGCCTTAACGCGGCCAACCGCAAGGCCCGTTCAAGGGCGGGCCCTAGGGAAAACGCTAAATAATTCGGAATTTTTAACAAGACCCGCGGATTTCCGGTAACAAAAACCCTTCTAATCTGTGGACCCTTTTGATACATTGGGTTTAATCCGTAAAATCCGCGGACCCTTTGTCAAAATTCTGCCGTAATAGAGCTGTTCTGAAACTTCAGTTTCAGAACAGCTTCCGCTTAAAAACGCGGTTTCACAAGGCTTTAGCCTGAGAAACCGCAGGACGTGTTCCGAAACCAACCGGGTTTTGGAACA
>JAITHL010000133.1 GCA_031279975.1 Treponema sp. | reverse complement strand
ACGGCCCCTTCAGAACATGGCAAAAATAGGCGTTAAATTCCTATTCTTGGTGCAAAATCGGGGCCGTTAAATTCCCAATCTCTGTGCAAAGAATTCCCATTTTCGGCGACACGTTACAGGGATCCCCGGAAGATAATCGAAGATTCCCCCGGACTCATCATGCTCCATCATAGCTGGACCCCCCCGGACTATGCCGCCCTGGGCAGGGATCAGGTGCTGGCGGACAAAACCAGCTTTCTTTCCCGGCTGCTCAAGGAAACCCTGAAATGACTACCCCGCGGCGAATACCATGGCCGGAAACATGGCGCTGCGCCTTAAAGAGGGCGGTAAAATTCCTTCTGCCCCACGGCCTGGTACTACTGCGGCAAAAGTTAAAAAGGAAACCGGTAACGGCAATCTACGGCAGCGGGGAACTGGATTTTTCCTCCCTGCCCCGGTGCCTCCTTTTGGCGCCCCACCCTGACGATGACCTTATCGGCGCGGGGGGAACCCTGATACAACATGCGGAACTCTTCGACGTTCTGTGCCTCTCCAGCAGCGGAGGAGCCCGGTGCGGAATGACGCCGGAAGAAAACGCCCAGGTCCGGGCCGACGATTTTACCCGGATCATGACGGAGCTGGGGGTCCGCCGCCACCGCGTTTTTGTCTACGGCAACGATCAAAACGGCCGCTCCCTGGATTTTTACCCCGGCCATATAGACGACTATTCGGCGTGGATGAACCTGGACGATTACGGCTATATTTTCCTGCCCCATCCCCTGGATAACCACCCCGATCACCGGTACATCAGCGTCCTGCTGAGGAACATTGCAGAAAAACAGCAATCAAAAAGGAATTTCCGCCTGGCCTTCTACGAAGTGTGGTCGCCCCTGCCGGACGCCAACGTGTTTGCCGCCATCGACGCCGTGGTTGAATTAAAGTTCCGCCGGCTGTCCCAATACCGCACCGTCGGCGGCGGCTATGTAACGCCCATCCGGGGTCTTAACTCCTACCGCGCCCTACAGGGCAGCATTTTCCAGTGCGCCTATGCGGAAGCCTTTACCATCGCCCCGGCGGAAACCCTGTGGCGGATCCCGGAACAAACCCCTACATGATCCCTTCCCCGGGTTCCTCCGAAACGTCCGGGGGCTCTTCTTCCGCCGAGCGGCGTTCAGGGGCGCTACGGAACACTTCCACGGCATCCTCCATGCCCGCCAGCAGCTTCGGCAGGGAAAGCAGGTACATATCGTCCTTGATAGGAAGGACAAACTCACCCTCAAAGGGATCCCCGCCGCCGGGAAATTCGATCCGTATCCGGTGCCTGGATCCGGCCAGGGTAAACCGGTCCCGGTCTCCCCGGTAAAAGTCCGTCATCTTTCCGCCGTTTAGGGAAAAGCGCAGTTCCCGGGGGGCCTCCAGGAAGGGCGCCTCCACATTCCGGTTGTCCACCAAAAGGCTGTGCCCCCGGCTGGTAATAAAGATAAGAGCCCCCAGCGCCAGCCAGGCTACGGCAATGCTTCCCCTCAACAGGTTTCGTTTCATTGGTCCCGTCCTTTTACCGGATGCCCATTCTCTACCGGATAATGGAAATATCTTCTTCCAGTACCCTGTACCTCCTGGTCAGGGAAACCTCGTCTCCGGGATCCTCCATGGTGAGGTACAGGGAATACCGGACATCCGGTGATTCCTGAGCCGCTTTCAAAAGGCCGCCGGCAGCGCCGGTATTGTTTTGGGCGGAAAGGCGGCTTACCCCGTCAAAGGGGTACTTGGCGGCGGTTACGGTATTCCAGTTTTCCATGGTCCGGGATCCCAGCTTTTCGTCGGGCCTGACGTGCTGCTGGATCAAAAAATAGTCGCTGCCCTTGATGTCTTTCTGGACAATCACCGACCGGAAACCATATTCAATCTTCTGGTCCCGCTGATAATAGGCGGGGGTCAAAATAAGAAGCGACCGGGGGGTCCAGTCAAAAACGGATCTATCCGCCTCAAAGGAAAGCTGGGGCATGGAAAGGCTTAGGGTTTTTTCCGGCTCGTCCCAAGAAAAGGCCACATCCTTTAGGGAAGAGGGGATCCACTTGTCCATGGCCAAAAATTCGGTCCAGTCCCCCATGTCTCCCCGGTATGCGGCGATAAGGCGGTCGCAGGATGCCTCCATATCCCATTCGTACACATGGCGATCGCTGGAATTCTGCTTGGTCATAAAGACCACGGGGCCATTGGGCATGGGAAGCACATAGGCAAGCATAATGGAATCTTCGTAATCCACCAGCCACCAGGTTTTTATCCAGGTCCTGCCCTGGCTGTCCC
Organism: Treponema sp.; assembly: GCA_031279975.1. GTDB lineage: Bacteria > Spirochaetota > Spirochaetia > Treponematales > Breznakiellaceae > JAITHL01. Next base: position 5,876 of record JAITHL010000133.1, on the reverse strand, counting down.
GGTATTCGGAAACCTCCACGGGATCACCGAAGGAAAGAATCCGGTACTTGCCGGCATTCCCCAGGGAACGTTCCATGTTTACCCCGGAAAGGATCGTATCCATAACAGTTTTGGGGTCCGTGTTGATCCTTTCCAGCGGAACCGTCCGGGGCCGGCGGAGTTTGATCAAAATAAAATCCGACACCTGTGCCTGGATTAAGATTCCGTCGTCGTTAAGATCAAAGGTCTGGACCCGGAGATCCGACAGTTTCCATTGCTGGTCGTTCCGGTCCACCAGGGCAAATTCGGGAAAATCCGACCGGACCATCTGGTTAAGGATATACCGGTTATTGGGCCCCTCCAGATAGGCAGGGGCCTGGTTAAACACTTCGGCCATGGCCCCTGGATAGTGGGCCTTGTACCCTTCAAAGACAGTCCGGCGGAGTTCCCCGTAGGGTGCGGGCAGGGCGGCGTCCATCTCAAAGACCTTGGTTACCCGGTTGGCAAGCAGGAGATGGCTGTAGGCAGCCCGGCGCCTAAAATGGGTTGTCCCCGCGGGAGCGGACAGAATCTCCGAAGCGGGAAGGGAATAGAGAATATTGTCCCGCAGGGCGATCACCAGCCCCAGGACCTTGCCCTCCGGAGTAACCAGGGGCCCCCCGGAATTGCCCGGGTTGCCGTCGGCAGAAGACTTTAACTGGTTCCAGCGGCCGTCTTCCTCTTCCGGCACGGTTCCCAGCACCAAGCCGTTCCGCACCACAATGCCCTCCCCCAGGGCGTTGCCTATACTGTACACCTGGGAACTTACCTTAAAAGAACTCTCCAGCTCAAACCAGGAAGAAAAGGTCCTTTCCTTAACGGTGAAGGCCAAAAAATCCTTTTCGTTGGAAGCCCTGGTTACCCTGTCGACCTCGTAGACCTTGCCCTCCGAATCCCGGATATAGTATTCCCGGAAAACATCGCTTTCGGCGCCCAGGTTAATCACATGGAAAGCGGTCAGGGCCTCGGAGGCGGAAATTGCAAAGGCCGTGCCGATGGAGTAGTAGGAGTCGCTGCGGATGGCATAGGGAATAACCGACCAGTCCAGTTCCTTGTCGTAGAGGATGTTTTTTTCCTGGGGTTTTTTGATCACCACCTCAAACACCGCCTCCTTGACCAGGCCGGCCAGCCGGGGCGAAAGCCCTGCGGAGGCAGACCGGGGCTGGGTCTGGCAGGAGGCCAGGAACAAAACCGTCAATACCATCACCGGCGCCCGGAAAAGGAGCGTCTCCAGTCGTTTCATGGGGATAAGTATAGCGGATCCGGAACAAAAGGCCAAGGGCCCTGTCTGCCTGGCAGGACTGTCCCTGCCTGCTGCAAAGACGCTCCGTCTATAAAGGGCAGGCCCCGGACACTGCTTCCAAAAACCGGGGGTTTAAGGGCAAGCCGGAACGGAAAACTGATAGAACCCTTACAATTTTCCCAGCGTTTCCTTCATAATGTCCGCAAGGCCGCCCCGGTTTTTTGCATTGAACAAATAGTGCAGGGCCCGGCGGCTTTCGGCAATGACTGTTTGGTCCTGCATATTGGCGGGCGAAAAGACCGAACCGGCGGTGTCCGCGGTGCCGCTCTGGGTAATTTCTCCGGTTACGGTGTCGTATACCATAAAGCGGCAGGATGCCGTAACCAGGGGCGGCACCTTGTACTCGGGAATTGCCGCGGAAAGGCGGGTTTCGGCGTAACACAGCACCAGAAAACGCGCCGGAAAAGCCGCAAAATTGCGTTTAACGTAGGAAATAATACCGTCCTCGTCAACAAAACCGGCGGTGTAAGAGGCCGGTATAGTAAAATTGACCGCCGCCAAGCCAAAGTCCCTGGACGCGATGGCTTTGAACTGGTTTAGCACTATGTTCCCCTGGTTTACCGCCTGTCCGTTTTCGGTTTGAATGGTTTCAATGCCGGTTATAACCACTTTTGACGAATCCTTTAACGCGGACACCGCGGCCCTGAAATCCGCAAGGGCTGAAGTCTTGAGCGGGGAAAGGGAGAGGCGGGCGTCCTGTTTGGTAATGCCGAACAAGCTCAAGTTTTGCAGGGCGCGGCTGATGCCATCGTAATATCTAGGGGCGTCGTAGACAATGCGGACGCCGGTTCCGTCAATTGTTTCCGCAAAAAGCGCGGCGTTTTTGTAGAGTTTTTTGACAAACAATTCCAGTTGTTCCAGAAAGGCCCCGGCGTTTCCGGCGCTTTCCGCAAAAGACAGGATAACGCAGGCGTTCCGCAGCCAGGAATAATAATCGTCAAAGCCCTGGGGCTTTCCCTGGCGGTCAAGGGGGGCGATACCGGCGGCGCAGCGGGCAAAGAAGCGGTAGGCCAGGGCCGCGGCTTCATCGTTTGCGGCGTACTGCCGGGCGGCGGCGTAATCTTCGGCGCTCAGTATTGCCAGCACCCGGGCAATGTATTTGCCGTTTTCCTGCCCGATTTTACGGGCCGCTTCCCGGGCCCCCGCGAGCTTTACCTTTGTTGAAAAAGAAGAACTTGATACGACAACGGTAAATTCGTCTTCTATATCACTGGAATACGATGCGGACTGCGAGCTTATATCAGTCCGCCCCTGAAAACTGGTGGCAATGGATTCGGCGAATTGCTGCAGGGCATTCTGCCAGGCGCCTTTGTACGCCTCCTGTTCCGTGGCGGCGGGCTGGGAAACGCCGACGCTGTACTTAAACGCGGCGCTGTCCTGCGGCGGCCTTGAGTCCCAGTCCGGCGGGATTTGCGCAAAAACCGCGGCGGCAATTCCCCAATAAAAACAAAACAACAACACTGCCTTTTTCATAAAACCTCCGTATTATCAGCGGCCTGCCTCGACAACAGGCTCTCACTGATGTATGATTAACCCATGAGCATTACACAAACCGTAGAAATCCCGCCCAGCCACCGGCTGACTATTGACGTACCCCGGGAAGTACCGGCGGGGCCGGTTATCCTTACCTTTACGCCGGCACCAGCGGTTCCAAGCGCCGCCGGCAAGGAACAACCCGCCGCGGAACCGGCGGAGGGCGCACAATCGCCCGCGTCCCATACTGATTTTTCATGTTTGGTTGACCCCACTATTCCCACGCCCATTACCGACCGGCTTTCGGGAATCCTTGCCGGCGCGGGCGATATTACCCATGAACAGATACGCGAAGAACGCCTCCGTAAGTACCTGCAATGAAAGTCCTGGTAGACACCAACGTCATTCTGGACACACTGCTGTACCGCTCTCCTTTTTATGACGATTCCCGTACTGTGTACACCCTTGTTGAGCAGCGCCGGATTACCGGCTATGTTTCGTCCTCCGCCATGACCGATATTTTTTATCTCACCCGCAAAGAACTCAAAGATACCGGTAAAGTTTATTCGTTGATAGATGATATAGCCCGTCTGTTCATCATCGCGCCGGTTCTTGAAAGTACGATTAAAAGCGCGCTTGCGCTGCGCTGGAAGGATTTTGAAGACGCGGTTCAATACATGGCGGCGCGGGAGAACGGAATCGAACACATAATAACCCGTAATGCCGCCGACTTTGAAACCGTGGAAGCCCCCCGTGCAGCAAGCCCGAAGGATTTTTTGATAAACCTCAAAGGACATGGATAACACCTTTTTGCTCTCTCCCTGAACGACAAGGGCGGCAAACGATCCACAAGGGGAGAGTATCCCCCCTTGCCGCCGTTCCCCGGCGGTCCCCCCTAAAAAGCCCGGACAGCACGAACCGAAAATGTATTATCCTTGAGGTCGTTGGACTGTCTGCCATCGCCGAAAACCTGACTCCAGGCGAGATAAGTACTGGACTGCGAGGAAGACCAGTACCACCCGGACGGAAAGTTTACCAGCCCCGCCTTTTGGAGATTGACATATATCAAATTCAACTCCTCCAGTGAGGGCAGCCTCCAGTCGCTCTTGCCGCCGCCCCGGTAATTTTTGGCAACGTTTATGGCGTCATTCCAGGTATGGTTCCCCAATGAAATACTTACCTCCATGCCCCCTTTGCCTTCCACATAAAACACCATTCCCCCGCCGGGTCCCGTATCGCCAATCTTGTAGGTTCCTGTTCTTCCCCCCTGCCCCGTCTGTACCACCTGCCCGTCCTTGGACGCCATGCCCCCGATAAATGTACCCATCCGATTTTATTTGCGGCTAAGGCCGCAGGTTTGTATTGGAGCAGCGGTGAATTTTGTCAGTTCTATAACACTATCCTTTAAGAACGCGTTCTCTTCCGGTTTTAATGACGCAAAAACGAGTCTCGCCGGAATGAGAAGCGCCCTTGACGAGATGGGCCAGAATCAGTCAATGAACCGCCTCGCCGCCGACATGGCCATGATGACGAGCATGACCGAACCGGCGCGGAGGGCTTTGTCTGACGCGATGGATCAGCCGTCCCGGATCGCCGGTACGATGGACGCATCCATGCGGAACATCCAATCTCTGACCGGGCAAACAACTGAAAGTTTAAGGGGCTTGGAAAAAGAACTGCTGGCTGTAGGCGGAGCTTCGGTCGCCGGGCCCAACGCTATAGCTGACGCGTATTACAATATCGCTTCCGGTGTAGGTAATGTTGAAGTCCGCATGGACACTCTCAAGGCCGCTGTAGCCTTGGCCGAGTCCGGGCAGGCAAGTCTTGGTTCCGCTACCAGTGGGCTTATCAGTGTAGTCAATGCGTATGGGACATCTGCGGAAAATATCACCGGGATGTCGGATGTCTTTTTTCAAACGGTGCGGAAAGGTGTCGGATCGCTTGACGGCTTTGTCAGCGCGATGAGTTCTGTGGCCGGGCTTTCGGCATCCGTTGGTGTAGGTTTTGATGAACTGGGCGCGGCAATGGCCTTTGTAACTGCCAAAGGACAGACGGAATCTGTGGCGGCCACCCAGCTTAAAGCCGCGATGATCTCTTTTATGAAGCCGACATCGGAAATGAGCGATGCTCTGGCATCAATGGGAATATCTTCCGGTTCGGCCATGATCCAGGAATACGGCCTTGCTGATTCGCTTGATATGCTGAAGAAAGCGTTGGGAGGCAATCAGGACGCGATGGCGAAAGCCCTGGGATCAACCGAGGCGTTACAGGCGGCCATCGCTTTGACGGCTGAAGATTATACCGCCTTCGCGAAAAGTTACGGCGAAGGTTTGGACGGGGCTACCGCCGCCGGTCTTGAGGCGCAGGTATTGTCCTATGAGGCAAAAGTTGCCCGGCTTCAGTCCGCTTCTGACGCCCTTCAAATCGGGATAGGCGAAGACATCAACGCGATAAAAGGATTTTTTGTTGATGCAAAATATGGATTTCTGCAATATTTCGCTTCTCCGATTATGAGTTCCCCGGTTGGCGGGGCGGTTTCCAAAATCGCGGCGGTAACCGGCATGGCCGCCAAGACCATGCTGGACATGGGTTCCGGCGCCCTCTCCGCCGCCGCGCAGATGACCACCCTCGCCGCGAACATTTCCAACGCCGGCGGCATAGCGAAAATGTTCCAGTCAACGGTCGGCCTCTTGGGAAGCGGCTTCAAAATACTGTCATCTCCGCTTCAGGCGATTGGCGGCGGTATTCTCGGCATGGGAAAATCGATCATCGCCGCCCTGCCGTCAATCGGCGGATATATCGCCTCCATGTGGGCTTCCGCCGCCGCCACAATTGCCGCGACCTGGCCTATCCTCGCCATCATCGCCGGTGTCGCCGCCCTCGCCGCCGGCGTGTACCTGCTCATAAAAAACTGGGACGCGGTCGCCGGTTTCTTTAAGGGGCTGTGGGACAAGATATGCGGATTTTTTTCCGCCGCGTGGGAATGGATCAAGGGGATCATCTTCGGGGCCTCCGACTGGATACTCGCCGCTGTCGCCGTTTTCATGCCGATTATCGGAATCCCCGCCCTCGTCATCAAACA